>CAZAHP010000001.1:0-38830 GCA_964484985.1 uncultured Methylophilaceae bacterium
CTAAAAGTGGACTCTATTTCATTTTATATTGGTAGGGCAAGTGGGGAGCAGGTCACACCAATCACTAAATTGAATACTGCTATCTTCAACTTTAATAAGCTCATCGTAATCTAATAGATTAGTGCTACCAATTTTCTTATCATGAATATTGATGTGTTCGCATGCAGAACTCCATTCGATCCATTCAGAATCACTTTGGGAAGATGGTACTACGTTAGATTTGAGACCAAGCCTATTTACTGTTGTTAGGCAATATCGGCAGGAAACAAGTTTTTCTCGGTGCCAGGGACAAATGTCTATAAACCCCAATTCAAAAAATACATTGTGATAGCCTTTAGAAAGGCAGGTGTTACAATGTTTTTTACCTTTGGTGCAGTTATAATCACGCTCAATCTGATAAAATTAAATTGTTTTTCATGCACTTCTGCATATTTATAAATTGAATCGCCAATAGTTTTTTGATGCTAGACATTTTGATGAAAGAACAACTATTTTCAGTTTTTAATAAAATGATAATGTGTCGAACATAAAAGCTACGTTATCGGAGTCGCGGAAAGAATGCTGGTGTATTGGCAGCATATTTCGAATACTCCTCAGCAAACTCAGCATAAGCCTCTTTCTCTTCGATTCTGGCGAGTCTGATGTACATGTAGGTCAAAATCGGAAACATCATCAATGTTACTATCGTTGGCCATTGCAGTAAGAATCCAAACATGATCATCACGAACGCTGCATACTGCGGATGCCGAATGCGTGCGTATGGTCCAGTCGTTGCCAACGCATGCTTGCGTTGAGCACTATACAACACGCGCCAAGCACCAGAGAGCAAGAAGAAGCCGGCAATGATTAGAGCGTTGCTGAGTAAGTGGAATGGGCCAAAGTGCGGATTACCACCCCAGCCAAACAGATCTTCTAGTAAATGGCCTGCATTATGTGAATATGGGTCGATTCCAGGAATATGACTTGTAAGCCAGTCAGACAAAAGGTAGATGGTCAGTGGGAAGCCGTACATCTCAACAAACAATGCTACCAGGAATGCTGAAAACGCACTGAATGTCCGCCAGTCACGCTTACTCTGCGGCTTGGCAAAACTAAAAGCGAAGATGATGAATACTAGAGAGTTGATGATGACAAGTGGCCACAAGCCGTAATCAGAAGAAGGTGCATTCATTTTTGATCTCCCTCTTTTGTTTCATGATGATGATTGTGACCACCATGCCCATGATGCATGAATAAATGCATTAAAGGGCAAGCAAGTAAAATCAAGTAAGGCAGGAAACTAAGAACATGGGCGCGATGTTCTGTAAAGAGAAGTAATCCGGCAAATATCAGAAATCCATAGAATACCCATTGCCCTCTGGAAAGATGTTTCGTTTCATGTTCGTCGTTCATGATGCTACCCCTTCATATACAGTTAGATGTAGTTGTTAGTTACGTAAGGTTATCAATCCCCATAATACGATGCTTGGACATACGAGCATCAGTGCGCCGACAAATGATGTCCATAAAGTAAAACCCCACATATAGAACACCAGCGTTGCTAATATTAATCCTAATGCGGGACATATCCACACCCATCGGCTGAGGGTATTATTCGCAAAGATTGGCAGGAAACCTGGCACTCGAACCATGTAATCGCTATATTTTGGCATCCGCTGCAACAAATCAACTTCTTCCAATCTAGCCATCACAGTAAAAAATATGATGGAAAGGATAGATGCTAATAACCATGGTGCGGTGAAATGCACTAATACAAGCCCCAAGAAAACAATCAGGCCACCGACATATATAGGATGCCGGACATAGGCATAAAGCCCTTTATCCATCAGTGAGTCGTTAATAGAAGGCATATGTGTACGCCATCCAAGCTGCAAATGACCTACTATGATTGGTACTGCACCTGCGATTACTAAAAGCCAGCCTAATCCTTGCCCTATAGCACCCAAGTTCAATATCAAGGTTGAAGTTTCGCACCAAGCTAGTACAAGGCCATAACCATAGAGCGGGATTCCTAACATATTACGTAACAGGCCGGTTACCAGCCGTCCACCACTGACACCCCAAGAACGAGAAAAAGCACTTGTAAACGCGCTTGAACCGGCGAATACAAAGCCCATTAGAAGTGGAATCAAGAAATAGTACATTTCAGTCTCCTTTCATAATGTAAGCGGAATCAACAGCACCTATCATTAACTTTTAATTAATCATAGATTCAAAGTTTGGCTCGTTTAAGTAACGCAGAATTCACAATTACTGACAGTGAACTCAACGCCATTGCCGCTGCCGCGATAATGGGATTAAGAAAGCCGAATGCCGCAATTGGCACACCAATAGCGTTATAGATAAACGCCCAGAACAAGTTCTGCTTAATCTTGCGCATGGTGGCGCGTGACAGACGTATGCTCGCCACTACGTCGCGAACATCATTCTTGATGAGGACGATGCCGCCGGTTTCCTTAGCTACATCAGATCCTGAACCAAGGGCGATACCGATCTCGGCAACCGCCAGCGCTGGCGCGTCGTTGACGCCATCCCCCACCATGGCAACTGATTTACCTTGTTTCTGTAAATCCTGTATCACTTTAGCCTTATCTGATGGTAATACTTCGGCAATGACGTGCTTAATACCGAGTTCTTTTGCAATAGCTTCGGCGGTACGACGATTGTCACCAGTCAGCATGATAACTTCCACATTTTCTTTCATGAGCTCAGCGATAGCGTCTTTGGCTTCAGGTTTGAGCGTGTCGGCCACAGCCAAGATACCGGCGAGGTCTCCATCTAGACCAACGAGCATCGCTGTCTTCCCTTGGGCTTCCAGCTTGGCCATGATTTCTTCCGCTGGCTTGGTGTCAATGCCTTCGCGCTCGAATAGCCGACGGTTGCCGAGAAGCGTGATCCTGCCATCAACGTTGCCGCGGATACCATGACCGGGAATGGCTTCGAAGTTTTCCACTTTAGGTAACGCGAGTTCGCGGTGTTGCGCAGCACGTACAATTGCTTCGCCGAGCGGATGCTCCGAACCAACCTCCACTGCAGCAGCGGCACGCAGAACGTCTGCCTCCGGTTGACTGCCAATAGCAATGATGTCGGTGATATTAGGCTCGCCACGGGTCAGTGTCCCAGTCTTATCAAATACCACTGTGGTGAGCTTTTCCGCACGTTCCAGCACTTCTGCGCCACGAATCAGGATGCCGGCCTCTGCTCCTTTCCCTACGCCAACCATCAGCGCCGCTGGGGTGGCGATACCAAGAGCGCATGGGCAGGCAATAATCAGTACCGCGATGAAAGCCATCAGGCTCTGTGGAAAATTACCCATCAACCACCAACCCACAAAAGCGGCAAACGCGACCAGCACCACTGTGGGAACAAAATAACTGGCTACTTGATCGGCGAGACGCTGGATAGGGGCGCTGGAAGCCTGTGCTTCTTCTACCAGTTTGATGATTTGTGCAAGCGCGGTTTCCGCGCCGACCCGCGTCGTCTTAAAGCGAAACAGACCGGTACGATTGATTGTTCCGCCGATTACTGCACTGCCTGATGACTTTTCCACCGGCATGGATTCGCCAGTGAGCATAGCTTCATCCACTGAGGAACGTCCTTCAAATACTACGCCATCGGCTGGAACCTTCTCGCCAGGGCGCACCACGATAATCTCATCTAACATCACACTTTCTGCGGGGACCTCCATCTCTTGGCCATCGCGGATGACATGTGCGGTTGCGGGTTTGAGATCTAGTAGTTTGCGCACCGCTGCCGATGAACGTTTTTTGATAATTTCCTCCATGTACTTCCCGAGCAGCACGAAGGCGATAATGACTGCCGACACTTCAAAGTAGGATTGCCGCTGATCTACCGCCACAGGCAACACATTAGGGAAGAACACTACCGCGACGCTATAGAAGTACGCGACTGAGGTGCCGAGCGCAATCAGGAAATCCATATTGATGTTGCGGGCGCGAATCGCGTTCCATGCCCCCTTATAGAAGCCCCAGCCACCGATGAATTGCACTGGTGTGACCAGTATCATCATCCATACTCCCCAAGTAAACCAAGGAAGTGCGTCAACCGGTACCCAACTCAAGGTCATCGCGCCACCGGCGAGTCCGAGAAATACCGCCGCACGCATGACTGCCAGCACCAGCACACCTGACATTGCAATCATGACTCGGGTACGCATGGATTTGAGCTCCTGCTCTGGCGACTCAAAGGTGTGCTGGCAACCTACGCTACAGAAGTAATAGGCGCGCCCGGCGCGCTCGGTTTTCAGCGCTGTGGATTTTTCTACCATCATGCCGCAGATTGGGTCTTTTGCTTTTTCTCCAACTGTTGTTGATGTTTTTGCCGCAGCCATGCCATGGTCGTGATCATGGGTGTGAGCTGCTTTGCCAATCCCTGCGTACTTGGCTGGATTAGATTCGAACTCATGCTGGCATTTAGGTGAGCAGAAATAATATGTCGTCCCCGAATGTACAGCATTGCCTGCTGCTGATTTTTCTTCTACGTTCATTCCACATACTGGATCAATTGCCATGATAGTTCCCTTCAAAAATTGCTAACGGCATTTTGGGCAGAATGCCACTAAGTTATAAAATAAGGCGAACAGCACACCAACCAGAAATCCTGTCAGTGTTACATTGAATATGCCATCAGCAATTCCATCAAAGGTTAATGGAGTCTTGCTGAGGAGAATATTAAGATTAAAGCCATGTGCCCACGAGCTAACAAATCTGACCGTTGCAGCTGGAAACATATAAACTGCGATTGCACATATCAAATTGATCATCGCCGCTGTTAATGCTGTCGTGCTACCAACTCGCCAGGGATTAAGTGTGTTCATTTTGTCACTCCTTTCGTTAGTTCGACATCAACCAGTTTTAATCGTGCACAATCAGTAACATTAGCCATCACTGGCATGGGAATCTTCGCAGAAACATGATGGGCGCTTGTAGTGATGGGAGGTATATGTCTCAGATAGCTTATGGATCAAGGTGTGGGGATCCTTTTCGTAAATCACGTGCGCGCCAGTATCCTTGCCGAAACTGGTAACTAGCTGTGGAATCTGCGTGGTGATACCGCCGCTGCCTTGAAGAATGCCAATCACCTTGCCTTCGTCATAGGCGATAGCGAACTCACCGAGCGTACCAGAGCTCCCGCCTACGATTACAACCATGTCACTTGAGCGAATATTGATAACCTCGCGCCCCATAAGCCCGCTTCCTGTGTAAACAAGAACATCAAAGACATCTACGGGAGAAAAATACTTGTGCACATGTTCATCTTGGCTAAGGGCTGGAGAAATACCTATCGACAAACCTCCACGACTATGCGCACCTCTTGCACATTCATACGGAAGACCGGGACAGGCACCTGTAATCAAAACAAATCCACGCTCGGCAATATCCTGACCCATTGCAAAAACCAGCTCTTTCACTTCGGGAGTGAATCCGCCAGTGGCTGACCCCATGACTCCCACGGTTAGTCTCAAACTCGGGACTTTATCGAGAAACATACTTGGTTGCGCTAGAAACTTCTGCTTACAATCTTCTGAGCAAAAATAGTAAGCTTGCCCCTTATACTCGGTCATCGTCGCCGCACGGCGCGGATCAATAGTCATTAAACAAACAGGGTCGCGAATCATGTAATTTGTTCTCCTTCTATTGTGCATTCTGCAGCGTCATAATATATCGCCTTGATTACAGCACTTTTTGCTTTTCGTCACCTCAAGATTGTCAACTTCAGATTCCTCCTTAAAGTGAGTGAAGACGCGTCTAAGGCGATCGGTCCACCCTTGTCCCAGCGAAGCCCCGACAGATACCAACTTGTTCTCAATTTGTTCCGCAGTGACCTGAATCAGGTCATAACTGATTTCCAAATTATCGCCATCGATATGGACATACTGAACACCCATCATGCTGGTCAGTGCATCATGCATTTGTTGGAACTGAGTCGCATTGAGCGGACAAGCGAGACGGATATTTCGGTATTTTAAGACTTCAACGCCTTCCTGCGCTGGCGCCTTTTGACCTGGAAAGCCGATATACAGATGCGGGTTCGCAAGAAAGCGGTCTCGACATTGCTCTGAGCAAAATGCGAATGTCATGCCAGAATACTCTGTATCAAACGATGATGCCGACACTTGCATGTGGCATACGGGATCTTTGGCTAAATCTTTCCTTTGCATCATGTTTACCTCGTTTATTCAATGGAGTAAACCTTAGGTTCTTCCATGCCATTCGGAATACGATAAATTGTTAACGTGCCTTTTTTCATTTCCCCCATCCCAGGTGAATTCATTGGCATGCCAGGTGCACTAATGCCTAGAATTGCGGGCTTTTCCTTGAGCAGTTTATTAATGGCACTCACTGGTACGTGACCCTCGACCACGTAGCCATTGACCAGTGCAGTATGGCAACTGGCGACGCGCGTCACGCCGTAACGTTTCTTTATGCTATCCATATCGTTCTGGTCGATAGCCTTAACCGCAAAGCCGTTCTCTCTTAAGTAGCTAACATATTTCTCGCAACAACCACAAGTCGGACTTTTGTAGACGGTGATAGCCTGTCCAGCGAGGGCAACAGCTGAGTTTAATGTCAGCGCAACAGCACAAATGCGTATCCATAATTTCATGGGGTTTCTCCTGTTCAAAATTTCAGTGTGTATGTTCATCATGGGAATGTTCATGAGGTTGCTCATGTGAGAGTTCTTGTCCTCTAGCTTCAGTAGACATTACACCTGTATGCTCCGTGTCTTTCATCGCGGAGCTATGTTCATGTCCGTGCTGGCCGTGCTCCGCGGCGGGTAACGAAAGTACCCCCAATCCATGTCGATAAACCAATTCCCCACCATGCCAGGCGGTGGTGGCAACCATTCCCCATGCACCAATCACAGCGCCTACAAACCACCAGGCAGGCATCGCATCCACCTTGCTGCGCCAAAAATCCCAGCCCGCTAAAACCACCAGTAACGCCAACGTAGCCAGAGCCCAAGTGCGGTGCAGCAGCATTGCGGCGTGACCGGCTTCATCGTGATTCACACTGTTGAATGCCTGCCAACCGAAAAAGACTGTTGGCAGCGCCGCCAGTGCGCCCAGCCACAGTGTGGTATGGGCTAAAGTGCTGCAATGGGCAGCACATGCCTGTTTGCCCCGCGTCGCCAGCGCTGCCACATGGAAGAATGCTGACACGGAAATCAGCGCTATCGGGAAATGCACCGCCAATGGGTGCAGGTTAGGAATGATTTCAGGCATGCTAGCCTCCTCTCATGAAATGTTCTTGTCGCTCGTTAAGATTACTTGACCACATCAGCTGCCTCGCGATGCATCTTGGCCAGCTCGAGATTCTCCGCTGCTGCCTGCTCGTAAAGTTTTGCCAGTTTGCTACAGTGCTGAGATAAGGATCCTGGCGCGAAACTCTTGTTCCCCGCCAGATATTTGTATTTATTAGCCAAGCTCTGGTGCATTCTGGAAGCAGCCTTGTCAGCCGCTGCCTGCTTCTCGTATTCGATGGCAATTGCCTGATGATCCGAAGGCGAGTTCGCGATTTCGATGCGTTGCTCGATACCACTCGGTTTTTTTGGGTCTTGCGAGGCACAGCCTCCAAGAATAAGGGTTGTCGCTAATAAGGCTATAATCCATTTAGTGCGATTTTTCATGATTTGTTTCCTATGATTGAGTTGAATCATCACCGATGCGCTCGGTGTAGCGAAAATTCTTTGACCAGTGCATAAATAGCAGGAATCACAATCAGCGTCAGCACAGTGGAAGACACCATGCCGCCGACCATGGGCGCAGCGATGCGCCGCATCACTTCCGAACCAGTGCCGCTACCCCACATGATGGGTAACAGGCCGGCCATGATGGCAACTACAGTCATCATTTTTGGACGCACGCGCTCTACTGCACCTTCCATCACCGCTGAATAAAGATCAGCCACGGCGAACGGCTTGCCCTCAGCATTTCGTTGCGCCTTCAGTGACTGATAGGCGTGATCAAGATAGATCAGCATAATCACGCCGGTTTCTGCTGCTACCCCGGCCAAGGCAATGAAGCCGACCGCTACCGCTACGCTCATGTTGTAGCCCAGCCAGTACATCAACCAGACACCGCCCACCAGCGAAAATGGCACCGATAGCATGACGATAATGGTTTCCGTCAATCGACGGAAATTAAGGTAGAGCAGCACAAAAATGATCAGTAGCGTCAGAGGGATCACTATCTTCATTTTTGCCTTGGCACGTTCCATATATTCAAACTGGCCGCTCCAAGTGGCGTAGTAACCTGGCTGAAACTTGACTTGTTCGCGCACCGCCTTCTGCGCATCTGCCACGTAGCCGCCGATGTCACGATCACGAATATCCACGAAAATATAAGCTGATAACAGCGCATTCTCGGTACGGATACTTGGCGGGCCTTTATCAAGAGAAATGTGCGCCAGTTGACCAAGCGGAATGAGTGCACCGCTCATAGTTGGTACCAGTACCTGACGAGCAATCGTGTCTGGGTCAGAACGTAGTTCGCGCGGATAGCGCGTAATGACACCAAAACGTTCTCGACCCTCTACTGTGGTAGTAATCATTTCGCCGCCAAGAGCACTACCAATGACTTCCTGCAAGTCACCAATCGCCAGTCCATATCTGGCTAATGCCTGCCTGTCAGGTTCGATATTCAAGTAATAGCCACCGGTGATACGCTCGGCATAAGCACTGGTAGTACCTGGCACGGTCTTGACCACCGCTTCAATATCTTTGGCTAGTTTTTCCATTTCACCTAAATCTTTACCGAATACCTTGATACCTATTGGAGTACGGATACCAGTGGAAAGCATATCAGTACGTGCCTTGATCGGCATGGTCCAGGCATTGCTTACGCCGGGCAATTGCACCGCTTTATCCAGTTCGGCGACCAGCTTGTCGATGGTCATGCCAGTGCGCCATTGGCTTTCTGGCTTGAGGTTGATCACCGTCTCGAACATTTCAATTGGTGCCGGATCGGTGGCGGTATTGGCGCGACCAGCCTTGCCAAATACCGAGGCTACTTCAGGGAAGCTTTTGATGATCTTGTCCTGCGTTTGCATGATCTCCGCCGCCTTGGTAACGGACAGTCCCGGCAATGTGGCCGGCATATAGAGCAGCGTACCCTCGTTCAAAGTCGGCATGAACTCGCTACCAATCTTGCTTAGTGGGTAGATAGTTACTCCCAGCACCAATAACGCGACCAAGATGGTCATTTTCTTCCATTGCATGACCCCGGCAATGACTGGCCGATAAATCCAGATCAAGAAACGGTTCACCGGGTTTTTGCGTTCCGGCATGATCTTGCCGCGCACAAATAGCAGCATCAATACTGGCACTAATGTTATTGACAGCAACGCTGCGCCTGCCATGGAAAAGGTCTTGGTGTAAGCCAGAGGCTGAAACAGTCGGCCTTCCTGCGCTTCTAAGGTAAATACCGGCAGGAAAGAAACTGTAATAATAAGCAAGCTGAAAAATAGTGCAGGGCCGACTTCTTTACAGGCGTCAATAATGAGTTGTAATCGAGGCGTGTCTGGCGGCGCTCGTTCGATATGCTTATGGGCATTTTCAATCATGACGATGGCGGCATCAATCATGGCGCCAATGGCAATGGCAATGCCGCCTAGGCTCATGATGTTGGAATTGAGCCCTAGCCAGTGCATTAGCGTAAAAGCGATTAACACCCCAACTGGCAGCATCAGAATCGCCACTAAAGCACTGCGCACGTGCATCAGGAATAATACGCAAACTAATGCGACAACGATGCTTTCTTCAATCAGCGTGGTTTTCAGGTTATCGATAGCGCGGTGAATCAGGTCGGAACGGTCATATACCGTTTCGACCGTGACGCCCTGAGGCAAGCCAGGCGCAATCTCGGCGAGCTTTTCTTTAATATTATGGATGACTTCTAGCGCATTTTGTCCATAACGCGCCATGGCGATGCCTGCGACCACTTCACCTTCGCCGTTCAACTCGGTGAAGCCGCGCCGCTCGTCTGCTGCCAGTTCAACTCTGGCCACATCTCGCAGCAATACCGGCGTACCTTTATCTGCCTTGACCACCAAGGTTTCCAGATCGCCGATGCCACGCAGGTAACCCTTACCGCGTACCATGTACTCAGTTTCAGTCATTTCCACCACGCGCCCTCCAACGTCGCGGTTGCTGTCGCGGATTACCTGCGTAATACGAGCTGGTGAAATGCCATAAGCCTGTAATTTGCGCGGATCGAGCACGACCTGATATTGTTTAACAAAACCGCCCACACTGGCCACTTCTGCCACGCCATGTGCCTTGGTCAGCTGATAACGCAAGTACCAATCTTGAATGGTTCTCAATTCCTCTAGCGAACGATTTTTAGCCAGCACTGCATACTGGTAAACCCAGCCTACGCCAGTTGCGTCAGGCCCGAGGGTAGGCGTTACACCGCGTGGTAGACGTCCTGTTACACTATTCAAGTATTCCAGCACGCGCGAACGCGCCCAGTAAATATCGGTACCATCCTCGAAGATCACATAAACAAAACTGGCACCAAAGAACGAGAAGCCACGTACCACCTTGGATTTTGGTACTGAGAGCATAGAAGTTGTGAGCGGATAGGTGACTTGGTCTTCTACTACTTGCGGCGCCTGTCCCGGGTATTCGGTATACACAATGACTTGCACATCGGATAAGTCTGGAATGGCATCTAGCGGAGTTTTAAGCAATGAATATACGCCTGCGCCGACCACAAACAGTGTTGCCAGCAATACCAGAAAGACATTGCGGACTGACCAGTTGATAATTCGTTCAAGCATGTCAGTGTCCTTGATGGCTGGCAGCGGGTTCTGGAGTGACTAGCGTTGTGGTAGATTCAACAACAGCAGGCTTCGTGCTGCCGTGTGTGCTGTGCCCACCGAAGCTGCCCAAAGCCGCCTTCAGGTTACTTTCTGCATCAATCAGGAAATTGGCGCGTACCACCACACTTTCGTCTTCACTCAGGCCTTGCAGCACTTCGACATAGCCGTCGCTACGCATGCCTAATTTGACCTCGCGCGGCTCGAAAAGGCCATCGGCGAGCTGCACTAATACAACCTGCCTAGTACCACTATCAATCACAGCTGAATCCGGCACAGTCAATGCACGCGCCTTGTAGTGACCAGAAGTCAGTTGCACGCTGGCATACATATCAGGTTTTAACATCCCACTTGGATTGGCCAGTTCGATCCGCACTTTGGCGGTGCGGGTTTCGGGGGTCACGGTTGGATAAATATAGGCAATCTTTCCTGACATTTCTTTATCTGGGTATGCATCGACGCTGATCTTCACCGACTGTCCAACATGAACCAGTGCAAGATCCTGCTCAAACACATCAGCAAGTAGCCAGATAGCCGACAAGTCAGCAATCTTGAACAGCGGCTCGCCTGGCATAAAGCGCATACCTGCCACGGCTGTTTTCTCTAGCACTACACCATTGGCTGATGAATACAAAGTCAGCGTACGACTTGCTTTGCCGCTCTGTTGCAAGTGGCGTAACTGGGCATCAGAAATATCCCAGTTGCGTAGACGTTTAAGCGCACTTTCCGCCAACTGTCCAACGCCAACTAACGACTCCTCCGTGCCATTCTTGAGAGACTGGCGTCCGTTCCAGGCAACCAAGTATTCCTCTTCAGCGGAAACCAGTTCAGGACTGTAGACATCCATTAGCGGCTGCCCACGTTTTACTGGTTGACCAGTGGCGTTGACATAAAGCCTTTCAATATAGCCTTCAAACTTGGTGGTAACGCTATGCAATCGACGTTCATCCAACTGAAACTGACCGACGGCGCGCACCGTCCTGGTCAAATCTCGCAACGCAGTTTGCTCAGTCTTGACCCCAAGCTTCTGTACCTTGTCTGGACTGATCTTGACCTGTCCAGAAGAAGATTGCTCATCGGCATAAACCGGAGTGTAGTCCATGCCCATTGAATCCTGCTTGGGGACAGGAGATGTGTCAGGTAGCCCCATCGGGTTGCGGTAGTACAATACCTTGCGATTCGCTTTGTCATTACCTATGGCGGAATTAGCGGGTACTTCATCCGCATAGACTGGGGTGTAGTCCATGCCCATGCTGTCTTTTTTCGGTTCTGGCGAAGTATCTGGCAGCCCCATGGGATTGCGGTAGTAAAGCACTTTTCTCTCGGCTGGCTCAGAGGTGGAGGCTGGCATTTTTGTCGACAGCTGGCCTGCCTGTTTCAATCCCCACCAGTAACCACCTCCTGTGGCAGCGGCGATGCCGACCAGTGCCAGTGCAATCCAGATTCCCGAACGCTTCATAACTCTTCCCCAATTATTCTTTCGATTTCTGATAGGCGAATTTCCTGCACCACCTGCGCTCTGATCCTGTCCTGCCTTGCAAGCCTAATCGCACGCTGCGCATCTAGCAGTGTGGCGAAATCCACCTTACTGTTTTCATATCCAGCCAGAGCCGAGCGGAAAGTCAGCTCAGCCTGTGGCAACAATGTATTGGTGATCAGATGCTCCTGATCCCTTGCCGCCTCATATGCCACTATGGTTTCTTGCAGTTCACCCATTACATTATTGGCGATAGACTGCTGACGTTCCTTGGCCGCGCCAAGCACGGCGCTGGCCTCCGACTCCTGAGCGCGACGTGTATCGAAGCGAATCGGAATATTGACTTCGACCATCGCCTCCCAGCCGTCGATGCCGCCGCCGCGCTGGGTCGGCGCAAGACCGAGCGTGACATCGGGATAGCGGTTCTTCTCCACCAAACGCCGGTTGACCTCTGCCGCCGTAATTTGCGCATCCTGAGTACGTAGTAGTGGATTGTTGCGCTGCGCTTTATCTGGCAGCACAGCTGCATTGAATTTCTCTGGTGGCAGGTTGCGTAGCGCCCGAGGTTCGGCTAACAGATCATGCTGCGGTCGCCCAGCCATCGCGTTCAGTCTGGCTCTAGCCTGTTTCTGTTCAGCCTCCAGTGTAATGATTTCGGAGCGTAGTGTGGTTTTCTCGACTTGCGCACGAATCACGTCCTGCTGCGGCACTAGTCCATTAGAATAACGAGTCCTGGTAATCGCTTCAATATCCTGCAACAGAACCAAAATTTCTTCATTAAGCCGTTTCAGCTGAAAAGGCTGATAGAACTGCGCGTAGGCAGTTTTTATCTTGGAGTGAATTTCGGCAAGCAAAGCAATTCTGCGAGATTTTGCCTCACTCACGCCAGCCGTCGCAATTTCGGTGCGCATGTCACGCTTACCCCATAGAGGGAAACTTTGCATCACAGTGTATTTGGTTCCACCAACCCTGTTCGGTAACACACTGAAGCCATTCGGTGCAGCTGGACCAGCAAAATCCATCAACTCAACACGTAGCACTGGATCTGGCAAGGCGCCTGCCGGCACAATACGGCCCTCTGCTGCCTCAATCTCGTAATTCATAACAGCAAGGTCTGGATTGTGGGCGTCGGCCCATTGCAATAACTCCTGTAGACTAGCATCCGTAACAATGGAAGTCTTCGACGAATCAGGCATATCATCTGCCCAGCCCAGCTTGGGCAACAGTACTATTGTGAGCATTGAGGCCAACACCCAGCCCAGTGGTTTGTTCATTTTTTCTTCCACCTTTATTTTTTACCAGATCGACCTGGCCGACCAAGCTTGCTTATTTCATCGTATTGATTTGCGTTATTAACGGCGCGCCGCCTTCTTTTCTAACGAACTCGAATTTGACCTGATCACCAGCTTTCAATACATCTAGTTGCGATTTGTCAGCTACCTCAAAAAACATAGTCATGGCGGGCCAATCAAGTTCTGGGACGGGTTCATGCTTCAACTTAACCTTGCCCGCGACATTATCTACAGTAACTACTTCGCCCTTCACTGCATAGCTTTTTTGCGCCTCAGTCTTTGGGTGATGGGCATCGTTGGCGTAAATCAAAGTGTTAGCAATTCCAAAAATCGTAACAATAAACACTGATATTAATATTTTTTTCATTTCTTGCTATCCTTTTTCATAGATTGCTATCAGGCAGAACATTGCTCTGCCTGATAAATCACTTAATGCTTGTGCGCGTCACCTGAATCCATAGGCATATCTTCCATCTTATGCAACATTTGATTCTCTTGCATCATCTGATCCATAATCTCTTGCATGATCTTCCGATGCTCGATGTACCATTCCTCACGTTCCTTCTCAGACAACCCAGCCTTGGGCTGCATGGTGCGGCATTTATCCATATCTTCTTTCATCATCTGCGTATGCTCGCCCAAAAGCTTTTTGTGTTCTGCACCCTTAGCAGCTTCAGCCTGTTGTAGTTTCAGCTTAGCTTGCTGAACGCGTTGTATCATGTCTCGTTGAAAACTATCTTGACCAGCGATGGCTGTTGCAGAGATAAAGCCAATACAACTAACGGCAACAATAGCAATCATTTTGTGAATGGTGTGTTTGCTCATAATAAAAAACTCCTAACGAAATTAAAAAAAGTAAACTGGCAAATGTCAGCCATAAGGTAATGCTTGCTTGTTGCTTGCACCCTTTTGACGAATACCATTATGATGGTAGACGTATTACTAATAGCTTACGGCAACATTACAATTTTGTAATGTTGGGTAATTGGCCTGCTTACGTGCAACAATTTGCATGTTGATAAATGTCTGAAGAGAAAAAGATGAAAATCTTAATAGTCGAAGATGAACAGAAAACTGGCGATTACCTGAAACAAGGCTTATCCGAAGCTGGCTTTGTAGTAGATTTAGTGCGTGACGGCCTCGATGGCGTACATCAAGCATTAACTGATGACTACGATCTTGTAGTCCTTGATGTCATGCTACCTAAACTCGATGGCTGGCAGGTACTTCAGCAAATCAGGCAAGGAGGTAAGCATATGCCCGTGCTATTCCTTACTGCCCGCGACCAGATTGAGGACAGGGTAAAAGGACTGGAGCTTGGTGCCGACGACTACCTTGTCAAACCGTTTGCATTTTCGGAGTTACTTGCACGAGTGCGTACATTGTTGCGCCGAGGCAAAGCCAAGGAACCTGAGCTTCTGCAAGTCGCCAACTTAGAATTGGATATTCTGCGACGTAAAGTAACGCGAGCAGGAAGACGTATTGACCTTAGCGCCAAGGAATTCTCTCTGCTTGAATTACTGTTGCGACGCCAAGGGGAGGTGCTGCCCCGTTCTCTGATTGCATCACAGGTATGGGATATGAACTTCGACAGTGACACCAATGTGATTGAAGTTGCGATGCGTCGTTTACGCGCAAAAATAGATGACGATTTCGAGCCTAAGCTCATCCAGACCATCAGGGGCATGGGATACGTACTGGAAATCCTAGAATCATGATGAATCCAAAATCAATTACTTCCCGTCTAACGCTGTTTTTTTCAACAGCATCGACTCTTGTATTGCTTATAGTAGGGTTACTAGTTGGTTCTCTGGTGGAATCGCACTTCGAAGAACAAGACCTAATGGAGCTTCACGGTAAATTGGAACTTGTCCGTCATACGCTGATTAAGGTTCACACTCCATCCGATCTCACGACCGTTCCACAAAGTCTTTCTGATGCGCTGATTGGTCATCCAGATCTTTCAGTCGCAATTCTTGGGCCAGATCATCGCATATTATTCACTTCGCCAAGTGCTGCATTTGCCACTCACCTTCTTGAACAACCAAGCAGTAAAGAATTATCTGGTGAAGCAAAGCTCGTGATGTGGGATCAAGGAGGACGAGTATATCGCGGCATCTCTGCTAATGCAGACACAGGTATTGCTGGACAGCCATCGGCCACTGTTGCGCTTGCAATTAGCATAGAGCATCACCAAGCATTCATGAAAGCATTCCATAATAATTTGTGGATGGCAATCACTGCAGGTATTCTACTAACCATACTACTCGGCTGGGTTGCCGCCCGCAGAGGGCTGGCCCCAGTACGTCAAATGGCGGATGTAGCAAAAGGCATTTCGGCAAATCACCTTAGCGATCGCCTATCATCAAACTCCGTCCCTCCCGAATTAGCCAACCTTGCAATTGCCTTCAATGAAATGCTGGCTCGTCTGGAGGGTTCATTCCATCGCTTATCAGACTTCTCATCTGATTTGGCTCATGAGTTAAGGACACCTATCAGCAACTTGATGACGCAAACACAGGTAGCTTTATCCAAAGGGCGGTCGGCAGACGAGTACCGTGAGGTGCTATATTCAAATCTAGAAGAGTATGAGCGACTGGCACGAATGATTGCCGATATGCTTTTTCTGGCAAAGGCTGACAATGGGCTGATAATACCAACTAACGAAATAGTAGACTTAGCTAAGGAAGGGCGAGAACTGTTTGGTTTCTATGAAGCGATTGCAGATGAACAAGGCATAAGCCTGATTCTCACAGGAGAAGGCACCGTTAGAGGTGACAGGCTAATGCTTCGTAGGGCTTTAAGCAATTTACTCTCAAATGCTATCAGACACACTTCACACGGCGGATCAATTAAGGTGTTCATCGACCAATCCAAGCCAGAAGAAACAAATCTTGCCATCGAAAATCCTGGGGAGACTATAGCGACGGAGCATCTATCCAGATTATTCGATCGTTTTTATAGAGTTGACCCTTCCCGCCAGAAAGCCAGCGATGGCGCGGGGCTTGGGCTTGCTATTACGAAATCGATTATTGAGGCACACCAAGGAAATATTCAGGTGTTTTCTTCAAATGGATTGACCCGTTTTGAAGTTAAATTTCCAAATGACAAATTAACCTCATAATTTAATTTAATCCAGTCTGATAGCAATCAAATCATAATTGTCTATTAAAGTCGAGTGGAAACTCTGTTAAAGGCATTGCTCTTCCTGAAGGCCTGTAAACAATTCTTAGCTTAAGTATTTTTGAAGTTACTCATTAGTGGCAAGATAGTGTGTTCGCATTTTTCGCGCCTTTCTCTGGTTAGCTTTTGCTTCGTTCATTCTATTAAGTAACACCTTTATTTTTGACTGTAAATCCTCCATTTCAGTTAACAAGTCATCCTCATAATTGGCTTTTTTCAGCGATATTATTTCGGCTTCTAAATCTCTAATTTTTGTAGTCGCCTTCTGATGCTCCAACAAATAACACCTATTCGCGTTTTGCACTTCACGTATCATCGTTAAATCATTTGGCTCAAAGGTCAAGTCACCTCGGTGAGGGCACGTCAGTCTGCCGTTTGTTCCAATAAACCATCCTGCCCAGTCCTTATTTGAAAGTCTAAAATGTACGCTCTCTTCGACTAGTCTTAGTAGTTCGAATGCCATAAATGGTACTGGTCTCTTGTCTAACTCCCATAGTTTAATTTCACGTTCAGTTACACGTAGATATGCAGCACACTGCTTAACAGACATATCTAACATAAACTGTCTCATGTAAGTGAATTGCTTTGCGCCTGGTGTAATTTTTTGTGATTGTTGCACCCATAAAGGGTGATATTCTGGCCACGCTTCGTTGATTTTGCTACTTGTAGGCTCTATTGCTTGCATGTAATAGGCCCAGCGAGTCATTTCGTTTGGGTAAGGTTTGGGTTTTGATTTTATAGTAGTATTTTTTCTTATTATTGCCATGTTACAGTCTCGTCGTTTTTAGTTTTAGTTACCCACTAACCGCGTGGAAACAAAATTTTAGAGTTTGACTCAACCCTAATTTGTTAACAAAGGTAAAAAACCGCCACGAGGGCGGTTTTTTATTAATGCAACAACTGTTTTGCTAATGCTACTTCTATACTATCACCTGACTGATTTAAGACATCTAAACCAGAATCAGGCATATCACCAGATGTTGATTGTGATACTGCTATTTTCTTTGCCATAAGTTCTAAACACTGCATCTGTGCGCTGTCCTCATAACCTAAGTACCACACTTCTACATCTTCTTCTTGACCGATCCGCCAACTTCTACGTGCAGCTTGCTGTACGGTGTAAACGTTATAGCCACTTTGCATAAAGACGATAGTAGGAAACTCCAACATATCAAGACCCGTTTTAACAAGCTCTTGGTTCGTGATAATAATATCCACTCCCCTATCCACCTGGTCAAACAGCCAATCTTCACGCTTAACAGCATCAACGCTAGATCTTAATACAGCTACTTTAAAGCCTTCTTTTTCAAGAAAACCTTTAAGTCTTGCAGCTGTATCACGCTTACCCGTGTAAGTCGTATAGACTAAAACACGGCGGCCACGTAACTTATTAGATCTACAGATTTCCAATAATTCTTGCTCTTTTGGAGTAAGCGTATTGTCATCAAATATTTCCACCAAGTAAGCAATTTGCTCTTTGGTTCTAGGATGTCTGACAAGCTCATCCCTGAAACAAGTATCTGGCCATGCAAGCAATACATTTAAAACCACACCTAGTAAGCTGGTATCACCTTTACGAAGCGCCTCTCTCAGCTCTCCAGTTAAGGTTGCACTGAGTGAGTGATACATTGCACGCATCTCACTCGTCATCAGCACTTCTTTAAAGTACTCTTGATATGGCGGTAAAATATCGCCACCAATATCTTTGAGCTTTAAAAATACTGTGATTGGTAAAATATAACGCATGATCCCCATCGGACTAAAGCCTGGTCCTTTGGATGTTCTATGAGCTACAGTATTACCACGCGCAGTACGATGTGAACCACCTTCCGTTTCCTTATAAATATCTTTAAGAATACCGTGCTCACGCATGAAGCCCATTGATGCTGTACCAAGTGTGTTTCGTTCGTTATAGTCAAATCCATCTTCGATCATCATTGACGGATTCAAACGGTGCAACAAATAGAACAAATCATCAGCATAACCACCCATTAGCGTACCAGTTAGCAACAGGATCTTTTGACACTTCGCTGCTAATACACCCATGGCTTGGCCTTGAGCCGAACTTTCATTCTTGTACTCATGCCCTTCATCAACGATTAACAAGCCAAAATAGCCTTGTGGTAAGTATCGTTTGATAAATTCAGTAGGTTGGTAACCGCCCTGGCCAAACGAAAATTCTATGTTTGCCATTGCTCGCTCCATTCTACGTGCTTGCCTGTCATTGAAATACAGCTCACCATCTTCATCCATTAAGTTGATGAACTCATAAACGTTGTCGTTAAGCATTCCAGATAACATGTCAGCACCGAACTTATCTAATAAGTTAGCAGCCGTTTTATCGCCTATGGTTGGAATTTGGCATAGGCTTTTGGCCACCAATTCTTTAGTGTTCATAGGTTGGCCATTTTTACTGACCAATGTCCATAAACGCTCTCCACAGTCACGTTCTGCCACACGTGAAACACCATCCTCACTTGCAACTTTACGAAACACTTTATGCTGACAAGAGGCGCGTTTCTCATTGAGAATTGCTCCAGCCATCAATGCTGAGACTGGGTTCCCATCATCATCGAGTAATAAACCGCCACAACTAGGGCAAGCGGCATACCGAACTCGTTGCTTATGTTCACCTTCACCTACTAGCATTTTTCTAATAGAAAATGCAGGTTTCCAATTGAAACCCATACGCATGCGTACACGCCCCATGATAAAAAACTCAGGCACTTGTGGCTTGCATTGCATAGCACGCAACTCTAAAAGCTTGCGTAAGGTATCAGGTCCGTTCAGTATCCAAACACGCGCATTATGTACGGTAGCTTTGATTTCTCTACGCCACTTATAGACTAAATGCGGTGGTGAAATAACAAGTGACCTTGTGTAACCCTCTTCGTGTAATACCGCTGCAGCCGCGATAGCCATCATCGTTTTACCTGTGCCCATTTCGGCATTGATAATCGCTGCAGGTTGCTTATGATCTATCAACAACTTTGAGACAGCCTGGACAACTTCTTGCTGTGGCTCAAATGGTTTTCTAAGCAATCCCTCCATCAATTCTTTACGAACTAAATCAGGGTTTCCATCATAAATTGATGGATTTTGCTTTTGAACCGCTTCTAATAAACCATGCCCAAACTCGGCAATAAACTGGCTCAGTGGTATTACTTCTTCAGCTGCACCTTCTCCATCTAAACGTTCTGCTAAAGCAGTGTCGTCATCTTCAAAATATTGCGTTGCCATCGTGCTCTCCTAAAATAAAAAAAGGGAGCACGACCCCGAATGGGCAGTAACTCCCCATCGGGTTAAAACAAATTTAAATACTAAATCTTAATTAAAAGATTGGTCTCAATATACTCATACAACTGAAAATCAGGCATGCTCTGCTTTGCATTTTCGTACTCAACAACTAATGCATTCAACAGTTGGCCAACTTTAGTTATATTCAGTGATATTTCTTTATGGTTTAGGGTATCGCTACCATCCCCAGTTGAGAAATAATCAGCTTCATTTGAACAATGCTCGATAACGTTATTGAATGCCTGGAGCAATGGATCTGAGCTTTCAGGTACGTCATCATCTTCAATGTTGTATTGCAAACCTTCCTCAGCAGGTATCTCAGTGACAAAATACCCTAGACGATTTACATAATGCCAGCCATTAACAATTAACCATGAACTTTCCTCACTATCAATAAGCGTCCAAATAGTGAGTGGATTGATTTTATTTTGCTCTAGGATGAATTCATATTCTTGACCATAAGTCTCAAACATGTGGCCATCATAAGAAGCATTATTATCAAGGTGGTTCTTGACTGGTTTAAATTGTTCCCAGAACTGATCATCTGTTAACTTAACTAATTGATTCATGGTGTACTCCTAATAAAATAGGGTGCACCATGCCCAAAGGGTGGTTACACCCTTGGGTTAGTATTAAATTTATATTTAGCTAATTAAACGTGCTGTGCCTTCGTTGATTGATCCAATTAAATAGCCGCGCTGAAACACATAATTGTCATTGAATATGATCCGCTTACCTTCTTTTCTGGATACTCTAAATTGATTGCTTGAGTATCCATTTTTGAAAGTGACTGGTTGCTCAAATTCAATAAGACTGCCAACGGTTAACGAGGCTATGAATTTGCTAGCGTTCTTTTTACTTTGGAGCCTTTGATGACAACGTTCGCGCCACTCATTGGCATACTCATGAACAGTAGGCGTTAGCTTATTTAAAATGCGTAGTGGGCAATTGTAAGCACATGGACCACAACTTTCATCCATATCCTTATAGCAAATGTTGTTGCGGCTATCTTTGTGTAAAGTCACCAAAGTAATTGACGCAAATACCCTACGCTCACCCGTTTGTTTGTTGATGCATTCAACAGCTGCATAGAATTCACTGAAATTAACGAAAGCACTATCTAATACTTTATACGTATTAGGACTTTCATCACTCCAAGTAAATACGCCGCTACTTAAAAGAAAATCCGACACCGATTGTTCTTTCTGCTTATAGGTACAAGTCCATCCCATCATGCTCTCCTTAAAATGAAAAAAGGGAGCACGACCCCGAATGGGCAGTGAACTCCCCATTGGGTTAAAACAAACTTCATGTAATCCTGGTCTTGCGACCGTTGTTTTCAAGGACTGAACAACTTTAAAAGCAACACTTACGGTGTTAATCGAGCTTTAACTGAAAGCTAACAGTGAGACACTCATAAGTACCAGGTACTTTTCTCAAATACACGCTTGGCCATGTGTTTGAGAAAAGCCCCTGAAGGCTTTTCTTATTCTACATCAACTACATTTTGTTACCACTACATCTTGAATACTACCGATTTCGTCATCCAACTTCCAACTGGATGCAATAAAATCATCTGACTTAACCATTAGCAAAGCATGCTCTCGTGCGCTTTCTTCACTGCCTGCTTTAATAAGCAGCTCACATGACTCTGAAGCTAAGCGCATTACCAGCACTTTGTAGTTGCCTACGTCATTTGGTATTGCAAAGCCATTATTTCCATAAGTAGCTTTTGTTGGCCACTCATAGACTAACTCGTAATTAAGTATGACAAAATCATCTGCATTAGCAGGTAACGTTAATGCCTGCAGCTCACCTTCGCCTGCACTTGCATAATAATAAATGCTGTCATCATTAACGCCATAACCATCATGTTGATTGTGTTCGGTAAACGTTCCAAATGAAATGTACACATCACTTACAGTGCCCTCATCCAACAATTGAATCCGACACTCTGCACCTATAGGTTCTTGGCTTTGTGTATAGAGTGTATCTTTACCCACAAAATCATCCATCTCCCATTTTCCTTGAAATAGTGGGTCATCAAAGACTTCTCGTGCTAACTTTAAGGACTCTTCCATATTAATAGCATCTATGCTGATAGTGCATGACTCAGTTAAAGCATGTGTAGCTGTTACTAAAAACTTACTCATTTTATTCTCCTGAAAATATCAAGAGAAACCCCGCCTCGCGGTGGGGTTCCGCTTGACGGGTTAAAATATATATACGTCTATCGAATACTTACAATCTGGCCGTAACCTTCGCCTGGCGTGAAATCTATTCCAGTAATGGCTGGTATAAATTTGTCAGTAAAAGTTCTGGTTTCTGAAACTACTCCATTGTCACTTGTTTCGTGTGTCACAACCAGATCACGTTGCTTAAAGGTATCCCCTTTAATTAACAGCCTTCTACCTGATTCAGACTCTACTACACCTGAGATCTGGCCAGCTGCAAGCGCTAAGGCTAAATGCCAGTTGGACAAAGCACGTAATGGTTGCCTAGGCTTGTCTTCAGCTACCGTAAACATCGTGTTAAATTGTGACCAAAGCGTATTTTTGCTTAACCTATTCAGTTCAGACTCTAATTGTCGGCCATCAATACGAATGGCTGTGAATTTAAGGTCTGCCTCCCGTATTTCTGGGACTAAATAGGGTTCTGCTTGCCAAAATTCTGGCAACACTGGGGCTTCACCAGTACCGCATAGCTCAAGAAGTTTTTGTGTTTCCACATCAACCATTTCAGCACGACGCTTCACACCAAAGATCACACACTGCTTAAATTGCTTTTCAGGTGACATAAACACTTTCACTTGCGAAAAATTGCGAGCGATCATGCTGGAATACTCTTTATCCAGTACATAGTACGGAACAATGAGCACCATCACGCCACCAAACTGCAACCAAGGCATTGTCTTACGGTAAAACTGCTTTTCAAGTCGATCACCCACTGTTTTACTGCCACAAGTGGCAGCTTTGTCAGAAACAACATCGCCGTATGGTGGGTTTAGGAACAATAAACTTTGGCTACGCGCAGTAATAAAAACATCGTTAATATCACAGTGTGCAACCTTATCAAGCAGTGTCTTGGAATGCCAGGCACGCTCTTCATCGTACTCAACTCCCAATGCACTTACAGTAGATCCGCATTCAGTAAGATGATGCTTTATCTCAGCCAAAGCGGTTCCCTCTCCACAACAAGGATCCAGTATGCTTAGATTTGAACCACTAATATCCAAAGCATTGATTATTCTGGCCAACGTCATTTCATCCGTTGGGTAATACCCGTTTTTCAAAAAATTATGCGCTAAGCGCGAAAACATTAAAGCCATGATGTACTCCTAAAAAATAGAGACACCATGCCCTTGTGGGGATGATGTCCCCACAGGGTTAAAATTAATACTGACCTAAATTACATATCACGCCTTTAGAATAAGAATATGGTCCTATGCTGAGAGGCTGTATATGATGGCCACTACCTTTGAGTGATACACACAGCCGTCTAAATTGCTCGACAGTGCATGGCTCAATCACAAATGCGGTTTTATCAAAATCTGTTTGCTCGACTGTTACATCAGAGCCACAAACTTTAACGGCCGCATGATTGACTTTCATTAGATCTAGGTTAGTCATGTGTTACCTGGTGATGAGGATGATTTATAAGTTTCAACTGCTCAAATTCATCAAACTGCATGAACCAACTATCCAAACTACAACCTGAGTACACATCTTGAGCTGCAATCGATAAACCGTCTGGAAAGATCCGTAGGTGTATTTCATTCACTCTGACTATCGGCATATCTGCTAAAAGCGTTTGACTGCGATTTTCGCCTATGCAATTTTGAGCAAACATCAGCTCTATATCACTTGGTATCTCATTGAAGTAATGGCAGTCTATTTGCTTACCATGGTGACGAAGTGAGTTAACACCTGCCAAAATGGATATATCAAACAAACCGAGCTTGTCATGCAGCGCACTTGCTTCTTTTACAAATGGTAATAGATCCTGCAAATCGAAGCTCAACACTAAATAGCGTGGAAGCGCGTCATTATTGGTGACTTTTGCATCGTAAAAAGTCTTGGTGACGATTTTGTAAATGCTAGTCATGATTGACCACCAACTTCAATAGTGTGGTGTTAGTTTCAACCTCACTATCATTAGCTGCTACGGGGTAATCATCTTCGTAGAAATCATCATTACTATGACCAAACTCATCAATGCAAATTTGACGAAAATCACCGTCTTCATCATCAACCATGCCACCATTATTACAGTATGCCACGCCTGCAAAACCACCGCCTTCATCTGCATAAGCCATCCTGAAGCTTAATTCAGGAAACGCTGCGCTCATTGCTTCAAGTACTGGATAGGCTGGCGACCAGGCTGTTTCATAGTAACAACGGAAAACGGTGTCGGAACTATCATCAGCTAATGCGTGGTTGTATGCATCCCACTTAGTCCCCCAGTTCACTATGCTCCATTCATACCAAGTTTCGTACCCATATTTTGCAATATTGGTAACCACTTTATGACCTAACTCAACTGCTTCAGGTTTATGTTTTGCGAACCAAGCCAAAAACTTCGGCCGAGAATGATGTAGGGCATTGATATTAGTCTGTGAAAGCTGCTCTTCTTGCATCAGCTTAATAACCCAAGGGTAATTCAGCACCGTTTTAAAATCACCTGCGACCACTTCTTTACCTAAGCTTGATTCTGATCCGCATGTAATTTGGAGTTCTTCAGGCATTGGAATGACACGGTTAAATACTAAACAATGTTCTACTTCACCAATTTTTTCACAAAACTTGGCTTTGAACGCTGCAATGTCGGCTGCATTACCGTTTACTTCTAAATTAGTCCAAACGTGGTTAGGCATCATGCTCTCCTTAAAATGAAAAAAGGGAGCACGACCCCGAATGGGCAGTGAACTCCCCATTGGGTTAAAACAAACTTCATGTAATCCTGGTCTTGCGACCGTTGTTTTCAAGGACTGAACAACTTTAAAAGCAACACTTACGGTGTTAATCGAGCTTTAACTGAAAGCTAACAGTGAGACACTACTAAGTACCAGGTACTTTTCTTAAACACACGCATGACCATGTGCTTGAGAAAAGCCCCTGAAGGCTCTTCTTACTACTTTACTTGGTTAATGATAATGCCATTAAATATTTATGGCATTCCTGGCATCCACAAGGCTTAACATAGCCTGACTTAAATATTTCTAAGCATTGGCTTATATTGTCCTCATGAATACTGTGTGTTTCTGACTGCGTATTGATATATCCATATTTCAAATGCACCCAGTAACCATCACCATCCTTACCTTGACTACGATAATCTTCAATTTCATTGATGTACATTGCATAGGGTTTTAGGCTTGTTGGTATTGTTACGTTCTTAGTCACTTTCAGCTCAACACGTAAGTTATAAGCTAGCATATCTACCGAATCACTCATGCTGCAGCCCTTCCGTATCTTTGCTCAATAAGTTGCTTAATTTCGCTCAGTGGTTTTGGCTCAAAATACAGATCCAATTCAACATGTAATGGCACTTGTACGGCGGTCTTACTGCTACCCTCATATAAATCACCTTTGACATGAATCTGTGTACCCACTAACTCACTAATTGAAATATAGCCCAGCTCAGCACACATTAAATCGCCATTGAGTATTGCGTAGCCAAATGCTTGCGACACGCCATCCTCAATATCTTTTTCAATAATGTACCAATCTGAATCACCTAAAAAGTAATGCAAACTCACCACTGGATCGTTTTCATCTTCACAGTCGTAAGTTTTAGGCATGCTGCCAATTCTATAAGCCATTTCTTTGAATTTTTCCTCAAAGAAACTACCCTCTTCACCTTTGCAACATTCCAGCATCGATAAATACTGTTGAGTAGATAAATAAGGCCTTAACGTAGCTTTTGCCTGCTTGCTGATGTACTGTGAATCTGATGTTGGTTGTTTACTCACGATACTATTGTGATTAACCAGACTTGCATCAAACTGTTGGCCATCAATACCGATCAATCCTGACTTCACCATGCTAGATATGATCTGGGTAAACTCTGCATCGATCACCAACTTGGCCGCGCTAATTTTACCTATTGGTGGGTAGTTGATCGTGTTCATCCAAGTGACGCAAATTTCATTATTGGAATGCATGATTGCAGACTGCCAATCATCCAACAATGGAACTGGGGAAAGATTCTTGTAAAGCCCCCATACGCCTCTTAAAAGCTGTTCACGTACACCTACATCACCCCAAGGTTGATTAAGCACCACCCAGCCTGCTTTTGTGGCTTTGCTAGGACTAATCAGTACAGGATCGTAAATCCAAAGATGCGTTAGATTGCCAAATAGATTATCTTTAGGAAACCGACCACTATAGACCTCAAAACGATCTGGATTACCAACTTGTACACTATGCGGCGTTTCTTTTTTATCGTTACAATTGCGTAATGAAAAATTAGAAATGCCGCCACTATTGGGTTTTAATTGCATGGAAGCTTTGAACTGCTGAATTGCAGTATCTCGGCCATAAACGGATAGAAACATTAACTCACCTGATTCATTCCGCAGACAAGCATCCACAAATAAATCAGCCAATTCAACGACTTTATAAAGCATGGTATCGCTCCTAATAAAAAGGGATACCTGCCCTGATGGGGATGGTATCCCCAATGGGTTAAAGTAATCTATTGATTAACTACGAAGCTTTTCAGCAATTTCAACTGCCACACCCCGCCAACCTTCTGGTGAGATGAGTCCATTTCGCATTGATTCCAATTCTTCAATTGGAGTATTGGCAACCAAGTTTGCAAATTTGCTTACTGCATCCATAACGAACATTTGAGCCAATGCACCAAATTTGGAATACTCCATAATTCCTGTGATTTTCTCAATGTTTGTTGGGTTATTAGACGATGAGTAGCTGCTATGGCTACTTTCATTCATCAAAGCTTCGGTTAAACTACCATTTTCCGATTCGGCATCAGTTGCTGCCTGCGCATCACTTGTTGTACAGCCAAAACTTTCTAATTGCTGTACGCGAAGTTGA
The DNA here is from genome assembly GCA_964484985.1 of uncultured Methylophilaceae bacterium. GTDB lineage: Bacteria > Pseudomonadota > Gammaproteobacteria > Burkholderiales > Methylophilaceae > CAZAHP01. The sequence continues at coordinate 27,149 of CAZAHP010000001.1, forward strand.
TATAGCTGCTGTTCATCCAACGCACCCAGTTTGATTTTAATTGATGTAATTCTCATAGCGCTCTCCTAAATATAAAAAGGGAGCACGACCCCGAATGGGCAGTGAACTCCCCATTGGGTTAATACAAACTTCATGTAATCCTGGTCTTGCGACCGTTGTTTTCAAGGACTGAACAACTTTAAAAGCAACACTTACGGTGTTAATCGAGCTGTAACTGACAGCTAACAGTGAAACTGATTTTCTAAAAAATGCGTTGGCCACACTTTTTAGAAAACCCACTCATAGAGTGAGAGTTTTCTTGATTCTATTTCAACATACCACTGCCATGACAAGCATCACATACTTCATCATCAGGCATCACTTCATCTGGGTAATAGTGGCCAGGAACATAAACGTTCATAAATCCACAACCTGAGCATTTATTACACACTGATTGATGACTGTACAACTCAACACTGATGGTTCTATTGGGATGTTCGGTTTTTTTACTTTTTTGCGTCATACACTTTGCATGTGATTGCGGTGTAGCTGTTAAATAGGATTTAATACCTGACTTAACGTTAACCGCAACTAGGTGATAGAGAGATTCAATCATGATTCACAGCCTTTCTAGCCCAAGACTGTGTAATTGCATCAAACAGATAACCATGCTCTTTTAATACATCACGCTGCTGACGGAATAAAGCCCTATCTACCGTTGGATCAAGTTTTACTGGTATGTGATTAGCTATTTGATAAATTAACTCAACACCAACAATAGGCACTAAGTTTTCATAATCTTTAACAGCGTCATTAGTCAGTTTGTATGAATCTGCGACTACCGTTTTAGACTCTGTAGTATTTTCAGACTCTACGTTAGTGCTAGGCTGGACTGTAGATTGTGCAGCTGCAGCTTCGTTAACTGGATCAGGTTCAGGTACCGTAATATCTACTTCACCTTCGTCTGCAGTATCAAGCCTAATGTCTGTCACTTTAGCTCTAATATCAGTCGTTGATTTTCCACGCCAAACATAAGAGCTTAAATAGAAGCTTTCTATAACAAACTCACCTTCATAGCGCCCCTCCTCGAATTGATCAAGAATGGATTCTTTGACTTTGAATTCACCTATTGAAGTGCTTAAATCTCCAGTACAAAACTTGCCATTTGCCCCAGAAATTTGTTTTACTGTTAATACTCCGTTAATTGTAATCATATTGCTCTCCATAAAATAAAAAAGGGAGCAATCCCATAAGGGCTTGGCTTCCCCTTTGGGTTATGTAAAAATGTAAACTTCAAACAAAGGATAAGTCCCATGTTGAAGTCAGGAAATACCATCAGATTAAACAATGCAGATATTGATAGAATTGCAGGACTTGCTGGTGCCAGTCCTCAAGGCATAAATACCGCACAAGGTTTAAATAATTTTATAAGTTTTCACTTAACTCAGTATTCTAATAAAACGCCAGAAGAAAAACTTCTAGCGTTATTATTAGAATCTGAAAAAGTAGCTATCTAATTACGTCAGTGCCTAATGTTGTCATCGCCTGACAATAAACATCCCAAAGCCCTTGCCTAAGTTCTGGGTCTGCATTTAACTTATCTACTAATCGTTTTGCACCCTCTTTAGTAGATGCCAAATCTAGCAAATATGAATGTTGTTTTTTCTGCCATTGCACATCAGAAATAAAAGTTTTTGGTGTAACCATGATGCTCTCCTAAATATATAAAAAGGGAGCACCACCCCGAATGGGCAGTGAACTCCCCATTGGGTTAATACAAACTTCATGTAATCCTAGGTATTGCTACCCGTTGTTTTCAAGGACTGAACAACTTTAAAGCAACACTTACGGTGTTAATCGAGCTGTAACTGACAGCTAACAGTGAAAACGTTTAATGGCTTTCTAAAAAACACATCTATTTGTGTACTTTAGAAAGCCCCCAGGGCAACCCTAGAGACTGAAAGCCTGCACCATCCAATCGTATTAGATCGTGACGCGTAATAGGCAACAAACGCGGATTTAGCGGCATGGCCGCAAACGGCGTGGAAGTCTAGGTCTCCACAACCCATAGATTCAACTTAAGCATAACAGGAGTTGAAACCAGTGATATTGATCCGTGTGATCACAGAAAAATATCACTGGTTTCCGAATAGGGAAGACAAACTTTCGGTCTGTCTCGGGATTGAGTACAAGGTTCACGAGGCCCGTACAATTGCACCATTGAATAACGAGACGAAATTCATTCCAGTATGAATGGCAGAACTGGACATAAAGCAACACTTACGGTGTCAAACGCGCTAACTTAGCGAACGAGAAAATTATTCGGTGAATTTTGTTAGTTTGGGAACTTCACTTATGAGTTATCCCATAAGTGAAATCCCCAAGGGAGATTTCAAAAACCAGCTTTGGCTTATTCAGCTTGGGCTAATTGAGTTTCATTTTCTTCAACTTGATTCGTGTTTTGCTCATTATCATCGGCTTCAGAAGAAGCTAATGTTTCAGTAAGCAATGGGGTACGAACGCCATCTAAGAAAACTGCACTTATTGCGGTAAGAGCACCAATAAACTTAGCACCTTTATCGCCAGCTTTATTAACACCAACATCTTTGGTATAAGTAAAATCAAATTTTTTGAGATTACTTACTTCAAAACGGGCAATAACTGCTGTTTCTTTACTGCTGATTTTTTGCAAGTGTTGCATGTTGCTAACTAAAGTTGTATCAATATCGCAGCTAATACGAGTGGTCTCAGCTTTAATACCTAAGTCTTTGTTATATTCACCATGTAGCGCAGCTATAGAACAAGACATTGCGTTGGTTCTGAATGATCTAATATCATTAATATAACCAAAACCGAAAGTACCAAGTTTACGAGTATCATTAACAGGTAACTCTTCAAACGCACTGCCATTTACTGAGACATTAACTAAGTCCAATAAACGACCTTTAGCCATAAAACCTTTATCACCTTTTTGATGTTCACCAACGTCTTTATCATAAGTGAAATCGCTAATAGATAAATCACTTGCAATCCATTTAGCTTTAATTACAGCATTTTTATCAAAATGTGGCTTGATAAGCTCCAAAGCTTTAACAGCTTTAGTACTTACAGCAATCACATCAACTGATAAATCGCCAGAACGTAAAGTACAAGCATAAAAAGGTTTCCCTTTTGCTGGCTTAACCAAACGGATACGGTTAACGTAACCTTCGCTAATGTTTGTTAAATCAAAAAAGCGAGATTCGTTAGTTGTGTTAGTTGAAGTTGTAGTGTTAGTCATGATGCTCTCCTAAATATAAAAAAAGGGGAGCATTACCCGATTGGGAAATGAACTCCCCAATGGGTTAAAACTAAACATAAAATGAAATCCTAGAGTTTGCACTCCGTCGTTTACAAGGACTGAACGACATTAAGGCGGTCATTTGCGTTAACCAAACGAACTGAAACTGACAGTCAACAGTGAAACTAAGGCAGCTTAATAACGAAAAGCCAAACGAGTCAAAGACTAATTAATGCAATACGCATTTTCCGCAAATAATTTTAGTTGTCAATAGTTAAACATTGTTTTTAGACAAAATCCCGCTCGAAATTAAATGTTTTTAATTCCAACGCATGAACCCACTTCTCATCCATTTCCACATCAAAAAAGACGGTGTCACTGGTGGTATCATGAACTGCCTCTGATTTAATTTCGTACAGCACTTTACGTTGCCAGCCTTCAGTTCCAACAATATGCACGCGACCTAATGTAGGGTGCATAGCTTCAAGGCCTACTGCACCGATTAAAGTTGTTAAATCAATTTGATCCATTTCTACTTGTGAGTAATGTTCCATTATTTATCCTTTAGCTTTCTCAAATAATTTTAGAGTATCGTTAACCTTAGTAATCTCGGCCTTTGCTAGCCCTACTACTGATGCGGCTACCTCTACGCTACTGCCATGCACTAATACCAACCTAGCGGCTTCACTCAATTGAAAGCTAAGCTTTCTGGAAAGTAGGCGTTTATCAAATTCTTCGTTTGTCAGTTTTATCATTATTTCAATTTTTATTAATTCCAGCCAGCATTTTAGCTCTTGTTAGCAACTCAGGTGATTCAAGCACAATACTAAGCGCACTTCTTACCATGTCATGACGTTTTGCTTCAGGTATATCCCACTGACGATAAAGTAATTTGTATAACTCGCCATTAATTGTGACCTGGATCACGCCACCACCACTCAGTGCTTTTCTTTTTTCACGTAAACGTTGCTGCCTGACAGCTGTTAAAAGTCGTTTGCGTTCTAGGCCAGCTCCCTTGTCATTCGCAGGAAAGTTTTCATCCAGCCATTGATTTGTCTGTGTAACCAGATTATCAAAGTATTCATCAGCGTTAAAGTTGAGTGATTTGTTACTGCTTTCTTTTTCCCATCCTTCAATCCATGACTTTTGTAATACCCGCCATGAAGCCCTCACCTCTGCAGCCACTGGGTCTGTAGGTCGATCTGCATCAAGTGCTAGGCCTACACGCTCTGACATTACAAATTTACTGAATGGATCACGCTCCTCTTCATCGAATCGCCTACTGATCCATTGAATTACGAACCAATAATTAGAGGTGTCATACAAATCTAAAATTGTAGATTGCTTACGTGCCATTACTTAGTTATTAACGTTATTATGTAACGCTTATGATAATACAGTTATTCACCCCACGCAAGGCGTTACCATGTAACGGTTTTGTATGTTCATTAATGTACACTGTACATTAATGAACATACTCTGGGGTCGCTTTTGTCTGTGAGTAAACGACCAATTACCTATATTTTAACTTTCTGGCCAAGCAAAAAATCGGCAAGTCGGAAACTGATCACAACCAATGTACGCTTTATTGTTTTCTTTAAACATGCGCCCGATCAGCTTACCTTTTTTACATTCAGGACACTCATCGCCAGCCTTAGCTTTTGGCTTGATCGGCTTACTTGAGACATGTGTGGGTGTTTGTTTTACTTGCTCAGGTGCTTTTTGTCCTGGCTTACCATTATCATCAGGCATGGTAGCTTTGCATTCTGGATAACCCGTACAGCCCCAAAATGCGCCACGTGGCCCTGTACGCTGCTTTAACGGTTTATGGCATATTGGACATGGGTATTTTAATTGCGCCTCTTCTGCATCATTTTTAGCCGCTTTTTGGTAGGTGTTTGTACTGACTGATCTACCTGAACTTGATTTAATGCTATAACTGCCCATATCACGCTTCATGCTGTCGGTGACATGCCTTAACCAATCACTTAAATTGTTTTCAAACTGCAGTAAGGAAAGCTCACCTTTTTCTATTTGTGTCAGCTGCTCCTCCCACTGGGCAGTTAGCACAGGGTCGGCCAATTCAGGGGCTATTTTTTCAATTAGCTCGATAAGCTCGTTCGCTTTATCTGAAGGTACAAGCTCTTTACCTTTGGCTGCAATGTAATCGCGTCTAAATAGACCTTCAATAATAGATGAGCGTGTCGCGTCTGTACCTATCCCAGCTTTTTCCTTGTTTTTCATGATCTGCTTAAAGCGTGGGTCTTCGATTTCTTTATCGATGGACTCCATGGCCGCTAGCAAGGTGCCTTCTGTGTATCTTTTTGGCGGTGTGGTTGCCTTGGTCTGCAGCTCACATAAAATATTTAAGGCCGCATCACCCACATGCACTGCAGGTAACACCTGAGTTTCATCTTCTGCATCAACTTCCTTGGTTTTGTTAGGCTTTGTTGTTTCAGCTTTGTTACTTGAAAAAAGTACCTTCCACCCAGGACTGGTAGTAACCTTGCCACTAACCCTAAATCGCTCACCACCACATTCAACTTTAATGATGGTTTTATCAAACAAATGACTACCTAAAAACTGCGCAATATAGCGCCTGCAGACCATATCGTAAATGCGCGCCTCATCATCAGACATGGCGTTTTTATCTACATTGGCATTCATCGTTGGAATGATTGCATGGTGGGCAGTAATTTGCTTATCGTTGAATACTCTGGTTTTGAAACTCCCCTGCTTTAACTGCATTTGCGCGGTTTTAGCATAGGCCGATAGCATCTGGTTAGACTTACAAAGTACCTCTAGTGTAGTTTCGGCTTCTACCAGCATTGAATTAGGTAAATATTGACAGTCCGTTCTTGGGTAGCTGGTCGCTTTGTGTTTTTCATATAAGGCTTGAGCAGCATTTAACACGGATTGCGCTTTCATACCAAACCGTAATGAAGCTTCTTTTTGAAGTTCACCCAGGCTATATAACAAAGGCGCAACTTCTTGTTCTGCTGTTTTTTCCACAAAGCTTACTCTGCCTTGTTTTTTATCCACACTGAACCGTGCTGTATCAGCGTGTACACGATTGACCACATGTCCATCTGCATCAAGTATCGTTGCATTAGGTTCCCATGTCATAGACACTTCAACTTGCTGCATCAGGAATTTAGTCGATAATCCATAATGTGTTTTTGGTACAAAATGCTTAATAGCCTTTTCACGTCTAACGATTAAGGCTAGTACAGGCGTTTGTACGCGGCCACAATGGAGCACTCCACCTTTACCACCCGAACCAAATGCACTTGTTAATGCCATGGTCATATTCATACCAGCTAACCAGTCCGCACGTGCTCGACCTAAGCCTGAATGATACATAGGCAACGTTTTTTCATTAGGCAGCAGTTTTGTCAGTGCTTTTTTTACTGAGGCATCATCAAGCGATGACAGCCATAATCTTGAAACTTTACCGCTATAGCCTGACATTTGCATCAACTCACGAGCGATCACTTCGCCTTCACGATCAGCATCAGTGGCCACCACAATTTCTGAGGCTTTTTTTATCAATCCAGCCACTATTTTATATTGTGCTTTGGTTTTATCTTTGACCTCTAAACGCCAATCAGTCGGCACCACAGGTAACAGATTGATGTCCCATGAGCTAAGTGCTGGGTTGTAGTGCTCAGGGTTGGCCAACTCGACTAAATGACCTATCGCCCATGTCACCGTTACATCGCTGCCAGTAAAGCAACCATCACCGCGTGATCTGGCTCCTACATGAGGGGCAATATCTTTGGCTTGAGATGGTTTTTCGCAAAGGTATAATCTCATGACTAAACCTGACTTTCACGAATGTCTTTAGGCAACTTATTGAAATAGACAAAAGCAGCCCATAGCATGTAGCTACCTGCAATAAGGCCTACAATGGATCCACCAATGATAAGGTAACCTGTAATGGTCTTAAATTGCATCAATAAATCAGTAGAATCTGTCTTTAGGATAACTTGACCTTGCATCAATAGATTGAACAAACCAAACGCCATTAATGCGATAACACTGAAGCTAATAAACCGCATTGCACTGCCAAAGAAATACAATGTTTTGTCCGCCAGCTCATTGACGGCTTCATCGTCCGTATCGATTAAATAAACCTGATAGATTTTCACTGATCTGCCTTTACCAGTGTCAGATCTCCATTCTCATCCAAGGTAGATTTCACAATATCACCGACTTGCAAACCATCAATAAACGGTGTGGTTTTGTAGCGTGCATTGAATTGATTGCCGTTATCCACTTTCTCCACCGCTATTTCAGCAATGCCCTCAGTTTTTGTCGTCGCTTCGTTCACAAAAATGCTGGCCAAACTCGCTACCGCTGCTACAGCAACACCTCCTATACCGCCGCCTACTTGCGCTCCTATCCCTGCTGCTTGGCCATTGCTATAGCCAGACGCGCCATGTGGATTTTTAATTGAAACAATTCGGACATTGGTGTTTGTTAGCTTGGCAGTGTTGGTCGCACACCCCGTCATCAGCACACTGCTAAATACGGTGGCCAACAGTAATTTTTTAGTGATGTTATTCATACAAAAACCTCTTTTTCTTATGTTGTGTCGTAAGCTTTTCGATGTCATTTTATTAGTTGGGGCTAGGCAGATTGTCTCTCATTAGCCAGTTCAATCACGATTGGGAAATTTCGGTCATAGACCTACTCTGTTACGTCCTCTACCGCGCAGCTTTTAGCGCTTACGCCCCCTAGTTAATATCAGTTAGCAATCAAAGCCGCATCTTTCAACGCCTTAGCTATGGTAAACTTTGGCACACTTTTTGCTTTAAGCTCTAAAATAGCACCAGTCCTAGGATTTTTACCAGTTCGTGCAGCACGCACTTTTGTTGAAAACTTACCAATTTTGTGGATGGTAACGTCTTGCTTGTCAGCTAATACACCGCATACAGTTTCACCTAGTGAAGCTAATACAGTTTTAATGAGGGTTTTGCTAATATTTGTGTCTTGGCTGATCGCCTCAACGAGTTCGTTGTGTGTCATGTTTGTTCCATATCCGTGCAATAATTTACAAGTATTTAATGGGTATATCTATTCTTTAATCATTAAGAAATAGATAATATTTCTGTTGTCTTTGTCATTACTGACAGCTGCCATGTGGTTCACTTTCCAGCCTTCTTTTGCCAGATCATTGAATTTGTACTGCTTTTCTTGCTTAAAATCGTCACCTTCACAAGCTACTGGCGAGTTCTTTACGCCCAATATGGCATTACCAAAGCTAGTTACCCCACTTTGTTTGCATATCATGTATTCAGCGCTAAATGCTGTGCTAGAGGCCATGATGCCTACCACTGTTGCAATAACGGTCATTTTTATTTTCATTGCTTCAATACCTTTCAAATTTCATTGATTTATTAAAAACTACCTAGAATGGGTTATCTTCAATCGGCGCATCATTGATCGGCGGCACATCTGATGCTTGAGGCGCTTCATCTGCTGTCACTGGTTTCTTATCCAACATCAACAACCTATCGATCACAATCTCCGTAGTGTAATGAGTTACACCTTGCTTATCTTCCCACGGACGCGTTTGCAAACGACCTTCCACGTTAACCAGTGCACCTTTTTTTAGATACTCTGCTACGATTTCAGCAAGTTTACGGAAAAACACAACCCTGTGCCATTCCGTTTTTTCTTTTGACGCGCCAGTCTTACTATCCTTCCAGCGACTTGATGTTGCTACACTCACAGTGACCGTTGGTGTTCCATCAGGTAAATAACGAAGCTCTGGATCAGCCCCTAAATGACCTATTAATTCTGCTTTATTTAACATACTAACTCCTTACTCTAAATTGCTTCGTAACCCACGAAGTGAGGGTAAAACTTAACGTCTATTCACTGTCCCAAGGGTCTAACCCTAATAATTCTTTAAAAGCCGCTCTCACCGCCTCATTCACAGGTCTTTTTCCAGAAGTAATCATGTATAAGTGTTGTCTTGATATGCCTGCCTGTGTTGCTATGTCACCTTGGTTTATTTCTTTGGCTTGGCACAATAGATACACGACATCTGCAAAACGAAATCCTTTGCCCAACAGATATGTTCTGGCTTCTATCAGTACATTTGTTTTCATTTCAAACCAACCATGCTATTCTTCTTAATTAAGTGTTATTAGGTGGGCTGCTTGCTCACTATGGGGTTTTGCGAATCGCTTAGCTGTTAGGCCTCGCATTTCCAATGTGTCATAACCGCGCCTTTTAGTTAAATAGATAACCATAAACCTTCTACTTAACAACTCGACCTGCACCGTTGTCGAGTAACGGTGTGCTCCCAGTTGTTGCAACAACTGGCGTTGATTAAGCGTTTCTTAATCCACATTAGCTTCGCCCGACCAAGCAGCCCACCTAATAACACTACTTTCAATTACACTCCCAAACCGTACCTGTGCCCTGTACTGCGCCATCCAGTACCAAGGCTGCCCTATTGGCAATGCTGAGCAATTCCTGATTAAGAAGCTGCAATGCCTCTTTGTCGTATTGCATCAAACCGCTATCAATGTCACTGGCCAGACCGCACAAACTTAAATTAAACCCGTCTAGCAGTTGTTGCATGCGTGCTTTCGTTTTGAGCTGATCCAATACCTGATCTTTTTTAATCCATGCTGTCATTGTTTATCCTAACGCCGCGATTGCTTCACTGCATTTTTCGGCTCTATTAATACAAAATCTTAAGGTCATCTCTCGCGCATTCAGTAACAACACTTGCTCTTGCGCTTCCAACACCCATGCTTGCTGCTCCACTGGTATGTTTTGTAAGAACGGTGCCACTTTTTCCCATGTCAATGTGTACGACTTTGAACCATACGAGCGCCACACTAAATAAAACTGCCCATTGCAATACTGCGTATTTAAATCTTTACGTTGATGCCTAAATAAGTACCATGGCAAACTTGATAATTTTTTAGAACTGTCGGATAGCTGCTGCATCTCATCAATCACAGATTCATACTCACGCCGTAGGCGTGACAACCAATCTACTGTCCCCTTACCCTTAAAAGCCCTTTTGTACCCCGCATCTGTCAACAACGCATTATTTTCTTTATTTCTAGTGTTCATACTTCACTTCAATTCCATTTGTTTCACATGAGTGACTTTGTAAGAAAAACCATCTGTTACACCAAGTTTTCTAATCCTGTTGCACTATCATCATTTTTTGTACTGCTTTCTGTGCCACCATCACTCACACCTCTAGCTACGTTGTTCAGCACTTCCTGCTCCTGACTGGTAATAAACAACTTACGTTTACTGTGACGTGGTGAAAGCTCTCCAGTAAAGATGTTCGCTGGCACATCTCCAAATATGCCGCGTATCGCTTTAACACGCTTTGTTGCTTCTACATCTGCTTGAGGCAAGAAGTCGCTACGTGACAGTGCACGCAACTCTTCACGTAATAAGTATTTCTGAAATGGCAATGCACTCTCAAAAATAGAACGAATACGTGATCTGAATTTATTCAAATCAGCACGGCCCACTTCATCACTCACACGAGACTTAGCGATCATGGTTTTAATCAACCGTGTGTACCAATCAAAATCCACTAACATCTCTGCCACCATATAACCGTATGGGCTTCTAAAACCTAAATTCACTTTAATTGGTGCACGCGACTTCATGACATGTACAACTAAACCACGCTTCTCCAATGTATCTAAAGTGGCTTGATGCACTTGTGTTGCACGTTCTAAAGCTTTACGCACTTCATCGATTTGGTCAGTAAATTGGATTAACATCCAATCGGCATACGGATTATCATTTGAAGATAGATTCCACACGGATCTTAAAATAGCGGCAATCTTCTTAGCACTGGAAATACCATAACTGGATGGACTGTCGTCACGTGTTCTACCTATGAATAAGCGATAGGCTTCTTTGGTATGGATGAACATCTCATCATTTTCTTCCTGCACCAAACCACCAATAGTACGAATACCCAATGCTTCATTGTCAGGTACGATTCTTTCTGCAAAAGAACGCTGCTTTAATTGCTGCGAACGTTTCATCAATTCTTCTTCACGGTCTAATAACACCATGAACCTGTCCCACATAGGATCTTTGAAATCAGGATTCTCTGCTGCAATTAAATGTGCACAGGCCGCACGCTCACCATGTAGATCATAACCATCAGCAAAAGGTGAAGAAGGCGCTGTCCGTGTACGCACTGTTGCTGTAGCTGCTTTTGGTTTAGCTACTTTAGGTTCTTTCACTACCTTAGCTTTAGTTTTAGCAGGTTCTTTAGCCATACAAATCTATCCTAGTCTCAATAACGTTATTTAATTGTCTAATCTATTGGTTGTTGCCAAAATTGCACCACTTCCAACACTTCGACCACCGAATTTACTGTTGGAAGTTCCAACACTTCGACCACCGAATTTACTGTT
>CAZAHP010000001.1:38930-46031 GCA_964484985.1 uncultured Methylophilaceae bacterium
GACCACCGAATTTACTGTTGGAAGTTCCAACACTTCGACCACCGAATTTACTGTTGGAAGTTCCAACACTTCGACCACCGAATTTACTGTTACTTCTTTGCCCCAATTTGTTTATATTTCCGTCCTCACTGAGGGCAAGGTTTACTGCAACACAATCACTTACTATTTCTGTCCTCAGTGAGGACAAGGTTTATTTGCTATTTCGCTTAGCCCTAAGCTTGTCCATCATGGCTTGACCTTTTTCTTTAGCGATTAGGTCTATAGGGCTTACTGTTGCAGCACTTTGATTATTGACTCTTTGTTGCATGGCCATGAGGCTTTGCTTACGAGCGTACAGGACTTTATGTGCGTAATTAACTATGAACTGGCCTTTCTGTTGGTTCTCTATCAAAGTTCTTAGGTATGAAACTGGGTTATGAATGGCTCGGTGTTGCATGTTCCCTGCGAGTTCATCCAATAACAGCTGCGCTTGCTCTAACGCGTTGACTTGTTTCTGTACCAACAAAGCCAGCATGGATTGTTTTTCCTGCTTCAATGCAATTTTGGGTGGAAAGATTAAATCATTCATATCCAACAACAACGGTTTTAACACTGGTTCAACTTTCTCAACCATCACTAAGGGCTTCACTGGCTCTGTTTCATGAACCTGTTCTGGGTTATGTAGTAGTTGTTCTGCTGTGTTTAAAGCTTCCTTATATATAGGAAGTGCCGAAACCGCGTAACTTGTTCTGCGTAATGGGAATATGTTGTTCTGCGGTTTGGGTATTTCTTGTTTCGCGATTTCGGTATCTCTTGTTACGCGTTTTGGGTACATGTTGTTTGTCGTATTCCGACTAACTTGTTTGTCGTATTCCGACAAACTGTGGTGTTTATTGACTTCCAGCGTGATTTTGCCTGGTAATTGTTCAAATAAAATACGTGAAATCAAGTGAGAATGAACCCTTGCATCACGCATTTCAGCAATGATGCCAACATCAATTAACTTTGCCCTAGCATTCATGAGCGACTTGCGACCTAGACGTAAAGACTCTAATGTTTGCTTCATTGGACTGTTCAACCAAGTCTGGCCATCACGTCTGATAGTCAGTGAGACATTCGATAATGCATTACGCGATGCGGTAAATAAATACGATAGATACAATCCTGAAATAGCGCTGCCTGACATCCAAGCAAAGGGCGCATAGACAGCAATAGATTTACCTAGTAAGGCTTTCACATAACGATCTTCCCATGACCAATCACGGTACTTAATATTGACATGATTGCAAATCAACTCAGCAAGCTTATTAAGATCTAGTGTGTACCATAACTTCGCTGGCATCCCACGGCGCATTTCTTTGAGAACGCCTAAGTTGCGTAAGACTTTCCTGGCTGTTTCAATTTCACGTACCGATAAACCCGTTTCTTGGTACCAGCTTTCTGTGGTCTTCCAAAAGCTGCCATCTTGACGCTTAACATCACGCATGGCCATCTTTGTACAATACAAAGCATGGCCTAGCATGAACGCTGCTTTTGGTGAGCCTGTGACATCTGCCAGTATTGGATAATAGGAAACGTAATAAGGCCCCAAAGCCGCACGCAAGGTTTCAACTTGAGTGGTTAGCTCAAGATTCATACTTGGCGGCTTATAGGCCTGTTTACGTTGTGCCTGTTGCATTGTTATTTATTCAGGTTTCAAATTAGCTTGTAACACCATAGCACTCAAAAATTTATCAACATCGCGTCCTGGTAGATAAAATGAATGGGCAATAGTAGGTGATCCGCCACGATGCCAAATTAACTGTAAGTGCCCATCATATAGCTCCACTAAACAACCATTCATCACATTAAGTGCCCCCTCTTCAACTTTAATAAACTGAGGAAGATCTAATAGATTGGCATCTACATTCTCAACATGAACTACATTACGATGCCTCTCAGCTTCAAAATTTTCATCCTCTGCAAACATCGCTTTAACTTTATTCAGAAAACTCATGGCTATACCTCTTAGTTATAGTTTTAAGTGCGCATAACTCTCTTGCGCATGAGAATTTAAGAGCAGATACAAGTGCTCAAAGTTAACGCGCATGTATAGTTTTGCAGGCATACCAGCTCTGGTTTCTTGCGTAATCCCTAAGCTCGTTAATATTTTCCTGGCAGATGCTTGTTCAAATCGTGACATACCAGTCCACTCAGACCACTCTTCGGTAGTCTTGTGTATCCAGCCGTCATACTCTTCAGACAGCTCTTCTGAGGCATAAGCTAGGTAAGAGAGTAATAAGCTGGCCAGAGCACTTTGTGTGATGGTAGCGAAAGCAGGATTGATGATGATGGGCTTGGCAAACAAGTCTAGTAACAAGCCTGGATGCATTTGATTATTGTTATTTTCACCATCATTCGGTCGATTATCTTCAAACTCACCTTGAGTCAGAGATGATTCAAGTGACATAAAATCATCATTAGGTACTTTGCGCTTTGTGTCACGTTTTGCTGAATGTATTTTCATGATTAATCCTTCAACTTATCACTTGATTTCGTATTAAACTCATTCACTGTTGCATATAAGCTATCCAAAGGAATTTTGTTAAAGTGCTCATGCGTTTGCCTTAGAGCTGTTCTCGTGACTTTAGATAATTCGGTGGCATTCATGCCTTTGGTTTGGAGTGCTTCACTGGCTTTGTGAAAAAAGACTTGAATAGCCGATCTGGTTGAGTTATTTGGTAACGCGCTGCGCCCTGATTTGCGTGCCACATTTAGCCTACTTAACCAATGCTCCAAAATGTCGTCTTTAAGTGGCGGCTGAAACAATTGATAAAGCATGTTCTTAGTGGCACCATTTTCAATGTAGTAGATCAATGTTTGAATGATCTCACTGTCACTATCGAAATTGGCAATGACATTAAACCCTGCTTTGAGGCTATCCATATCTATGGTGACTTCAATTTTAGGTTCACCAGACTGAGTGAAGTTAAAAAAACTAACACAAGACAACTTGGTCAATTTATCTAATGAAAGTAATTGTTCCTCAGTCAGCTCATGCACCCCTAACCGATGGTATTCACCTCTTGCGGTTAGGTTGATCACGTACTTAAGGATGTTTTCACATAAGGCTTGGTCTTGGATGCAGAGTTTCAGCATGCTGACCTGCCTTGGGTTTCTACAAGCTTAAGAGCTAAAATAAACTCCAAACTAAGCTCTGATACCTTATTTTCCCAATCTAGCAGCCAGGGAGCCTGTAAATAGGCTCCAGCACCGCCAATATTGTTCTGTACAGCTATGTCGATACTACCCAATACACTATATTGAGGATGTCTATCCTCAGTCAGCTGCCGCCACTCACAATTCTCAGGTAAGGCAGATCTGCATAAGTCAGGGTCATATTGACCACTGCTTAGTGCTAATAACCACCATACGGATTGTGCATCGGTCGCATTTTCTCGTAGGTCTAAAGGACCACTCTTATCAAACTGCATGTAATAACCAAGTGGCATACTGTCAATTTCAACGAAACATGCGCCTAGTTGCGCCTCAGATATGAGCTTTTGAATAATATTCTTGAGTTTGTCTAAGTTGGTATGATTGGATTGTTCCTGCGTAATTTGCTCTTGAATGAAGTAATCCTGCGTGGCCTGCTGCATCACAGTCATATCGTTATCGGAAGCGTTAGTGACTTCCAGCCCTGTCCACACCGTTTGTGTGGCTGGCTGTTCAGTGGCCATTTCAACTTCTGCAGGCTGTTCAGAGCTGGCTACTGGTGGATGCACTACAGGCGCTGTAACACCAGACTGACGATAATTGGACAGCATTTTATCGGGCTTAGTCGGTGCCACAATGGCCGCACGTAACTCCTCTAATGATAGTTTAGGGTCATGATCTAACACTCCTAGCATTTTGTTTATTTCGCGAAGTGTTGTTTCGCATTTGATGCTTAACTCATTACCTATATCATGTAAGAGTTTTTCAACAGAAAATTTGGTATTAGTTTCAGATAGGTATTCAGATGTGGATAGGATTACTGGATTAAATATTTCAGAATTGTATTCATCTTCATCAATTCCATATAATTTAGCCAATCTAATAAAAGCGTTAACTTTGGGTTGTATAGTACTAACAGCCAGACCCGTAAGATGTGTGCCAATAGGATATAAATAGCTGCTAGCATATACATAGACGCTAATTGCCTTAAGATCGGTTTTTATGCCTGCCGACATAAGCTTCTCCTCAAGCTCCCTGTACGAGAACTCTCTACCTTGTTCCTCCTCAAAGAATTTCTTTACATCAAGAATGCTGTTTGCTTTATCCCAGAATGTCATATCGCCACGCTGTGTGTTTTCAGCAATATGCGCTAGCATTACTGATACCTCACCTCGCCAAGCCTTGATAGTAACGCGAATATTCTCAAATTTAGGATCTTTTGTTTCTTCGTACAACTCTTTAATAGCTAAGAGCCGTGTATTACCCCCAGAAAATGGAATGTAATAGTTAGTATTTGGCCTTTTAGTTACTGAAAGAGTTGATTGAATACCATTTATACGAATGCTCTCTTTCAACTCAGCAAAGGCTTCATTGCTTGCTTTACGTGGGTTATGCTCGTAAAACTGAATGTTATCAATTGGCAATACTGCAAATGAATTATCAACCTCAGTATCAGCGTTTAGCTTGATGCTATCGTCCCTAGGATTAGGGATATTGGTGGTGTTTCTAATTTGCTGAGCCGACAATGCTACCTTGGCACGCACACTTAATATTTGAGCTTCTGTTTTAGGTTCTGTTTTAGGAGTAATGCCGTTTTTTTTCATAATATCAACTAAAGTCATATTGGCTGGCAAGCCAAGCAGTGGTGGTTTGGGCGCTAAGTTGCTCATTACGCATCTCCATTCCCAACGTCTGCATAAGTTCCGCCATTAGCCGCCAGTGCAGGAATAAGTTCCCACAGCAAATGGTGCATCGTGTCATACGCGGAAGCCATCGAACCATCCCGCATGGGTTCGTGTCGATGAACGGGTATTTGTAATGTAGAGGCCTCTGGATAAGCCGCCGCATTTGGCACAAATGTGTCTAATACGGTGACTCGACCCCCTAAGCGAATGTAGTCTTGTCTAATTTCATCAAAAAGCAGCTTTGCTTCATCCAGCTCGCCGCTGTCTAAATTAATTTGTCTCAAGTTATGTGCGTGTAATTTAGAATCACGTGTGCGCGACTGGCGATAAATGATCGCTTTGATAGGACCTACACGGCGACCTGGCGTTTCTATACGTTCTAGGAACTCTTGAGTACCTTCGATAAACTCCCGTGCATCGGAAGCCGAAGGGTTAATTGGCATGATAATTTGATCAGCAGCTAACGCTGCAGCGTCTTTTATTGAACCGTCCCCTGCCCCTTGCGTGTCAATGATGACGCAATCATAGAAATCATCCGAAACAACGTGGCTATTGAGCGCATTGGCAAGTCGTTCGCCACGATCAATACGATTTAACAGCCAACTCTGTAGCGTCTTTTCAGTATCGTCGGAACGAATGATGTCGAGATTTTCAATACGAGTCTGAGAAATGCAGTCTGCAGTGACTGTCCCAGAGGTGATGACTTTTTTTAGCCCATGAAGCGCTAGAGTTTTAATTGGATACCACTTGGATAGACTGGCTTGAGGATCTGCATCGACTAAGAGCACTCTTAGTCCCATGTCAGCCATTAATGCGCCTAGGTTTGCTGCGAGCGTGGTCTTACCTACCCCACCTTTGGTACTCAGTATTGTGAATTTAATCATATCGTCTCGTTAGTTCCGAGATATTTTGACTAAATTGTTACCCCTACCCTAGGAAAAAACATAATAAACAATGGGTTAAATCGTGAAGAAACCGCTCAATGTATATTATGTTAAATGTAAAATATACCAACGCACAAACATGTGTGTTGGTATATTGTCTTGTGAGCTTTTACTTTCTCTTGCTTTGTATATCACTAATGACTTTAGCAGCCCAGTCTCTTCCACCAAGACCAAATGCAATGGCGAGTGCCAAAAAAACAGCACCGAATATGATGACGAACAAGGCTGTTAGAAGCTGCGTACCAATATTGAGCTGCTCTAGCGCTACAAATAATGCAAAAATTTGTATGCCGTATTCTGCTGATGTACTTATAGATAAAGCACCTTCGAACTTAATACCATGCAGCCATGCAAAAACCAGCCTATTGATAAAACGTGCTAACAAGGTGCCGAATATCATGACTAATATCGCGATGATGATTTTAGGTAGATAAGCTGCTAATTGATGCAACATATCTGCAACCTCAGTTAAGCCTAATGTATTGGCACATGTAATGATAAACAGCAAAATCACAAGCCAATAAACAACCTTAGAGATAATCGCACTAATGCTTAAGTCAAACTCACTGTGTACTAAAAAGGCCTCTAAACCTGACTTTTGTGCAAATGAGTCAAATTGACATAGCTCTAAAATGCGCTTTAAACCTAAACATACGAGTTTTGCGCATATCCAACCAAAAAAAAGTATGACGATAACAGCAAGAAGTTTGGGGAAGAAATTCGCTATTTGAGTCCAGAACTGGTTCAGCGAATCGATGAAAATTGCAATTTGTGTATCCATGAATTACCCCTTAAAAGCAATGTGAACTACGGTATACAACTCAGCACTTCGATTTTGGACTAATTCACAGATACTCGCAACTTAAAAATCCATATAACCTAATGTAAATTATTAGGTTAAAATTTTAATATATTGTTTATTAATAATATTTTTTAATTAAATAATCTAAACTTAATTTGCCTGCACCATTAAATAGCAGTGGCAAGAACATCACAATATAGAGTAATGGGAGTTTGTAATTACCAAAACCATCCCCCTCTTCGTCCACTATTCTATAGCCTGTAAATAATTGGCTTAGGGTGTGCCACTCAGTAGGCCAATGTACAGCGGCAATGGCTACTATCGTTAATATAATTAATGAAACCGTGAAAAATCTTGTAGCCAAACCTAGAAGTAAAGCAACTGCGCCTACTAACTCAAAACCTGTTGAAATATTCCAACTCACTGAAGGTGGTAATAAATTGAATGGGAAGGGGAAATCAATATCAAAAAACCAGTTTTTACCATGCAGTTTCTC
>CAZAHP010000001.1:46131-47345 GCA_964484985.1 uncultured Methylophilaceae bacterium
GGGCGTAAAGCTAAGCGTCACCATCAGCATCACCAGCGCCCATGTGCCTGTTGAGCGCTCTACAAACTCTACAGGGTTTGCTCCTAAATCTTCTGTAACACCCAAATATACCAATCTAACAAGCGGTATCAGTGCGAGTAAAAACAGGCCTAGCTTAATATAGGCCATTTGTTGCTTACTTGGTGTCATGCCAGTTCCTTAGTAGTTTTTTCTAAGGTCTAGGCCTGCGTAGAGTTGCCCGACTTGCTCTGCATAACCATTAAACATCTTAGTTTTAATGCGCGGTGAAAATAAGCCGCCGCCAATGCGGCGTTCTGAGGCTTGCGTCCAGCGTGGGTGGTCAACTTCAGGGTTTACGTTAGCGTAAAAGCCGTACTCTCTTGGCCCCGCTTTCATCCATGAGGTTTGTGGCATTTTGTCGGTAAACCGAATTTTGACGATGGACTTTGCGCCCTTAAAGCCGTATTTCCAAGGCACTACCAAGCGCATAGGGGCGCCGTTTTGATTAGGTAACACTTCTCCGTATAGCCCAACTGCCATGATTGCTAATGGATGCATGGCCTCATCTAAACGCAAACCTTCAATATATGGCCAATCAAGCACTGGCAAATTGACACCAGACATTGTTTTGGGGTCTGCCTCAGAAATAAACTCTACATATTTTGCGCTACCTGTGGGCTCTGCAAATTTAATCAGTTGCGCTAAAGGTAGCCCTATCCATGGAATCACCATAGACCAAGCCTCTACGCAACGCATACGGTAGATGCGCTCTTCTAAGGGGGCGATTTTAAGAATGTCTTCTATGGAAACTTGTTTAGGTTTTTTTACCATGCCTTCGATGCTGACTGTCCAAGGGCGTGGTTTAAATAGGTTTGAAAGCTGTGCGGGCTCGCTTTTGCTAGTGCCAAACTCATAAAAGTTATTGTAGGTGGTAATATCTTCATACGAAGTTAATTTTTCACCAGGGTCATAAGCAGTTTTTGTGTAGTTGCTAATTTTTTGACGCGTTGCAGCTTGCGCCGTGCCTGAAAGCAAACCTGCCGCGCCAACAGCGCCCGCTATTAACCCAAAGCCTGCGGCCTTAATAAACTCTCGGCGATTTTCAAATACCTCACGCGGCGTGATTTCTGAAGGAATAATATCGGATGGTTTTTGTATGAGCATGATTTAAGCCTTAAAATTGAGGTGGTAAGCATTTGCAAGGGTTATTTACA
>CAZAHP010000001.1:47445-58546 GCA_964484985.1 uncultured Methylophilaceae bacterium
GTTTAGTCGTAGCTTAAGCTTGTTCCTTACATAATTCAAAATAATGTCATCTGCGGGCTATGTTTTTTGTGGTCTATCTCTTGCCACGCTTCTGGGGCTTTAAACAGATTGGTATTAAAGCTAATACGCTCACGATTGAGTGCTAAGCGATTGCAAGCCAGCTTAAAGCGTTTACTCAGTAACTCAGCAAAAAGGCCTTCACCCTTCATACGAGTTTTAAAGTTAGCATCATAGTCTTTGCCTCCCCTACTCTGACGTACTAAGCTCATCACATGTTCAGCTTTTAGCGGAAAATTAAGTAACAACCATTCTTGAAAAAGTTGCGATAACTCATGAGGTAATCTCAAAAACACATAGCCTGCGCGAGTTGCCCCTGCTGCTTTGGCGTGTTCTAGTATATTTTCCATATCAAAATCAGTCAGTGCAGGAATCACTGGCGCCACCATCACACCTGTGGGTATGCCTGCCTGCGAGAGCTTGCTGATTGTTTCTATACGGCGCTCAGGTGCAGCGGCACGCGGCTCTGATTTGCGCGTAATGTGGCGGTCTAAAGTGGTAATCGTCACAAAGATAGTGGCTAAACCTTGCGCAGCCATAGGCGCGATAATATCAATATCACGCTCGACTAAAGAAGATTTTGTCACCAAGCTAAAGGGGTGATTAGCTTCTGCTAGCACCTCTAAAATTTGCCGCGTAATGCGGTATTCACGCTCAATGGGTTGATAGGCATCAGTATTCATGCCCAAAGCAATTGGCGCACATTGGTAGCCAGCTTTTGCCAGCTCTTTTTTGAGTATTTGCGCTGCATCTGGTTTGGCAAGCAGGCGACTCTCAAAATCTAGGCCAGGAGAGTAGCCTAAGTAAGCGTGGCTAGGTCTAGCATAGCAGTAAATGCAGCCATGTTCGCAGCCACGATAAGGGTTAATGGTACGGTCAAAAGGGATGTCAGGTGAGTTGACGTAGTTAATAACGCTACGGCTAGCATCAAGTGCCACCTCAGTTTTGATTGGGCTTAACGCTTCGTCTAAGCTACCCCACCCATCATCGATGGCCTCACGGCTATGCGCATCAAAGCGGCTCACTTCGTTACTGGCAGAGGCGCGGCCTTTAAATACTAGCGGTTTGTATGGCGTATCAATGTCATGCCCCTATAGTTAGTCGGCTTGAATTTCTTTGACCAAATCATCAGCCTTGATCTTATTAGCCAATACCAAAGCCTCTTGCTTTAAGCTTTGCGCACTTGCTTTGTCGCCAGTCGCCTCTTTTACTTTGGCGAGTTGTATTGTGGTTTTAGCCACAAAATATTGATTGTCATACTCTTTACTGAGCTTCATTAGCTTGTTTAAAGTGTTTTCAGCAGATGAGTAAGATTTATCTACCGTGTATAAACGTGCCAACTCTAAATAGGCATTGGCTAAGCGCTCTGGGTCGCTCAGCGCTTCAATTTTTTGCACGGATTTAATTTGGTACTCTAAGTTCTTATCTAGTTGCCCAAGGGCTTTGTAGCTTGCCGTAATGCGCTCTAAATCGTCTGCGCGCTCGTCATCGTTCATGCCTAGCTTGGCAGCGGCTAAAAACTGTTCTAAAGCCATTTTTGGCTGATTCTGCAACATTAAGATGTCACCAAGCTTATTGCGGTCTATACGCTCAAAGCGTTTATTGTTGAATTGTTCGCTTAACTTTAAGGCTTGATTAAAGTGGCTGTTTGCTTGATCTAAATGACCATCGTTCTTTTCTAAATCACCAATGAGCGTCAAACCATACATATGCTCTTCGGGTGATTTTGCCAACTTTTCAGCTTGTTCAGCTGCCGTAAGTGCATTCGCACTGTCTGAAGATTTTCCGTGGGCGATAGCCTTACAGATAAGCGCCTCTCTATTGTTTTTATCTTTAGCGAGTAATTGCTCAGCAATTTTAAGTGCTTTTGCGCTATCGCCTGATTTAATCGCAAGATTACAATCAAATGCACTTATCCCTTCAGCATATGCAGTTGCAGAAAAAATTGTGCATGCTAAAAGTAAGGTAGGGCTAAGTTTCAAAATATTACGTCCTTTAAACAGTGATTGTGTTAATTCAAGTAGTTAGTAGCTAATTTTTGTGAATAGTTCATGCCAGCAATGCGAGTAATCCAGCTTCATCTAATATGGCAAGGCTTAGCTCTTGAGCTTTGTCTAACTTACTGCCTGCATCGCTACCTACCACGACAAAATCGGTTTTTTTAGAAACACTACCGCTTACTTTTCCGCCTGCTTGCTCTATCATTTCTTTAGCAGCCTCGCGTGATAAAGTGGGTAGCGTGCCAGTAAGCACTAGGGTTTTACCTGTTAATACACCACTTAGATTTTGCTTACCTTCTGACTCTTGCCATGTAAGGCCAGCTTCTTGCAGCTTGAGTATCACTTCGCGGTTATGTGCTTCTGCTAAAAATTGCAAAATAGATTCTGCCACGATAGGGCCAACATCAGGCACTTGCAACAACGCCTCAACATCTGCCTGCATTAAGGCCGATAAATTGCCAAAGTGACGCGCTAAATCTTTTGCGGTGCTCTCACCTACGTTGCGGATGCCTAGCGCATAAATAAATCGAGCCAGTGTGGTTTGTTTGCTATGTTGTAGAGCATCTAATAGATTTTGTGCAGATTTTTCTGCCATGCGCTCTAAATTAGCTAAATCTGCGAGTGTTAAGTGATAAATATCGGCCAGTGTGCTCACTAAACCAGCATCCACCAGTTGCTCTACCAGCTTATCGCCCAAACCTTCTACATCTATCGCACGGCGTGAAGCAAAGTGCAGAATCGCCTGTTTGCGCTGCGCTGAGCAGAATAAGCCGCCTGTGCATCTTGCAACAGCTTCATCTTCTTGCTTAACCACGTGCGAACCGCATACAGGGCAAGCATGCTGAATCGAAGCTAAAATATTAAAGGCTTGGGTATTGGCTGGCCTTAAATGTAGCGCTACTGAAACCACTTCAGGTATCACATCCCCTGCCCTGCGCACGCTGACAGTATCACCCACACGTACATCTTTACGGTCTATCTCATCTTGATTATGTAGCGTGGCATTGGTAACGGTCACGCCGCCTACAAACACAGGCTTTAACCTCGCTACAGGTGTGATTGCTCCAGTTCGGCCCACTTGCACATCAATCGCCTCTACCACTGTAAGTGCTTCTTGCGCAGGAAATTTATGTGCAATTGCCCAACGCGGTGCACGCGACACAAAGCCTAGCTCGTTTTGTTGAGCAATAGCATTAACCTTATAAACCACGCCATCAATATCAAAAGGCAGATTCTCACGGGCTTTGCCTATGGTCTCGTAATATTGCATTAAACCTTGTACGCCACGCACTGTAGTGCGCTCTTTACACACAGGCAAATGCAGAGCCGCGAGGTAATCCATGGCGGCCGAATGTGTGAGCTGGGCAGGCGCGTTTTCATTTGCACCCAAACCATATGCAAAAAAACTTAAAGGCCGTGTTTTAGTGATGTTAGGGTCTAGCTGACGCAGGCTGCCTGCAGCGGCATTACGTGGATTAGCAAACAATTTTTCGCCGCGCGCAGCTTGCGCTTGATTTAGACGCTCAAAATCTTGCTTAAACATCAGCACTTCACCGCGCACTTCTAAAAGCTTAGGCGGATTGGCTGTTGTAAGTTTTGTGGGAATGCTGCGTATGGTTTTTAGATTATGGGTGACATCTTCACCCGTATAGCCATCACCACGGGTTGCACCCTGTACAAATATGCCGTTTTCATAGGTTAAGGTAATGGCCAAACCATCAAACTTGGGCTCTACCGCGTATTCAACCTCATCAATGCCTAAACCTTCACGCACCCTTTTATCAAAAGCCTCTAACTCGCTCAGCTCAAAGGCGTTATTAAGTGAAAGCATGGCTTGCCTATGAGTAACACTGGCAAAACTTTCAAGCGCTGTACCACCCACACGTTGGGTGGGCGAGTCAGATGTAATAAGCTCAGGGTGATTTTTTTCTAGGGCCTGCAGCTCACGAAAAACGCGGTCGTACTCACTATCAGGCACCAAAGGCGCATCAAGCACATAATAGTGATAGTCATAGCTATTTATGAGTTCACTTAAGCTCTTTGCTTGCTCAGCGACAGAATCACTGCCAAACAACCCAGCCTGCTGTGTTGTAGGAGGTAGGTCCATGTATCAACCTAAGAGAACAAGCGAAGCGCACTGGCGCTACCAGGAACCACTCCGCGAGCGACCATTTTAGTGTGTATCACGCGCAATTGCTGCCTTACAATTTCGAGTTGTGTCTCACCTACAGGTCGCTTATTGTCATCCACCAAATTAGCACCTAAATTATTAGCAACTTGCTGGCCAATCAGTGCCATTTGGTTAAATACTTCAGGGCAGTTTTTAACGCGTGGAATATCAAGCTTGAATGCAACGCCGTGAATCACTGAAGTGCGCAACATTTCTGGGCTAAATGGCAGGTTATCATGATTGCTAATAGTATATAAACCATCGCCTTGCTCGGAAAGTCTTACGTAATTACCTGCAACATCTAATGTAAAGCCATTTGCCTCGGCTAAGCCTCTAAATTTTGTACCTGTAAATGGACCACTAGGGCCTTGTATAATGTGAAAACCTACTAATTTATCTACATCAATGCAAAACTGGTCTAGCTCACTTGCATAGCGCCAAGGGTCAGCTTGCATTTGCCATTCAACATGCGCTGAGAGGCTTCTTCCTAATTTATCAACCTCAGCCTGAAAGCGGCTTAGAGATGCTTTAGAAATGTAGCCAGACCTATTCGCAAGCTGCAAACTACAGGTCACCTTTGAAAAGCCGCTCGGGCTAGACTCTCTTGTCACTGGCAACCAAGTTTGCTCAGGTGTTAACACGTGTAGAAAAAGCGGTTTATCAATATCAGTGAGCGCTACTATAAAGTCGCGCAGTGGCAAACTTGTGCCAGCTTCAGGCAAATACAAAACAGCGATTAAATCCATTAATGGGTCAATATCATCAGGTAGCGTAATAGGCGAGTCATGTTCAGCTTCTGGGCTAATTACTGGAGGTACTGAAGCCGCTACAGCGCTACTTTCCACACTGTTGTTTACAACTTCAGTAGCTAAATTTACTTCTTGATCTGTGTGGTCTGTTTCATAGCTTGTTTGCTCTACAGCTAAATTCTCTTCTATGTTGCTGCGTGGTGTAGGGGCATCCAGCACTTCAGCTTGGCTTTTCGCCTCAAGCGCTTCTCTTTCGTCAATAATTGGCTGATTTAAATCATATTTTGCATTATCAAAGTGCTCAGGATGATGCTCCGGCTCATCACTTGCCTCAGGCGCATCGTTAATAGTGAAGCTAGGTTCTTTTTTGATGCCTGCTGCGCGTGGCAACACTTGCGGGTTATCAAACTCCTCCATCAATGCATCATTATCTATAGAAGCAAAGCGCTGTGCACTCTCATTGCGAAATTTACGCTCTTGCCACCAATTAAAAGTGACTACTGCAATAATAATGGCTGCGCCTAGCGCCAATAAAGCCAAGTATAAATCTGTCATGGTTGTACTCTTGATTCTGTCATATGTGATTCTGTCATACGTGATTTTGTCATATGCATACTTTTTTATATTTATAAAGTGATTCTACTACGCGATTGAAGTTTGATGCATGCGTAACGCCGCAGCAACATCAACCTCTACAATGCGCGAAACACCTGACTCTTGCATGGTGACCCCTATGAGTTGCTGAGCCATCTCCATGGTTATTTTATTATGACTAATAAATAAAAACTGCGTTTTTTCAGACATTTTTTGCACCATATTGCAAAAGCGCTCGGTGTTGCTGTCATCCAATGGCGCATCAACCTCATCCATTAAACAAAATGGTGCGGGGTTTAGTTTAAATAAAGCAAACACCAAGGCCAAAGCTGTAAGCGCTTTCTCACCGCCCGAAAGCAAATGTATCGTACTGTTCTTTTTGCCAGGTGGCTGAGCAAATACCTGCATGCCTGTATCTAGTATTTCGTCGCCAAGCAGCTCTAATCTTGCTTGCCCACCATCGAATAATACGCTAAAAAGCTCACCAAAGTGGCGATTTGCTTCATCAAAAGTTTGTTGTAAGCGACTACGCGTTTCTTTATCGATGCGTTTGATAGCATCTTCTAGGGTTGCGCTTGCTTGCTCTAAATCTTGCGCTTGGCTATCAAGATAAAATTTACGCTCACGCTCTGCTGCAAGCTCTTGAATTGCAGCAAGATTTACCGCACCTAGCGCTTCTATATCATGCTTAAGCGCTTCAGATTTTGATTCAAAATCATTCACTTTAGCGTTAGCAGCCAAACCTTCACTTAATGATGCTTCATCCAAACCTACGCCTTCAAACTCAGTTTGGCATTGCTCAAAATGCAACCGTGCTTGCTGCTCGCTCAAACGCGATTGCTCTAACTTATCGCGTAATGGGTGAAGTAGCTGCTCATTTTGTAAGCGCTGACGCTCTTGCATCTGTAGCGCTTGCTCAGTCGTTACCATGGCATTACGCGCTTGTGCTAATTCCTCTTCCCTCTGCAATTTAACGTTTAAAGCAGCCTCTAAGTTTGCTTTTAAACCTTCCATTTTAGAAGCTTCCAACATCGCTTTCACTTCGTTTTTGCGCAACACCAGCGACTGCTTTTCTTCAAAAATATTATTTATCCTTGAATTTATCTCATTGATATTATTTGAAATTAATTTTTTATTAAACTGCTTTTCTTGAGCTAAACGCTCTTCTGCAATGAGCATATCACGCTGTTTTTGCAGATTTGTTTCAGCACTTTGTCTTAAGCGAAATAGCTGTTCGCGGCTTTGTTGTAAGCCAGTTAGTGAGGCCCGCATGTTTTGCAAAGCCATTTGTTTTTGCTGAATTTCATCTTTGAGTGATGAAATACGCAAACCAAGTGATTGCTGCTCTTGTCTTAAGCTGGTTTGCTTATCAAGCACATGTGATTTTTGTTGTTCTAAACGCTCGATTTCTAGGTTTAACTGATGCTGAGCCTGCGTAACAGCTCGCAGTGCTTGCTGCTCTTGTTGATAAGCTTGGCGAGTTTGCTGCAAACCTTGCTCTGCATTTAGCAGCGCCTCCGTTTTGGTTTTTAATGCAGCTTGCAATTGAGGCAACTGCTCTTGCAAACCATCTAACTCACGTTGACGCTCAAGCACGCCATGCAACTCTGATTGAGCCGCATAATAAGCAACACTATAGCGGGTGTAGATGTCACCATGCCGATTGACCAAAAGCTCACCCGCGCCCAATTGCTGCCTTGCCTGCGCAACATCAGCGCCATCTGCTAACAAATAAACCCCAGTTAACCAGTCACTTAGCAAACCAGTAAGCTCTGGTGGAGTCTTTTGCAACACTGAACTTAAAGCTTGCAAGTTGGGGTGCTGGGCAAGCTCCGCATTTGCACCTATTTGGCATAACACTATGGCATTGTTAGGTCTGCCACTAACAGCAAGCTCTGTTTCACTCACAATGGCATTCAGTTTTGCCCCAAGCACAGACTCTAAAGCCGTCTCCCAGCCAGACTCTATGGTGATTTTTTGCCAAAAACGCGCGCTTTTATTTAAGCCAGCACTGTTGAGCCATTGCTGCATCTGGGCATTGGCGTTAGCAGATTGTGCGCCTGCTAAAGATTGCTGTATTTTGCTAAGAGAGTTAATTTGCGCTTCAAGCTGCGCCAGTTGACGCTGCTCTTGCAACTGCGCGTCACGCAGGGCTTTTATGTTATCCATTTGTAACTGCTCTTGCTCACGCAGCACAGCAAGCTGCTTTTCTGCGGCTTGCATATTTGTTTGCGCTACTACAAAAGCGCTACGCTTTTCTGTGATGGTATCTTCGTTAGGCAGCACTAATTGCGCAAGCTCTTGCTCTAGCCGTTGCAAACGTTGCTGCGCTTCATTTAAAGTGCGGCTTACATGGTCTAAATTTGCAGCATCTAAACGTATGCTTTGCTCTGCATCGGTCAGTGACTTTTGTGCTTCTTGATGAGCTTTTTGCGCAGCTTTTGCTTGCTGTTCACACTCGGGCAGCACTTGCCTTATTTGCAGTAAATTTGCTTGTACATCAAGTTCGCTTTGCTCTGCCGCCAACTGGTCAGCATTGAGCTGTTTTAAGCTGGCTTGTAAGGTTTCAGTTTGTGTTTCTAGCTTTTGCTGTTGCTGTTCAATTTGCTGCAGCTGCATATTCAAACGCTCACGCGCCTCTACCGTATGCTTAACTTGCTGTTCCAAATTAGAAACTTCAGCATTCGCCTCATAATAAGCTGTTTGTGCGGTCTGCACCCGCGCTGTGCTGGTGTGGTGTTGCTGCCTGAGTGTTTCCAAACCACTTTCAGTACTACGCAGCGCTGCCATTTGCGCTTCAAGCTCATTCACCATTTTTTCTACTTGGCGCTGCGCTTTTTCCCAAGCAAGGCTAGCGTCACGTTTTTTGAGCAACCATAATTGGCCTTGTGTGTGCTTAAGCTTGGTTTGTAGCTTGTGATACTGCTCGGCTACTACTGCCTGCGCCTCTAAGCGGCTGATTTGTTTATCTAACTCTTGCCGTATATCTTCAACGCGCGTGAGATTTTCACGGGTATCACGTAAGCGTAGTTCAGTTTCGCGGCGGCGCTCTTTGTATTTAGAAATACCCGCAGCTTCTTCTAAAAACACGCGCATTTCATCAGGCTTGGCTTCAACAATACGTGAAATGGTATTTTGCCCAATAATGGCATAAGCACGGCCGCCTAGGCCTGTGCCTAAGAATAAATCCGCCACATCGCGTCTGCGCACCGGAGTATTGTTAATAAAGTAACTCGAGCCTTTATCACGCTCAATCACGCGCTTAACCGCAATCTCAGCATATTGCGACCACTCACCCGATGCACCGCCTAAGCTATTGTCAAATATCAGCTCCACGCTGGCGCGTGAAATTGCTTTGCGATTAGATGAGCCGTTAAAAATCACTGCATCCATAGAGTCTGCGCGCATTTCTTTGGCGCTAGACTCACCCAATACCCAGCGCACAGATTCCATCACATTCGATTTGCCACAGCCATTGGGGCCAACCACGCCCACACGCTGCCCGTGAATATGCAAGGTCGTTGGGTCAACGAAAGATTTAAATCCAGCTAATTTTAAATGTGTTAAGCGCAAATTTAGAAATATGCCACAAAAGTAAGATTCATTTTTTATCTAGGGTATATCTATCAATCACATGATATGTAAGGATTATTTTTCATGCACAAAGCCGCAAAGCTAGGGAAATTCAATTGACAGAAGTGCCCTTTAGAATTTTTTAACTAGTATAATAACGTTTTTTTAGCTTAAAAGCCCTATCCTTCATATGATGTCTACCGATTCAATTGGCAGCAAACCAACTGCGCAACCCACAAAAACCTTAGAGACCTTTCCTAACCCCAATACTGCGCGTGATTTCCACATTCATATGGAAATCCCAGAGTTCACCTGCCTATGCCCCAAAACAGGCCAACCAGACTTTGCAGTGCTGTATTTAGATTACATTCCAGACCAGCTCTGTGTGGAGCTAAAAAGTCTCAAACTCTATATGTGGTCATTCCGCGATGAAGGCTGCTTTCACGAAGCCGTGACTAATCAAATTTTAGATGACTTGGTCGCAGCTACAGACCCTAAATTTATGCGCCTTACAGCCAAATTTTATGTGCGTGGCGGTGTATTCACCAATGTAGTAGCAGAGCATCGCAAAGCAGGCTGGCAGCCACTACCTAAAGTTGACTTAATGCAATTTGACTCACAGTCAAACACTCGCGGTTAGTTGTTAGATTAGCTGAGAATTCATCTTTGAGTAAATACCATTTAAGCTCTGCACATTGGCAGTTTTTACGTGCTAATGTGCGTGCAATTCTAACTGGAAAACTAGCCTCAAAACACGGCAATACCCCGCAAGCGCCGCATGCTGTGCCTGCTAACTTTTCTGGTGTTAGCGTTGCTACTGCCAGCAACCCTGAAGTTGACGCATATATTATCCAATCGCTTAAAAATCTAGGCATACAACAAGTAAGGCTAGATTTCACCTACGGAGATGAACAGAATCATGTTGCACGCTTTTTAAAGCAACTGATTGCCGCATCTTTTCAGGTTCACCTTCATTTAGTCCAACCACATTCAGCTGCTAGCAATATGCAAAATAGCGCTGAACAAGCAAAATGGCGCGAGTTCGTAAGTTTTGTGTGTGAGCAATATGGCAAACAAATCGCCTTAATTGAAGTGGGTAGCACCATTAACCGCGTGCGCTGGGCGGGCTACACACTCAATCACTTTTTAATCGCATGGCAAATCGCCCATCAAGAAATCAAACAACGAGGCATTACACTTGCTGGCCCCAATGTGACTGATTTTGAGCCATTTTATAATATAGGCATCCTAAGCATCCTTAAAGCTAGAGGACAATTACCAGATATACACACGAACAACCTTTTCTCAGAGCGTTGTACTGAACCAGAGCGCGATGACCATAAAATACTTGGGCGTACATTAGCCAAACTAGCGGGCTACAGGCTCATTAAAAAAGCGGTTGTATTGCAAAACATAGGTCAAAATTATGGTGTGGCTAATATGCACTCACCATCAGCCTTTTGGACACTGCCTAGAATAGAACGCCTACTGCCAGATGGCGAACAAAAGCAAGCAGATTACCTTGCACGCTACATGCTGCTATGCGCAGCATCTGGGGCGCTACAGCACGCAGCATGGGGGCCACTCATTTGCCACCGTGAAGGCTTAATTGATGAAGATATTACACAATACCCCAAGCTTGAGCGCATCACGCATTATGCGAGCGTAAGTAAAAACGCATCATCATTCCGCACAAGGCCAGCTTTTAACGCTTACAAAACCTTTGCTAGCTTAATCCCTAACAGCCAATACTTAGGGCAATTAAATCAGCTTGACCACTTACAAGTGCATGCATTTAACACGCAAAGCCATCAAATCCACGCACTATGGACAACTAACGGTAAAGCAGCTCTGCTCAGTGACATTTATTCACATACCAGTCTTGAAAATGCGCAAGCGATTGACCGTGATGGTCAAACACTAAACACATTGCCACACTTTATTACTGAGTCACCTAT
>CAZAHP010000002.1:0-18250 GCA_964484985.1 uncultured Methylophilaceae bacterium
TTGCGGTCTCCTTACGTTGAGGGAGGAAAGTCCGGGCTGCACAGAGCAAGATGACGGCTAACGGCCGTACGCAGCAACCTTTATGTTGCAAAACTAAAGGCCAAGGCGAGGAATAGGGCCACAGAGACGAGCGTATTAAGTTACGGTGAAACGCGGTAACCTCCATCTGCAGCAAGACCAAATAGGCTGGTATTTTACGTAAGTAATAAGGCGTGGCTCGCGCTGCCAGCGGGTAGGTTGCTTGAGCGTATAAGTAATTATGCGCCTAGAGGAATGACTGTTACGTGTAGCAATGCACGACAGAACCCGGCTTATCGGTCAACTTCATACGAACGAAAAAAAAACCGCAGCCTAGCTGCGGTTTTTTTATTTAGCTAAAGCAAATGCTTAAAATTAAGCAGCTACTTTACGACGTAAGCCAGCTAAACCAACTAAGCCTGTACCGAATAACCATGCAGCAGCAGGGATTGGTGTGCCAACAACAGCAGAATCTACACCGCTTAAGTTTAGACGGTAGAATGTACCAGTTTGGATTGGCGTGGCAGGGTTGTTGTCAAATCTAAAGCCGTCAGCAAAGTTGTTGCCGTTGCTGAAGTTAGGAAATACTGCCATTGAAAAGAAGTAGTTGCCAGCAGCGAGTGAGCTAAATACGATGCCTGAGTCAAACACTGTTTGGCCTGGGGCTACGCTAGAGTTGTCATCGTTTTCTGCAAGTTTTACGCCTGTACTTGCATTGTATACAGCAACGATAGGGTCAAAGTTTGCACCGTTATTGAATGAGTCTGTCCATACGCGTACGTTTGTTGCAGCTGTTGCAAGTGAGAAGCTGATAGTAACAACGTCGTTTGTGTTAACGAGGTTGCCTGTGAATGTGAAGTTTGCTGCATTAGCGGCGCTTGATGCTGCAAATGCTAAGGCTACTGCTGTTAAAGCTAGAGTCTTTTTCATATGAATATTCCCTTATTGATTTGGTTAAATCGAAATGATACTACACTGTAATTTTCGATGATTTCAAATTATATGGATGAGTCTTTTTCTGTCTATGACCCGTTCGGGCTAATGGCTTGTTTTTGGTTTTGTGCTGGAGCTATAGCTTGGTCTTGCTTTTTGATGGGGAGTGGCGCTTACTTTTTGATTTTAATTTGTTTTATTAATGTGATGCTTCTGAAATCAAGCGCCATGCTAGTTGTCATGGCGCCTGATTCATTCAAGCTAGTTGTTTAATCGTAGTTAAATATTTCGATTAAGCAGCTACTTTACGACGTAAGCCAGCTAAACCAACTAAACCTGTACCGAACAGCCATGCAGCAGCAGGGATAGGCGTGCCAACAACAGCGGCAGAGTCTACGCCGCTTAGGTTTACGCGGTAGAAGTTACCAGAGGTTAAAGGCGTACCTGTGCCGCTGAATCTAAAGCCGTCAGCAAAATTGTTGCCGTTAGCGAAGTTAGGGAATCTAGCCATTGAGAAGAAGTAGTTGCCAGCAGCGAGTGAGCTAAATACGATGCCTGAGTCAAAGAACGTTTGGCCTGAAGCTACGCTAGGATTGTCATCGTTTTGTGCAAGTAATGCACCTGTGTTTGCATCAAATACAGCAACGATAGGGTCAAAGTTGCCGCCGCTATTGAATGAGTCTGTCCAAACGCGTACGTTTGTTGCAGCAGTTGTGAGGGTAAATGCTGTAGTGATGACTTGGTTTGTATCTGTTAGGTTGCCGCTGAACGTAAAGTTTGCTGCATTAGCTGCGCTTGATGCTGCAAATGCTAAGGCTACTGCTGTAAATGCTAGAGTTTTTTTCATGGTCATATCCCTTTTAGGATTGGTTAAATTTCACTTAGTTAAATTTGATGTTTCAAAACTTGAGGTTTAGAAGCATCTACATTTTCCTGCCCCCTCTGCACACTGTTGCTAATTAGCTTAAGTGGGATAGTTCTTAATGAGCACGTTTGATGCCATAATTTAAATTTTAATAAAATCAATATTTTATGAATTTTTAGGTTTGTTTTTTGAAGACTACTTTTAAAGTGAGTGTTGGAATTTCGTCTTTCTTGTCATTTTGTTCGGCATGTGTATTTTGTTTTATGTATGGCTTGTGTGATTGTTCAGCAAAGGAATGCATCATTAATGTGAAATCGGGCGCCATGCTAATCATCATGGCGCCTGATTCATTCAAGCTAGTTGTTTAATTGTAGTTAAAAATTTCGATTAAGCAGCTACTTTACGACGTAAGCCGGCTAAACCAACTAAACCTGTACCGAACAACCATGCAGCAGCAGGAACAGGCACTGCGCTTGTTGCAGCAGCAACGGAGTTGCCGTTAATGTTAATGCGATAGAAAGAGCCGCGGGTGAGGGGCGTGTTTGCACCAACTGCGTTGATATTTGAGTTGCTGTACAAGTTGCAGCACACTGAAATCGCTACCGTGTAAGTGTCTGCTGCTAATGTTGAAACAATGCCTGAATCCCAATATGTTTGACCAGAAGCAACGCCAGAATTGTCATCGTTGAATGCTATCAAAGCGCCAGCAGAGTTAAAAATACGCAAGTTAGGGTCAAAGTTTGCGCCGCTGTTGAAAGAGTCTGTCCATATTGATACGTTTGAAGTGCTAGTTACAGTGAAATTGTATGTGTCAACATCACCTTGATTTGTTAGGTTGCCAGTAAAAGTGAGGCTTGCTGCGTTTGCTGCGCTTGATGCTGCGAATGCTAAAGCTAATGCTGTAAGTGCTAGAGTTTTTTTCATGTTCATATTCCTTTTTATGGTTAGTTAAAGATTGCTTAATTCAATTGGATGTTTCAAAGCTTGAGGTTTGAAGCATCTGTATTTTTCTACCGCTCTATGTTGTTTTGCTTATTAACTTAAGCGGTTTAGTTCTTAATGAGCAGGTTTGATGCCAGAATTTAAAGTCATATAAAATCAATAGGATAAGAATTTAACGCTTGTTTGATTGATGGTTTTTTTAATATGAAGTGTCGAAATCTCATCTTTATTGTCAATTTGCTTGGCAAGCATGCTGCATTTGTTTTTGTATGGCTTGCGTGATTGTCCTGATAAGTCACTTTCACTAAGTTTCCTATCTATATAATTATTAAGGATATTTTGTTTGGCATAAAAATCAGCTAAGTCATTGTCCTGTAAAGGAAAAATCATTAAAAAGTGCTTGCATAGTGCTTTTTTTTTAACTATAGTGTTCATTAGTGGGGAAAAGTGTTTTTTTGTGGGAAATTTAGATTTGGAAATGTGTTTTTTTGGTGTTTTAGGCAAATATCGTCAAAGGGTGAATAAGTAAAAAATGTTTCGCGGTGCTACATCATTAAATCTGGATGCTAAAGGTCGGCTTGCGATGCCAACTAAGCATAGAGATGCGTTGCAGGTGCAATGCGCTGGTGATTTGGTGTTGACCGCGCATCCGCATGGGTGTTTGTTGATTTATCCGCAGCCTGCGTGGGAGCCAATACAGGCGAAGATGATGCAGTTGTCTTCATTTAATAAGCAGGCGAGTGATTTGCAGCGTTTGTTGGTGGGTAATGCGGATGATGTTGCTATGGATAGTGCTGGTAGATTGTTAGTGCCGCCTTCGTTGCGTGAGTTAGCTAAATTGGATAAAGAAGTGAAGTTGGTGGGTCAGGGTAGTCACTTTGAGTTGTGGAGTATTGATGCTTGGCGTGCTCAGCTTGAGCGTGTGATGAGCAGTGATGAGGTGGTAATACCTGCTGAGTTGGATGGGTTCTCGCTGTGAGTGCTGGCAATAGCCTAGCGCCTACTCCGCAAAATAGCCTGAACTCGACTCCTGCGCATATTACGGTTTTGCTTGATGAGGCGGTGGATGCCTTAAATATTAAGCCTGAGGGTGTTTATGTGGATGGCACTTTTGGGCGCGGTGGACATAGCCGCAGAATTTTAGAAAAGCTCGGTCAATCAGGTCGATTGATTGCATTGGATAGAGATTTGGCTGCGGTCGCTGCAGCACACACCATACAAGATAAGCGCTTTGCTATTGTGCATTGCCATTTTTCAGTCATGCAGTCAGCTTTGCTTGAAATTGGCATTCAGCACGTGGATGGCATTTTGCTCGATTTGGGCATTTCGTCCCCTCAGATTGATGAGGCGGAGCGTGGTTTTAGTTTTAGGTTTGATGCGCCGCTGGATATGCGCATGGATCAGAGCCGCGGGCAAACAGCGGCAGAGTTTTTAGCGGAAGTCTCAGAGAAACAATTAGCGGAGGTCATAAAAGATTATGGTGAAGAACGGTTTGCTAAACAGATTGCAAGGGCGATTGTTGCGTTACGCACAGGGGGGAAGCCCATCTCCACTACAAGAGAGCTTGCCACGGTCGTTGCAGGGGCGGTGTATAAAGTCGAACCCGGTCAAGATCCGTCGACGCGCACCTTTCAAGCTTTACGGATTTTCATCAATCAGGAGCTCAAGGAGTTATCGCTAGTGTTGCCTCAGTGCTTAAATTTGCTTGCCCCTCAAGGTCGCTTAGCGGTGATTAGCTTTCATTCGCTTGAGGATCGTCAGGTGAAGCAGTTTATTCGCGCTGAAGAAGACAGGGATGATTTGCCTGCTAATTTTCCTGTGCGCGCTAAAGATTTGCCGCAGCCAAGAATGGTGTCGGTAGGGCGTGCAGTGAAGCCGAGTGCAGCAGAAGTAAAGCGTAACCCTCGCTCGCGCAGTGCGGTGTTGCGTGTTGCTGAGCGAACTGGGGTGATGTGATGACGCGTCTGAATATCATTTTGTTGATGGTGTTGATTGTTGTGTCCTTGGGCGCTGTGACGGCTCAGCATAAGGCGCGCAAAATGTATTTTGAGTTAGAGCAAGAGCAAAATGCGACCAAGCAATATGGTGTTGAATGGAGCCAGTTGCAGTTGGAGCAAAGTACCTGGGGTAATCCTGCGCGTATAGAAAAGATTGCAACAGACACGCTTAAGATGGAAGTACCTGATAGTAAGCGTATTCAGTTGGTTAATCCTAAATCTAAAGCTAAGCCTGAAGCTGCTGTGGACGCGAAAGGGGCAGGTGCATAGTGGCGATGATGTCGGCTCCTGTGTCAATTAAATTACCTGTTTGGCGCAGGCGTACATTGCTATTTGTGGTGCTGATTGGCTTTGCTGCTTTGGTTGGGCGAGCAGTATATTTACAGAGTACGCATCGGGCGTTTTTGCAGCAAAAAGGTGATGCAAGGTATAGCCGTAAGATTGTGCTGCCTGCGCATCGCGGCATGATTGTTGATAGAAACGGTTCGCCTTTAGCCATTAGCACTCCAGTGGAGTCTGTATGGGCTAGCCCTCCAGATGTGGTAGCAAGCCCTGAGCAAATTAAAAAAATTGCGCAGTTGTTAGATGTTGATGCAAAAGTGCTTGAGAAAAAGTTGGGTAATCAAGCGCGTGAGTTTGTTTATTTGAAGCGTCGTATTTCACCTGAGTTAGCAAATAGTGTGATGCGCGTAGGTGTGCCTGGTGTGTTTATGCAGCGTGAATATCGCCGCTTTTATCCTGGCGCAGAGAGAACTGCGCATGTGGTCGGTTTTTCAAATGTTGATGAAGTTGGTAAAGAGGGAATGGAGTTTGCCTCAAATCATTGGCTTTCTGGTAAATCTGGTGAGCGTCATGTCATTAAAGATAGACGCGGCCGTATTGTAGAAGAGTTGGAGGCGGTTAAAGTGCCGCAAGATGGCCAAGATTTGGTGTTATCTATTGATAGCAGGATTCAATATTTGGCATTTAGGGAGTTAGATAAGGCGGTCGTTGAAAATAAGGCCAAGGCTGGGTCGGTGGTGGTGTTGGATGCTAAGACAGGTGAGGTGTTGGCGATGGTGAATGTGCCGACATACAACCCGAATGGTCCTGTAAAAGGTACTGCAATGTTACGTAATCGCGCAGTGATTGATGTGTTTGAGCCAGGTTCTACACTGAAGCCATTTACTGCGGCAGCAGCAATGGAAGTGGGTAATTATAAGGCAGATACCTTGATTCAGACTTCGCCCGGAAGTATTACGATAGGTACGGCTACCGTTCGTGACGCACATCCTCAAGGCTTGTTGACGGTGGCGCAGGTGATACAAAAGTCGTCTAACGTTGGTGCTGCAAAAATGGCGCTAAGTTTAGATAAAAAGTATATGTGGAGTAAATACAATCAAGTGGGTTTTGGTCGTCCGACCAATATTGGCTTTCCAGGGGAGGCGACTGGTAAGTTGCGTGATGCCAAAACTTGGCGGCCGATTGAGCAGGCGACGATGTCATATGGTCACGGGATTAGTTTGACCTTGTTGCAGCTGGCGCGCGCTTATACGGTATTTGCAAACGAAGGTGAGCTTCGTTCGGTGTCTATTTTTAAGCTCAAAGATGTTCCACTGGGTGTGCAGGTGTTCACACCAGAAGTTGCAAACAGCGTGAAAGACATGCTGGAAATGGTGGTGTTGCCAGGTGGAACTGCGCTTAAGGCACAAGTGCCAGGTTATCGCGTGGCGGGTAAAACAGGTACAGCGCATAAGCCTGGTGTGGGCGGTTATGAGGCGCATAAATATGTGAGTTCCTTTGTTGGCTTTGCTCCAGCATCTAATCCACGTCTGATTGTTGCGGTGATGATTGATGAGGCTAGTGGCGGTCAGTATTACGGTGGCGCAGTGGCTGCACCAGTATTTAGTAAAGTCATGGGTGAGAGTTTGCGTATGCTCGCTGTGCCACAGGACGCGCCCATAGACAACATTGTGATTCCAAATGAAGTGGTGCCAGAAGTGCAGGAGTCTACATGAGTACGCTACTCACTACACTTAAAGCACAAGGTGCGACTATCACTAGCATGACGGCTGATAGCCGTAAGGTGCAAACTGGGAGCTTGTTTTTAGCCTACCCAGGCGAGCGCGTGGATGGGCGCGAGTTTATCACTCAAGCTGTCAATCAAGGTGCTGCGGCAGTGATGTGGGAAGCAGATGGCTATCAGTGGGATGAGGCGAACGTTGTTCCTAATGTGGCCGTATCAGGCTTAAGGCGTTTGGCTGGCAATGTAGCAGATTCTTTTTATGATATGCCTAGCCAAGATTTATGGATGATAGGCGTGACAGGCACAAACGGTAAGACCTCATGCAGCCATTGGTTGGCACAAGCGATGACGGCTTTAGGACGCAAAACAGCAGTAATAGGCACATTAGGTAATGGTTTTGCAGGCGCGCTATCTGATGCGATTAATACCACACCTGACCCAATTTTATTGCATGGTATGTTGGCTGATTACCTCAAACAAGGTGCTAGCACAGTGGCGATGGAAGTTTCTTCACATGGCCTAGATCAAGGCCGCGTGAATGGTGTGCGTTTTGATGTGGCCGTGTTTACTAATCTGACGCGTGACCACCTAGATTATCACGGAGATATGCAAAGTTATGCAGCAGCCAAGCAAAAGCTATTTGCTTGGGAAGGTTTAAGTTGCGCAGTGCTCAATGTGGACGATGAAGTAGGAAAGCAATATGCCGCAGCATTAATTCAAGAAGATAAGCGTGTGCTCACTTATGGTTTAGCTAAGGCTGATGTGAGTGCGAGTGATTTAACGCTTACAGAATCAGGTCTGAGCATGAAGGTGAAAAGTCCTTTTGGTGAGACTGTTTTACACGCGCCAGTATTAGGGCGTTTTAATGCTTATAACGTGTTGGCAGTGTATGCCAGCTTGCTGGCCTCTGATGTAAGTGTTGCTGAGGCGACACAGGCGATTGCAGCGATTAAGCCAGTTTCAGGACGTATGGAGCAATATGGTGGTGGTGCAAGACCCTTGGTTGTGGTGGATTACGCACATACCCCTGATGCTTTAGAAAAAGTGCTGGCTACCTTGCGTGAGCAAACAAAAGGGCAATTAATTTGTGTGTTTGGCTGTGGTGGCGATAGAGATAAAGGTAAGCGCTCACTTATGGCTAAAGTCGTATCAAAACTTGCTGATGTTGCTTTGATCACTTCTGATAATCCACGTTTTGAAAGCCCAGAAAGTATTGTGAAAGAAGTGGCAGCAGGTATGGAAAAAGCGCATGAAGTTATTTTAGATAGAGCGCAGGCTATTTCTAAAGCGATTGCATCTGCCAAAGTAGGCGACGTTGTCTTGGTTGCAGGCAAAGGGCATGAGGACTACCAAGATATTGCAGGTGTGAAACACCCATTTAGTGATGTGCAAAAAGTTAAAGCAGCATTGGAGGCTTATTTATGATGCTCCTTTCAACAGCGGCAAAGGCTACGCATGGCCAGTTTTACGGTGCAGATGTTAGCTTCAGTAGTGTAGGTACAGATAGCCGCGCGATTCAAAACAATCAATTGTTTATTGCACTAAAAGGCGAACATTTTGATGGGCACAACTTTGTGCAAAGTGCCCTTGAACAAGGTGCTGCAGCTGTGATGCTAAGCACAGCGATGGAAAATATCTCACCCGCTTTGCAAGTGGCTGATACGCGCTTAGGTTTGGGTCAGCTTGCTGCATATTGGCGCTCTACACTCAATATACCACTCGTGGCGATTACTGGTAGCAGTGGTAAAACGACAGTTAAAGAAATGTTGGCTTCCATACTTAAAGCTGCGGCAGGCCATGATGAAGCTGTATTAGCAACGCTAGGCAATTTTAATAATGACATTGGCATGCCGCTGACTCTGCTTAAGCTCAATGCGCAGCATCAATATGCAGTGATTGAAATGGGTATGAATCATTTAGGTGAGATTAGTTACCTCACCAACTTGGCAAAGCCTAGTGTGGCTTTGGTCAACAACGCAGGCACTGCACATATTGGTGAACTTGGCTCGGTTGAAGCGATTGCACGTGCTAAAGGCGAGATTTTTGAAGGTTTAGCCGATGACGGCACCGCTATCATCAATGCAGATGATGACTTTGCGCCTTTTTGGAGGTCGCTCATTGGCAATAAAAAAATCTTGAGCTTTGGCATCAATAACACAGCAGATGTGAATGCTCACTATCAGTTAAAAGATGGAGCAAGCAGTCTTCATGTAAAAACACCCAAGGGAGAGTTTGCGGTTGAGCTGCCTGCGGCAGGATTACACAACGTACTCAATGCATTGGCTGCAACAGCAGCTGCAGTGGCGCTTGATGTGCATTTAGAAAAAATCGCACTTGGTTTAAGTCAATTTGCGGGCGTTAAAGGCCGTTTGCAACAAAAGCTTGGGCTCAATGGCGCATTGGTGATTGATGATACTTACAACGCGAACCCTGCTTCTATGAAGGCAGCGATTGATGTGCTTGCTTTAAGAGCAGGCAAAAAAATCATGGTCATGGGCGATATGGGCGAGTTGGGCATCGATGCCAGCAAAATGCATGCTGAAATTGGCGCTTATGCTAAACAAGCGGGTATTGGGCAATTTTACGCATTGGGCGAACACAGCCTTAAAGCCGTGCAGGCTTTTGGCGCAGGCGCAATTCATTATGTAACGTTACAAGATTTAGCTGACGCATTGAAAACTCATATGACAAATGATGCGACGGTGTTGGTAAAAGGTTCACGCTTTATGGCAATGGAGCGAGTCGTCAATTTAATCGTAGACACTAAAGCAAAGCCAAACACTACAACACATCAAGGGGATGCTCATGTTGCTTGAGCTTGCACGCTGGTTAGCACACGATATTCGAGGATTTAATGTTTTTAATTACATCACGCTGCGCGCTGTGTTAGCAACATTAACCGCGCTGATTATTTCGTTTGTCATTGGTCCTTTTATGATACGTAAATTGACCGAGTACAAAGTTGGTCAATCAGTGCGTGAAGACGGCCCACAAACCCATTTGGTCAAAAAAGGTACGCCCACCATGGGCGGCGCGCTCATTTTAGTGGCAATTAGCGTCTCTACACTGCTTTGGGCTGATTTAGCTAATCGATTTGTGTGGGTGGTGATGATAGTCACTTTAGGCTTTGGCATCGTTGGCTGGGTGGATGACTGGCGCAAAGTGGTGTATCGCAATCCTGATGGCTTATCTGCCAAAGAGAAATACTTTTGGCAAACCTTAGTCGGAGCAGGTGCAGCCATTTACTTGTGGTATACCGCACACGTGCCCGCAGAAACCACTTTAATCGTACCTTTCTTTAAAACCTTGGTGTTCCCACTCAGTGCGGCGGGTTTCATTGTGCTGTCTTATTTGGTGATTGTAGGTAGCAGCAATGCGGTGAATTTAACCGATGGATTAGATGGTCTTGCCATTTTGCCCACAGTGTTAGTCAGTGCGGCACTTGCAGTATTTGCCTACGTGGCAGGGCATTTGTATTTCTCTAAGTATTTGGGGATTCCTTATGTGCCAGGCGCAGGCGAGCTCACCGTGTTTTGCGCTGCTATGGCAGGCGCAGGTTTAGGATTTTTATGGTTTAACGCTTACCCCGCAGAAGTGTTTATGGGTGACGTAGGCGCATTAGCTTTAGGGGGAGCTTTGGGTACCGTGGCCGTGATTGTGCGTCAAGAAATCGTGCTTTTCATCATGGGGGGCGTGTTTGTGATGGAGACGCTTTCAGTGGCCGCGCAAGTGTCTTACTTTAAATACACCAAGAATAAGTATGGACAAGGCAAGCGCATCTTTTTAATGGCGCCATTGCATCACCATTATGAGCAAAAAGGTTGGAAAGAAACGCAAGTGGTCGTGCGCTTTTGGATTATCAGCATGATGCTAGTGCTGATAGGTTTAGCTAGTTTGAAAATCAGGTAATAGAAGATTCGAGCATGAAACTGCAACTCAAAGACAAACAAGTATTAGTGCTAGGCTTAGGTGACACAGGCCTCTCAGCAGCGCGTTGGTTAGCGAGCCAAGGTGCTGTGTTGTCTGTTGCAGATACTCGTGAGAACCCTCCGGGTTTAGAAACACTTAAACAAGAGTTGCCAGCCACCCAAATACATTTAGGTGCGTATAACGCGCAAGAGTTTAATCAAGCAGAAGTGATTGTGATTAGTCCGGGTGTGTCGATTAAAGAGCCTTTGGTACAGGTGGCAATTGCGCGCAATATCCCAGTGGTGGGCGATGTAGAGCTGTTTGCTCAATTTAAGCCTGTAAAGTCAAAAGTCATTGCGATTACTGGTTCAAATGGCAAAAGCACGGTGACCACATTAGTGGGTGAAATTTGCAAGGCAGCAGGGCTAAACACTATTGTGGCAGGTAATATAGGCCTGCCAGTGCTAGATACACTT
The DNA here is from genome assembly GCA_964484985.1 of uncultured Methylophilaceae bacterium. Classification (GTDB taxonomy): domain Bacteria; phylum Pseudomonadota; class Gammaproteobacteria; order Burkholderiales; family Methylophilaceae; genus CAZAHP01. The sequence continues at coordinate 11,146 of CAZAHP010000002.1, forward strand.
GCCATGCCTGCACCTGATGTATACGTATTAGAACTATCAAGCTTTCAACTAGAGGCTACTCGTTCATTAGAACCTGATGCAGCGACTATGCTTAATCTTTCTGAAGATCATTTAGATAGACATGATGGCATGGCAGATTATGCGCTTGCGAAATCAGCGATATTTAATGGGCATGGCGTACAAGTGCTCAATGCGGATGATGTATACAGTAAGGCGATGATGAAAGACAGCCGCAAAGTTCTATGGTTCGGCCTTTGCAATCACTGCAGTACCACTAATTTTTGCGCAGAAAAATATGACCATGACATCTTACTAAAACATGGTAGAAGACGCTTATTGTCATTGAGCGAGACCAAGCTTTCAGGTATGCATAACGCCTATAATATCTTGGCGGCTATGGCACTATGCAATGCCATAGAAATAGAAAAGTTTGCCATGATAGACGCAGTAAAAGCATTTAAAGGTTTGCCACACCGCGTAGAGTGGGTCGCAAAAATTGCAGACGTTGATTTCTATGATGACTCTAAAGGCACAAATGTAGGCGCAACATGCGCAGCCATTGCAGGCATGCTACAAAAAGTGGTGTTAATCGCTGGAGGTGATGGTAAAGGCCAAGATTTTTCACCATTAAGCACACCCGTCGCTCAAAACGCTAGAGCTGTCGTGTTAATCGGTCGAGATGCACCTTTAATTGAAGGTGCTATCCTCAATACTAATGTGCCAATTTATCATGCGCTAGATATGGCAGAGGCAGTTGCAATTAGTCTTAAAGTGGCAAAAGCAAAAGATGCTGTGCTGCTTTCGCCTGCTTGCGCAAGTTTTGATATGTTTAAAAACTATGTGGATAGAGCTGATAAGTTTATACAGGCAGTCAAAGCCTTAGCAGCTGAGGTGGGAAAATGATTAACGCCAACAGCATCAGCTCTATTGGCAACCGCCTTCGTACAGCGACACCAAGCTACGACCAAGCCTTGCTTTGGGTCACGCTGGTGTTGTTATCTATCGGTTTGGTGATGGTGTATTCAGCTTCTATTGCACTGGCTGAGGCTGATAAGGCAACAGGTTATCAAAGTAGTTATTTCTTGGTGCGTCAGGCCATTTTTATTGTGATTAGTTTGGTCGCAGGTTTTGCAGCATTTCAAGTGCCATCGCAAGTGTGGCAAAAAGCAGCGCCAATTTTGTTCATCATAGGATTGGTTCTGCTGGTTCTAGTACTCATTCCAGGCGTAGGCCGCAATGTGAATGGCAGCCAGCGCTGGTTGTCGCTAGTAGTGATTAACCTACAGCCATCGGAGCTCATGAAATTATTCGCAACTATTTATGTGGCTGATTACACAGTGCGTAAAGCTGCGCATATGGATAGCTTCACCCGCGGCTTTTTACCTATGTTAGCGGTGATGTTGCTAGTTGGCGGTCTGCTACTACGTGAGCCTGATTTTGGCGCATTTGCGGTGATTACGGCCATAGCGATTTCAATTCTCTGGTTAGGCGGTATTAACGTCAGAATCTTCTTGGGCTTGTTAGTCTTGCTCGTGATTGGTTTCATTATTTTGATTTGGAGCTCACCTTACCGCCTACAACGCATTATTGGCTTTATGGACCCTTGGGCAGACCCATTCGGTAAAGGCTACCAACTTTCACATGCGCTCATCGCATTTGGTCGCGGTGAGTGGCTGGGTGTGGGATTGGGCGCAAGCGTAGAGAAGCTACTTTACTTGCCAGAAGCACATACTGACTTTTTACTTGCAGTAATCGCCGAAGAGCTAGGTTTTGTTGGCGTGATTACGGTGGTGGGACTATTTGCTTGGATAGTGATACGTGCTTTTACTATTGGCAAAGAGTGCGTGGCGAATGAGCGCTATTTTTCGTCATTGCTCGCACAAGGCATAGGTATTTGGATAGGCGTGCAAAGCATTATCAATATGGGCGTGAATATGGGCTTGCTGCCAACTAAAGGCTTAACTCTACCTTTACTCTCATTTGGTGGTAGCGGTATTTTGGCAAACTGCATTGCATTGGCGGTGCTATTGCGTATTGACTTTGAGAATCGCAGATTACAAAAAGGCCTGCCAGCATGAGTAAAACATTAATGATTATGGCAGCAGGCACAGGCGGGCACGTGATTCCAGGACTAGCCGTGGCAGAAGAAATGCGTTCACGTGGCTGGCATGTGCATTGGCTAGGTACAGCTCATGGCATGGAAAATAAGTTAGTGCCAAGCAAAGGCATCGCCATGACACAGCTTAACTTCTCTGGTATGCGTGGTAGAGGGCTAGCGCACAGCATCACGGGTGTATTTAAGCTCTTTGCTTCTACCATTAAAGCATGGCGCGTGATTGGAGTGCTTACCCCTAAAGTGATTTTGGGTATGGGCGGCTACGTGACCGTACCCGGCGGTTGGGCGACGAAAATGCGCAAATTGCCGCTAGGTTTGGTGAATGCGGATGCTGCGCTATTACTTTCTAACAAAGCTTTAGCAAGTTCTGCCAGCAGCGTGATGTTTGGTTTTGAAGGACAAGATGTTAGCCAGTTTGGCGCAAAAGCCTTGGTCACTGGCAACCCTGTACGCAAAGAAATCGCAGCATTGCCTAGCCCAGAAAGCCGTTCTGCAAATCGCCAAGGACCTTTACGTTTGTTGGTGGTGGGCGGCAGTTTGGGTGCGCAAATTCTTAATCAAACTGTACCGCAAGCTTTGGCTTTAATCCCAGCAGCGGCAAGACCTGTGGTGCTGCATCAATCAGGTGCACAGCATATTGATGCTTTACGTCAGGCGTATCAAGCCGCTGGCGTAGAAGCCAATGTAGAAGCGTTTATTGATGACATGGCAAGCGCCTATGCAGACGCTGATGTGATTGTATGCCGCGCAGGCGCAATTACTGTGAGTGAAATTGCCGTGGCAGGTGTTGCCAGTGTGCTCGTGCCATTTATGGTCTCGACCACATCACACCAACGCGATAACGCCGCTTGGATGGCCTCACATGGCGCGGCGATTCATTTGCCACAAGCTGAATTAACAGCGCAAAAATTAGCTGAGCTACTACAAAGTTTAAGCCGTGAAAAACTGTTGAGCATTGCCCAAGCGGCCAAAAAGTTGGGCAGACCTCATGCTACACAAGCGATTGCCGACGAGTTAGAAAGGATAGCGCTCAAATGATGCAAGAAATGAAACACGGCATGAAGCATAAAGTCAAAAATATCCACTTTGTTGGCATAGGCGGCTCTGGTATGAGCGGCATTGCCGAGGTGTTGGTGAATCTTGGCTTTAATGTGAGCGGTTCTGACTTGGCCAATAACAGCGTGACACAGCGCTTAAGTAAGCTAGGTGCAAAAGTCTACCAAGGCCATGCTGCGGAGAATGTGCAAGCGGCGGATGTGTTAGTAGTCTCAAGCGCGGTGAATGAAGCTAATCCTGAAGTAATGCAAGCACGTGCAAAAAATATCCCGATCGTGCCTCGCGCGCTGATGTTAGCTGAGCTCATGCGCTTCCGTCAGGGCATTGCCGTGGCAGGTACGCATGGCAAAACCACTACCACCAGCCTGATTGCGAGCATTTTGGCTGAAGCAGGCATGGACCCGACTTTTGTGATTGGTGGCAAATTAGAGTCTGCCAATGCCAATGCCAAGCTAGGCACAGGTGAGTTTATCGTAGCTGAGGCAGATGAATCAGATGCTTCATTCTTACACCTCACACCTGTGATGGCTGTAGTCACTAATATCGACCAAGACCACATGGATACTTACGAACACAGCTTTGATAAATTAAAAAGTGCGTTTGTAGAATTTTTACAGCAATTACCGTTCTGGGGCATGGCTGTGGTGTGTATTGATGACCCTAATATCCGCGAAATATTGCCTAGGGTTAGCAAGCCTGTGATGACTTACGGCTTTAGTGATGATGCGCGTATTCGTGCTAAAAACGTGCGCGCAGAAGATGGCAAAATGCATTTCACAGCGCAGCGCATCAACGGTGTAACGACTGAATTTGAAGTCACACTTAACCTGCCAGGCAATCATTATGTGCTTAACGCATTAGCCGCGATTGCCATTGCCAGTGAACTTAATGTGCCAGATACCGCGATAGTGAAAGCATTGAAAGAGTTTAAAGGTGTGGGCAGACGTTTTGAGCGCTATGGCGAAGTGGCCGCGAAAGACGGTGGCAGCTTTACTTTAATCGACGATTACGGTCATCACCCTGTGGAAATGCAAGCGGTGATTGCAGCTGCGCGTGGCGCATTCCCCAGCCGTCGATTGGTGTTGGCGTTTCAACCCCATCGTTACACGCGTACACGCGATTGTTTTGAAGACTTCGTTAAAGTGTTATCGAGTGCTGACAGCGTGCTACTCACTGAAGTTTACTCTGCTGGCGAATCTGCCATTGTTGCCGCTGATGGACGCTCATTAGTGAGAGCTGTGCGCGTGGCAGGCAAGGTTGAACCACTCTTTTTTGAAACAACAGCAGAGCTACCAGAAGGTATTTTAAATGTAGCTAAAAATGGTGATGTGGTCATTGTGATGGGTGCTGGTTCAATCGGCCAAGTGGCTGCAAAAACCAAAGAGTTAGGGGGGAGCGCTGCGTGATGGCACAAGCGAATCCACAAGGTCAGTTGCTCGTAAATGAGCCCCTTACCCGCTACAACAGTTGGCGCGTAGGTGGTATGGCTGACCGCGTGTATATCCCTGCTGGTTTGGATGATTTAAGTGCGTTTTTACAAAGCTTAGATGCTAAAGAGCCTGTTTACTTTATTGGCTTAGGATCTAATTTATTGGTGCGCGATGGTGGTGTGCGCGGCACGGTTGTCGTCATGCATAACGCACTTACCACCTTGCAAATGGAATCAGGCTTGCTGTACGCAGAGGCGGGTGTTACTTGCGCCAAACTCGCCAAATTTAGTGCAAAGCAATCTAAACAAGGTGCTGAGTTTATGGCAGGTATTCCTGGCACTGTAGGCGGCGCACTGGCCATGAATGCAGGTTGCCACGGCGGTGAAACTTGGGACATCGTCAATAAAGTGCTCACTATAGATAACCATGGTCAAGTGCATGAGCGCGTAGCGGAAGAGTTTGTAGCCACTTATCGCCATGTTGAAATGCCACGCGAAAATGAATGGTTTATCGGAGCTTGGTTTGCTTTAGAAGCTGGCGATGCGCAATTTGCAGAGCAAAAGATTAAAACCTTATTAGCCAAACGGCTTGCTACACAACCACTCAATTTGCCCAATGCAGGCTCAACTTTCCGTAACCCTGAAGGTGATTATGCCGCACGATTGATTGAGGCTTGTGGCTTAAAAGGGCACACCATAGGTGGTGCGCAAGTGTCTGAAAAACATGCTAATTTTATTGTGAACATAGGAAATGCAACTGCAAAAGATATAGAACAAACCATCGCCTTAATGCGCGATAGCGTGAAGCAGCAATACGGCGTGGAACTGCAACAAGAAGTCAAAGTAATAGGTGAAGAGTGATGAGTAAATTTGGACGTGTAGCCGTATTGTTCGGTGGTAAATCAGGTGAACGTGAAGTGTCACTCAAAAGTGGTTCTGCCGTACTCGCAGCCTTGCTGCGCCAAGGCGTCAATGCAGAGGCGTTTGACCCTGCAACACGCCCACTACATGAGTTAGAAGCATACGACCGCGCCATGATTTCACTGCACGGCAGATTCGGTGAAGACGGCACCATACAAGGCGCGTTAGAGCTTATGGGCATCCCTTACACAGGTAGCGGTGTGATGGCTTCATCGATAGGTATGGACAAATGGCGCACCAAAATGATTTGGTCAGCAGCTGGTATTAGTACCCCAGCATTTGAAATAGTGCAAGCCAACTCAGATTTTGCTGCCATCGAGCAAAAGCTAGGTTTGCCACTTTTTGTAAAACCTGCCAATGAAGGCTCAAGCATAGGTATTAGCAAAGTGAAGCAAGCTGACGGCTTAAAAGCTGCGTATGAGCTCGCTGCAAAATCAGACCCATTAGTGATTGCAGAGCAATTTGTAGGCGGTGGTGAGTTTACCGTCGGTATTTTGGGCGACCGCGCGCTGCCTATCGTGCGCATTGTGCCTGCAAATGAATTTTATGACTACGAAGCTAAATACTTACGTGATGACACGCAGTATTTATGTCCATGCGGCTTATCTGCTGAAGTCGAAGCCAAAATACAAACTGAAGCACTACAAGCATTTCGCAGCATAGGCGGCCAAGCTTGGGGGCGCGTTGATTTCTTAATGGATGAAGCAGGCCAGCACTACTTTTTAGAAGTGAATACTAGCCCTGGAATGACAGACCATAGCCTAGTACCTATGGCAGCAAAAGCGGCTGGTATTAGTTTTGATGAATTGGTCATTAAAGTGTTGGAGCTCGCCCATGTGGGATAAACCACAAGCGCTCAACTGGATAGCCAACTTTTTGTATGCGCTATCCGTCGTGCTGATGCTCTACGCCGCAGTTTATGTGGTGGTGCATTTGCCGATTTTTCCGCTACGCGAAGTGCGCGTAGATGGTGAGTTGTCGCATGTGAATCGTGAGCAAATTAGATTGATTGTGAGAAAGCACTTGCAAGGTAATTTTTTTACACTCGATTTAGTAAAAGCGCGTGATGCATTTCAAAAGCTGCCATGGGCGAGAAACGTGAGCATACGCCGCCGTTGGCCAGACCGCTTAGAAGTGATGGTAGAAGAGCATCAAGAGCTTGCACGTTGGGGAAATATTGCTTTGGTGAATACTTACGGTGAGTTGTTTAACGCAGCATCAGATAGTGATTTGCCAGTGTTTTATGGTCCGGGTGATGGCGTTTACGAGGTATCTAAGCACTACGCAACTTATAGCAAGATACTGGGTGATGTAGGTTTGAAAGTGAAACAGATTGCGCTTACACCACGCCGCGCTTGGCAGTTAACCACTGAAAAAGGCATGGTTGTTGAGTTGGGACGCAATCAAATGGATATGCGCTTAGCAAAGTTTGTTGATGTCTACCCAGACACCATAGGCAAACTAGGCGCACATATACAGTATGCGGATTTGCGTTATCCAAACGGATTTGCGGTACGTAAACCAGCGATGTTAGAAAAGGTAGTGCCAGCTGAAGAGCAAAAAGCTGGTGAACAAAAGACTGG
>CAZAHP010000002.1:18350-51256 GCA_964484985.1 uncultured Methylophilaceae bacterium
TGTTAGAAAAGGTAGTGCCAGCTGAAGAGCAAAAAGCTGGTGAACAAAAGACTGGTGAGGTAGCACAACCCGCAGCAGCAAAAGAATCCAATAAGAAAAATGTTGAAAAAACTGGAAGCAAAAACAAGAGTACTCAAACCCATGCAGTGTAGTGCCAAGTAGTTTAAGGGAACGGAAAATATATGAGCAAAATTAAAGAAGATAAAAACCTGATTGTAGGTTTAGATATTGGGACATCAAAAATAGTCGCCATTGTCGCTGAGTTACAACCAGAGGGCTCAATCAAGGTGATAGGCTTGGGTCAGCATGTGTCACGCGGCCTTAAAAAAGGCGTAGTGATTAATATTGATTCAACTATGCAAGCGATACAGCGCGCACTAGAAGAAGCTGAGTTAATGGCTGATTGCAAAATAAGCGCTGTGTACACGGGCATTGCAGGTAGCCATATCAAAAGCTTGAACTCACATGGCATGGTGAAGATTAAAGAAGCAGAAGTCGTGCAGGCTGATGTGGACCGTGTGATTGATACCGCCCGCGCAATTGCTTTGCCATCTGACCAACAGATTCTACACATACTGACCCAAGAGTTTATTATCGACGGCCAAGAAGATGTGCGCGAGCCTTTAGGCATGAGCGGCATGAAGCTAGAAGTGAAAGTACACATCGTCACTGGCGCAGTATCAGCGGCACAAAATATTGTGAAATGTATTAAACGCTGTGGCTTAGAAGTCAGCGATTTAATTCTTCAACCACTCGCCTCAAGCCTTGCCGTACTCACAGAAGATGAAAAAGAGTTGGGGGTTTGCTTAGTTGATATTGGTGGCGGAACCACAGATATTGCCGTGTTTAAACAAGGTGCGATTCGTCACACGGCAGTCGTGCCGATTGCGGGCGACCAAATCACTAATGATATTGCCGTAGCCTTCCGTACGCCTACGCAATCAGCAGAAGACATCAAAATCAAACATGGTTGCGCACTACGTCAGCTAGCAGATTCACGCGAGATTGTAGAAGTGCCGGGCGCTGATGGACGAGAGTCACGCGAGCTTTCAGTGCAAACCTTGGCTGAAGTGATTGAGCCACGCGTGGTTGAGCTTTATGAGTTTGTGCTCAATGAGTTACGCCGCAGTGGCATGGAAGAAATGATTGCATCAGGCATCGTCATTACGGGCGGCTCTTCTATGATGAAAGGCATGGTGGAATTAGGTGAGGAAATATTCCACATGCCAGTGCGCTTAGGTATGCCACGCTATGTTGGAGGTCTGTCTGAAGTGGTGAGCAACCCAAGATATGCCACTGCTGTAGGTTTAGTGCTGATGGGCAAACAACAAGTAGAGCGTCACTTGTCTCACCAAATTGAATCAAGCTCTTTTGCAAGTGTTTTTGAGCGAATGAAGCAATGGTTTTTAGGTAATTTTTAGTAAAGCACAGATTGAGTGTTTGAAGCAGGGAGTTGTTTTTAGGGTGGTAGTTTTTTAGGGCAGTAGTTTTTAATTTTGAGGAGATTTAAAATGTTTGAAATTATGGATAGGGACTCGCAAGAGGCCGTAATTAAAGTAATCGGTGTAGGTGGTTGCGGCGGTAACGCTGTTGCGCACATGATAGAAAAAAATGTGGGCGGCGTAGAATTTATTTGCGCTAATACCGATATGCAAGCGCTTAAAAAGAGCCAAGCAAAAACTGTATTACAAATTGGTCAAGACATCACCAAAGGTCTAGGTGCGGGTGCACGTCCAGAAGTTGGCCGCGAAGCCGCGCTAGAAGACCGTGACCGCATTGCTGAAGTGATAGACGGCGCTGATATGCTTTTCATCACTGCTGGTATGGGTGGCGGCACAGGTACTGGCGCAGCACCTATCATCGCGCAAGTAGCAAAAGAAATGGGTATCTTAACGGTTGCTGTAGTGACTAAACCATTTGCATTTGAAGGCAAACGCACCAAGCTCGCTCAAGAAGGTTTAGAAGAACTTTCTAAGCATGTTGACTCTCTTATCATTATTCCTAATGAAAAATTGATGGAAGTGCTAGGCGAAGATGTACCGTTCTTAGAAGCTTTCCGCGCAGCAAATGACGTGTTACACAACGCAGTATCTGGCATTGCAGAAATCATTAACTGCCCAGGTATGGTGAACGTAGACTTTGCTGACGTGCGTACAGTGATGTCTGAAATGGGCATGGCAATGATGGGTTCAGCGATTGCTAGCGGCCCAGACCGTGCGCGTATTGCAGCAGAGCAAGCAGTTGCTAGCCCATTGCTAGAAGATGTCAACCTAGCCAATGCACGCGGCGTTTTAGTGAACATCACTGCAAATCACTCTTTCAAAATGAAAGAGTACTATGACGTGATGAATACGATTAAAGAGTTTACTGCTGAAGATGCTACTGTGATTGTAGGCAATGTGTTTGATGACGCAATGGAAGATAATCTTCGTGTCACGATGGTAGCGACAGGTTTGAACGGCATTGCTGGTCGCCGTGCGCAAAAACCAGAGCTTAAAATCATGACACAAGTGCGTGATGGTACGACAGGCCAACCAGTGTTCTCAGGTGCAGCAGCAATGGCTACAGGTAGTACAAGTGTTGCTGATGAGGGCATGGGTATGCTGAGCTCAAATAGTCGCCGTACTACGGTAGAAACGATGAGAAGTTCAGGGATTGAAGAGTACGACATCCCAGCGTTTTTACGTAAACAAGCTGACTAAGCCTTAGCTGTGACGTAGCCAAAAAGACACAGACAATGTGGCTTGGTATGGCTTATGCTAGGTAATGGAGAAGCAAATGTGCTAAAATTAGGCCATTCTTAACAATGAGTTAAGTAATTTTTTGGTTGAAATGGGTTTTAAGATGTTAAAGCAACGCACGCTCAAGAAAGAGATTAGCGCCACAGGTGTGGGGCTGCATACTGGCGACAAGGTCACCCTAACCTTGCGTCCAGCTGCGCCAGATACTGGCATTGTCTTTCGACGTGTGGATATTGCAGGTCAGCCAGAAATTAAAGTACAGCCTGATTTAGTGTGCGATACGCGCCTATGTTCCGCCCTAGAACAAAATGGCGCGCGTGTCGCTACCGTAGAGCATTTGCTCTCAGCGTTAGCGGGGCTTGGAGTTGATAACATCATCATCGATATTTCATCCTCAGAAGTGCCGATTATGGATGGCAGCTCTGGCCCCTTTATTTACCTGTTGCAGTCTGCAGGTATTGTTGAGCAAGGCGCACTCAAAAAATTTATACGCATCAAAAAAACAATAGAAGTAAAAGATGGCGATAAATGGGTGCGTTTTGACCCTTATTTTGGTTTTAAAATAGATTTCACCATTGCGTTTAATCACCCCGTATTTGAGCATTCTAGCCAAACCGTACATATTGATTTTGCAGATAATGCTTATATTAAAGAAATCAGCCGTGCGCGCACATTTGGCTTTATGCATGAAGTTGAATATTTGCGAGATAACAACTTAGCCCGTGGTGGCAGCCTAGAAAACGCCATCGTGTTAGATGAGTACAGAGTGCTTAATCCAGACGGACTGCGTTATGAAGATGAATTTGTAAAACACAAAGTGTTAGACGCGATTGGCGATTTGTACGTCCTAGGTCACCCTATTATTGGTGCATTTAGTGCCTATAAATCAGGCCATGCGATGAACAATCAGTTATTACGTGCATTATTGGCAGACGCCCAAGCTTGGGAGTTCGCAACATTTGAACATAAAGAAGAAGCGCCAGAAGCCTTTAAAGCACAAATTGCAACTGCACCTGTTTTGCAATACGCGTGAGTAGTTAATCAATCACGCGCAGCTTAGGCATGCGGCGTTCTTTAGTGATTAAATAGCCTATCATGGCATAAACTAACAGGGTTCCCATGTTGATACTGCGCCTATTTCTAGTGCTTGTTGCCATTTCGGTCGCGGTATCTTTTGCAATATATTTTTTGTCTGGCGATAAACGTTATTTACGTTTTGCTTGGCAACTCATTAAATTCAGTTTGGTCTTAATTCTCATCGGTGCGCTTATCATGGCAATGGGGCGTATTATTCTCTTCTAATGAATTAAAGCCAAACTTATGATAGGAAGTACATGATTTTTCTGCACAAACATTTGCGAGCATCTATCAAGCTGATAGCCGTGTTTGTCGCACTCCAAAGTGGTTTAGCGCTGGCGATAAGCAATGAGGCTTTGTTACAAGAAGCACGCGCAAATTATGATAGAGGCAATGAACTTGCGCTCACTGCAAGTGCGCAGCAATTACAATCACAAAACTATCTTCTAGCGCCCTATGCAGAGTACTGGCTCATGCTGCTGCGCTTGAGTGAGTCTGATAATGCCACGGTAAGTAATTTTATTGCGCAATATAAAGACTACCCATTTGCAGACCGTGTGCGTGGTGAATGGTTGAAAAAGCTAGGTAAGAGCCAAGACTGGACAACTTTTTTAGCCGAATATCCTAATTTTAAACGTGAAGACGTTGCCGTGAGTTGTTACGCAGCGCAGGCACAGGCTGCGCAAAGCACTACTTTGGCTTCTAGCGAAGCCTTAGTACAAGCTAAGGCTTTGTGGTTGGTAACTACTGACCAGCCAGCCAGTTGTGATGCATTGTTTAACCAAATGTTTAATGCGGGTGTGCTCACAGAGTCAGATGCTTGGACGCGTTTGCGCATGGCGCTTGCTGAAAATAAATTGAGCCTAGCCAAAAATATCGCGCAACGTATTGCTCATATTGATACGGCTAAGCTTAAACTGATAGACAAGGTGGCGCTTAACCCAGCGCTAGCACTACAAAAGAATATTGTTTCCAATAACACACGCTTTGGGCGCGAGCTCAATATATATGCGGTAGATCGCATCGCTCGTAAAGATTTAGCAAGTGCTGAAAATGCGTGGAGTAAAATCAAAGGCCAATATGAAGGCGAGGAGCGCGGCTATGGCTGGGGGCGTTTGGCTTTGCAAGCGGCAAAAAAACACGATAAAGTAAGCTTAGAGTGGTTTGATTTGGCTAAAAATACGCCATTAGATATTGAACAGCAAGCGTGGAAAGTGCGCGCCGCACTGCGTGAAGCAAATTGGCCTATGGTGCAGTCTACAATAGAGGCAATGCCGCAATCTGAGAAAGAAAGCACTACTTGGCGTTATTGGATGGCACGTGCTTTAAAGGAGCAAAATAATATCCCCGCTGCCAATGCTGTGTTTGTTAAAATCTCACAAGAGATTAGCTATTACGGCCTGCTAGCTAAAGAAGAACTGGGTGATGTGGTCACAGAAATGCCTAGTTATTATCAGTCATCAGATGCTGAGCTTGCTGAGATAGCCAAGTTGCCTGCGGTACAGCGTGCAATTGCCTTGCAAGATTTAGATATGCGCGCTGAGGCAAGGCAAGAATGGGCAATGCTGGTACCGAATATGGATGATAAGCAGTTGATAGCCGCGGCTGAAGTTGCGAGTCGCGCCCAGTACTTAGATACTGCGATTTACTTGGCAGATAAAACTAAATTTACGCATAATTTTGCGCTGCGCTACCCAACGCCACATGAGTCTGTGATGAAGAACTATGCAAAAGAAAATCAACTCGATGAAGCATGGGTGTATGGTTTGATTCGTCAAGAAAGTCGATTCATTAAAGTGGCTAAGTCAAAAGTGGGGGCTTCTGGTTTAATGCAAGTGATGCCTGCAACAGCAAAGTGGATTGCCAAGCGTTTGGGTATGAAAAGTTATCAGCCTGAGATGATTCATGACTTAGATACCAATGTTCAATTCGGTACACATTACTTGCGCTACACCATGGAGAAGATGGATGGACAAGCCGTGATGGCAACTGCTGCATATAATGCAGGACCCGGTAGACCTAAACGTTGGGCGGCTAGCCAAGTGCTTGAAGGTGCTGTCTATGCCGAAAGTATTCCATTTAGCGAAACACGCGATTATGTTAAAAAAGTGATGGCCAACGCCTATTATTACTCGCAGCGTTTAGGGGTGGCTAATCAAAGTATTAAACAGCGCATAGGCTTAATCCCTGCTTATGCAGATGCAGTGACTCTTGCTTCAGAAGCAGAATAGGTAAAAAAGCATGAAACAAATTTGTGTCTTAGGTGGTTCAGGTTTTGTCGGCAGCGCGGTTGTGCATCAGCTTAGCAATGCAGGCTATGAGGTTAAAGTGCTTACTCGCCGCAGAGAGGCAAGCAAGCAGCTTATTTTACTACCTAACGTGCAAGTGATTGAATGCGATGTCATGGATGATGTTGATTTGGTGCTTCAGATACGTGGCTGCACAGCGGTGATTAACCTTATCGGCATTTTGCATGAAAGCAAAAAATGTAGTTTTGATAGCATGCATGTTGAGTTGCCACGCCGTATTGCACAAATTTGCGTCAAGCAAGGCGTGAAACATTTGCTTCATATGAGCGCGCTGCAAGCCAGCACAGAAGCGCCTAGCGCATACTTGCGCTCACGCGCTGCAGGCGAGGCCGCTGTAAAAGAGTTCGCTGACAAGCTCAATATCACCATATTCCGCCCTTCTGTGATATTTGGTCGTGGTGACAACTTCTTTAATATGTTTGCCAGCTTGGTTAAACTCATGCCTGTGTTATTGCTGGCAAAACCAGATGCGAAGTTTCAGCCTGTTTGGGTTGAAGATGTTGCTGCCGCAGTGGTTGAAAGTATAGAAAATATAGACACTTATGGCCAAACTTACGATTTGGGCGGCCCTAGAGTTTATACCTTGCGCCAACTTGTGCAGTTTGTAGCTTTTGTATTGGGTAAAAAATCAATGGTGGTGGGCTTAAATGACAAGCTCTCGTATCTTCAAGCTTACGCACTTGAGTTTTCACCTGTCAAACTGATGACGCGCGACAATATTAAATCAATGGAAGTCGATAGCGTGACTAGCCAAGATTTTCCTGCGATGTTCAATGTCGTGCCAAGCAGCCTAGAAGCCATCGTGCCAGAGTATTTAGCCGACGACACACCACGCCATGCTTACTTGCAGTTCCGCAGCAATGCAGGCAGGTAATACGCATGCAAGTCTACAGCGTAGGCGGTGCGGTCCGTGATGAGTTGCTTGGTTTAGCAACCAAAGACCACGATTATGTGGTGGTTGGCAGCACCCCTGACGAAATGCTCGCTTTAGGCTATAAAGCGGTAGGTAAAGACTTCCCCGTATTTTTACACCCCAAAACGCATGAAGAGTACGCCTTAGCGCGCACCGAGCGCAAGACCGCGCCTGGTTACAAAGGTTTTCAAATTCATGCCTCACCAGAGGTCACGCTAGAAGAAGACCTAGCCAGACGCGACCTTACCATTAACGCCATTGCAAAAGATGCTGAAGGTGCATTGATAGACCCGTATCACGGTCTGGTTGATATTCAAGCAGGCGTACTCAGGCATGTGAGCCCAGCTTTTAGCGAAGACCCCGTGCGTATATTGCGCACGGCACGCTTTGCTGCACGTTTTACTCAATTTAATGTAGCACCAGAAACCATGCAGCTGATGCAAGACATGGTGCAAGCAGGCGAAGTCGATGCCCTAGTCGCTGAGCGCGTGTGGCAAGAGCTGGCTAAAGGCCTGATGGAAGGCAAGCCCAGCCGCATGTTTGAAGTGTTACGCGCTTGCGGCGCACTTAAAAAAATATTGCCAGAGCTCGATAGGCTATGGGGCGTGCCACAACCAGAGCAGCATCACCCTGAAATCGACACTGGTATTCATGTGATGATGGTGGTGGATTATGCCGCTAGCCAAGGTTTTAGCCTAGCCGTGCGCTTTGCAGCACTCACGCATGATTTAGGCAAAGGAACTACCCCAGCCGAGATGCTCCCGCGCCATATTGGGCATGAGATACGCAGTGTAGATTTGCTAAAAGACGTATGTAAGCGCCTAAGAGTACCTAACGATTGCAAAGAGCTTGCCCATATTGTGGCTAAGTTTCATGGCAAGCTGCATCAAGCCAGCAAGATGCGCCCCAATACCCTGTTAGAGTTTCTAGTAGAAACTGACGCTATCCGCCAACCGCAACGCTTCGAAGCATTTTTAAAAGCCTGTGAGTCAGATTCACGCGGCAGAACAGGGCTAGAAAATTGCCCCACGCCTGAAGCCGATTTAATGCTAAAAGTGCTTAAAGCAGCGATGTCGGTAGACGCAGGCGCTGTAGCCAAGCAGTTTGCTGAGCCTGAGCGTATTAAACAAGCCGTGTTTGATGCGAGGCTAGCTGCAGTGAAGGCTGTAGTTAGCTAGTATTTAGCACTTCTATTCACTGGATTTTTGTTGTTATTGCCTTGCCAATATTGTGGCTTAGACAGGCTATTTGCAAAGCGAATTCTCGCAAAATATTTTCTTATGTAGCATGTAATTGCTATGTCGAATTTTTTAATTTCCTATTCACATAATGTCTTGTAATTAAAGTGTTGGTCAAATACGGCTTAATTCAATCTGCCGTGATTGGTTTTACACTCAAGCTTTAGACCATTACCAATCGATGTTGTGCCTGCAGACGCTGTGAGCGTTTAATTAAACGGTAAACCCACCTTTATTCGTTGAATGAAATGCTTATTGAACTCCCTAAAATGAAGCCTAACTTATTCGTATTCGATTTGTAGGACGCTAAGTGTATATAACAAGATTAAGATTGCACGTGTCATGCTGGGTTCTTGTCATGATGACAAGTTTGGCTGCGCATGCTGTGGGCGCGGAAGATGCTCCTGCATCGGCAGAAAAGCTTGCTGTTCGCAAGAGCAATACGACACTTTCAAATGCTTCGGCAGCCGCCGCAGCCGCAGCCAACGCAGCGAGCGCAGCGGCTGATGCCGCCACCAGTGCAGCGCGCGCGGCTAGTGCTGCCGTTGAAGCAATTAATGCCGTGTTACCACCCAGCCAGCGTGCTTCATTCAATTCGAAACCGTCGTTATCGACAGTACCATCGACTTCAGATGCCAATGGAGCAAATGTTCTGGTAACGCCTTATCCAAATTCGTCATTGCCTGAACAGGCTGCCTCAGCGAGCGACGATTTCTTTGCTAAAAACTCAAGTAGTTCAGCGGGCTCTTCGTTTAGCTTGCCACAAGAACGGAGTTTATTTGGATTGACGGGAGTTTACGAAATACCAGTGTTAACGGATGCCAGAGGCGATTTTGCAAATGGATTAGCTAAAATGGAGCATAATTTAGACCCTGTTGTTCAGGTCAATGCACTTGATATTTCAGAGTCTCTTTCGATGGCGATGGGCTTTAGTCGAGATGTGTTGGTGGCACAATTTCGGAAAGAGCAAGCAGAAGCGCAGACTGGGCAAGCCCGAGGCTTTTTATTACCTTCTTTAACGGTACAAATCAAATCAGGGCGTGAAACCTCTTCACCTGGCGTACAAATTGACCCCGCAACAGGGCAGCAAGAAGCGACAAATCGACATGACCGCGCTGATCGCACACTAACTTTGCGCCAGCCTTTGCTAGATATGCCTAGCTTTTACGATTGGCGTCGTCGCAAAATTATTGAGCAGGCAAGAATGGAAAGCAAACGGTCTAGTGAAGGTGATACCTACATAGCTACAATCAATGCTTATCTCGGATTGTCTTCAACAAAAATGATGGCCGACATGGCGGCAGATTATGAGACTAAAATTCAAGAACTTTATACTTATGTGGAAAAACGAGCGAAAGCAGGTGCGGCCAATAACTCGGATAAAGATAGAGTCAAAGCGCGTGCGCTTAGCGCAAATTCCGCTAAATTAGAGCAGGAAGCCGCGCACGCTGCTGCTGGCGTTGAGTTTGTTCGAGTGGTCAATGCATCACCTACGGTGTTAAAAATTCCGACCTTAGAAGAGGTAGGTTCTGGTTTAGTCCCAGTCTCTTTAGACCAAGCCATGGAGCAAGCTTTGGCTGTGAATCCTGAAATTGCAGCATTGTCTGCTGAGGTGTCGGCAGCTAATCTCGATAAAACTGCGGCCTTAACTCGTTATTTACCAAAACTCGACTTAGAGTATACAGAAAGCGATGTGGCGAATGCGGGCGGCAATACTTTTACTCAAAGAGACCGCAGATTGATGCTGGTGATGAATTTATCAGTGTTTAATGGGGGCACCGATTACAAATTTAACGAAGAGAAAGCCGCACGTCAAAACGAGCTGGTATACAAACTAGATGATCAACGTAGAAGGGTTTTGCAAACGCTCTCTGCACAATATGCCACCTTAGAAGCCACTAAACGTCGTATTAACCAAGGCTATAGTGAGCTCGATTCGATTACCGCTGCGGCTAAATCGATGTCCAAGCGTATGTTGTCTGGAAATCAATCTCTTTTAGATATGCTGGATGTATACGAGCGCAATTATCAGGCTCGCGTGCGCTTGGTGAATTTACATGTGCAAGAGTTGAGTGCAGTGGCGCAAATTGCGCGTATGGTGCAAGGCACGCCTGCTGATGCACTTAAAGCGCCGCCTACATCACATGTGGTTAGCCGAGCTTCGACAGAGAGCAGTGAGCCTTTAGGAGAAAACCATGTCGATTGAAAGTAGTAGTGACGACAACGTCGACATCTTTTGGCCAGGCTATGTAGATGCTGTTACCAATCTAGTGTTGAATCTATTGTTTGTGCTCACCATTATGATTGTGGCAGTGTTTATGTTTGCATTGGAGTTAAGCCGACACAAAGATCAAGCGATTGCCGCTGTTGTTGAGGCGCACAAAAATAAAGCTAGTAGTGAAGTGCAAGAGAAAGAGCAAGAAATTGCCAAGTTGCAAGACGAAATTGATCGTTTGAAAGCGAACGCCAAGATACAGAGTCATGCTGTGTTAAAAGCGCCATCGGTGAGTCAACAAAAAGTGGTCATCGTAAAAACGCCCTTGGTCAAACCAGAGAAAGACGTTGATCAACTGCTTGAGGATGGAGGCGGCGTTATTGTCAAATTTGTCTCTGAGGCGGTTACTTTGAGTGACGCAGAAATTGAGCAAGTCCAGAAATTGGTGAAACCTATCGCGGCACGTGGTCACGCCAAACTCATTGTGGATGCTCCAGCTGGCTTTTCAGAAGCCAAACGTATCGCATTGTATCGCGTGATGGCGGTCCGTAACGAATTGATTAAGATGGGGGTTTCTCCAGCCCAGCTTGAAGTAAAAATTCGTGATGGTAAATCAAACGCAGATAACTCTAAAGTCTTGGTGACGGAGTAATGGAGGCTGAATTATGATGAATCCATGGACTTTTCAACCACGCCAAGTATTTGTTCTAAGCATCTTTACAGCGGTGTTGGGATTGCTGTATTGGGCCAGCCAAGCCAAGATTGATGTGATTGTTCGAGCTGAAGGGCGGGTAGTCCCAGCGGGTAAGGCACAAATTGTGCAGCATCTGGAAGGTGGTATTGTCCGCAAGTTAAATGTGTTAGAGGGTCAGCGTGTGATTGCTGGTGAAGCCTTGGTTGAGCTTTCTGATATTCAAGCTAAATCTACTTTAGGGCGTGAGCGTTCTACTCTCGATGCCTTGCGGGGCAAAGAAGCACGGCTGCTGGCCGAATCGCAGGGTTTGTCCAGTATTAATTTCCCTAAAAACTTGGTTGATGAAGATGTAAGGAGTGCTGAGTTGGCTGCATTTCGTGCGCGACGTGCTCGGTTATCCGAAGAGATTCGTGTGTTGCGCGATCAAAATGGCCAAAAGCGAGGCGAAATTTCAGAAGCGGAAAGTCGTCGTCGAAGCTTAATGGCTGAGTTAGATGTGGCCAAGCAGCAATATCGTGTGATTGAAGGCTTAAGCCGAGAAAATGCTGCATCTCATCTAGAGTTGCTAGATAGTCAGTCTCGCATTCAAAAGTTATCTACACAAATTGCCGAGTCCGAGTCCGCAATACCGCGCTTACGCTCAGCTGCTTCAGAGACGGATTCACGTACTAGCGAAGTTTGGGCGCGTTTTAGAGCTGAAGCATCTTCTGAGTTGACGCAGGTACGTTCGGATATTGAACGCTCCTCTATGGAAATTAATTCCAATACAGATCGCCTTGACCGCAATATCGTGCGTGCACCCGTGTCTGGATATGTCAATCGTCTGGTTATTACAACCATTGGGGGGGTTGTTCGTCCTGGCGAGGCACTAATGGAAATCACACCCGCTGAACCAGGTGTGATGATTGAGGCTAAGTCACAACCCAATGACCGTGCAAACTTACACAGTGGTTTGCCTGTGCGAGTGAGAATAGGGGCTTACGATTATGCAAGCTATGGTGCTTTGGAAGGAAAAGTGACTGAAGTGAGTGCAGACACATTATTAGATGAGCGCGAAACGCGTTATTACCGTGTGGTGATTAATGCCACGGGGCAACAAGCACATCTCTTTCAGACCGTGCCAGGGATGACCGCCGTGGCCGACATTGTTGTCGGTAAGCGTACCGTGCTTTCGTATGTGCTTTCCCCTTTACTTAAATTTAAAGATCGAGCGTTTCGTGATCCAAGATAAGTGGATGCCTTGTTTAGGCTTTCGCAGTAACTTAATTGGATTTCATCGCAGAAGAATAGGAATAAAAAAATGTATAAGCGCTTAAAAGTCTACTATATTTATACGCTATTGCCGTTTGTGTTGACCTTGTTTGCCGCTTTTGTTTACCGCGCGCAAATAGAGAAAACTATTGTTAGCAACCCGCACCCACAAATTAACTACCTCATTTTTGCAATCGCGTTTATTGGGGGTGTTTTAATTATATTTAGCATTCGACGCTTATTGTATGAAAGCAAGCGATTGTCAGAGTTTACTAGTGCCATGCGTTCTGGAATGGCGCAAGAAGAGCTGCAAACTATGGCACTTAACTGTGATGCAGATATCGCTTACGTGTTGCGTATGATGGCGGCTTCTTATGGTCGGACGATTTCACATCAAGAACAAATCGCACTTGAGAGTGAAATTGAGAAAGCCTCCAAGCGCTTATCTAGTCGCAATGCTGTGCCTTCATTTTTAGGTGGTTTGCTTGTTGGCTTGGGCTTACTCGGTACTTTTATTGGTTTGTTGGCGACCTTGGACGATATTGCCATTTTGATTGCCAGTTTTGCCAATTTGGATATGAAAACAGCGGACCCAATTCAGGTGTTTGGTCAAATGGTTAAACGCATGGAAGCGCCTATGCATTCAATGGGCATTGCTTTCTCTGCTTCAATGTATGGTTTGTTAGGCTCGATTGTGCTTGGCTTTATGATGGTGACGGTGAAGCGCTGTATGGGTGATTTACTCTCTATTTTAGGGTCTGAAGTAGCTCAGCATATTGAGTTTTCGTTGGCAAAGGGTGGCTTTACCTATAGTCGCACAGGTGTGATGATTCATGGCTCTGGTGGCTCTCAATTGTTGAATGCGGGTGGTGAAGGTGCAAGGGTGGCCAACGCGGATGGAGTGACCCAAGAACTAGCCAAAGATGGAGCGCGAAGTCTATCGCCTGAGCAAGCGCGTGACGCGAAAGCAGAGGCCGACCGTCAAGAGATGAAGCGTGCTTTGGCAGAGGTAGATAACGAGATAGAGACGGAAGATGTTCGCGTATTGAAGCGTATTGAAATACGTTTGGCAGAGTCATCCAAAATACAGGAACGTAGTTTAAGCAATGAGATTGCTGAGTTTCAAAAACAAAGGGGTGATATGTTGCGCTCGATGGCAGAAAACACCGAGGCTTCCAATAACTTTAAATTAGAGCTTCAACGCGTAGGGCGTCAATTAGGTACGATTTTAGCGATTATGGAAAAAGGCAACTCTGAAGTTGTTACAGAAATACGAGAGTTGATTGTACGTGTGGCAGACGACTCTTCTGAGACACACCGATTGTTAAAAATACAAACCGACTCAAATCGACGTTAAGACACGTCTCGATGCGAGAGGCTTTTATTTATTAAAGTCTCTGAAAAGAGAGCCGTTAATAAACGATAACTCGAAATTTAATGCGAGTAGAGTGCATGTGAATTGCCTCGCTCGATTCTGAATGAAGGACATACCATGGCTGAGAAAATCACCCCTACGCCTACACAGACGACGGACAAGACTGCCCTAGCGTCTGGTAACGATAACAATACTCAGCCAGCTTTAAAAGGGCCAGTAAAACAGGTTCAATCAGTAGACGGCGCTGTCACAGTTGAGGAGTCTTTCGCCGCTCTTAAGCAAGTGGATCTCGCCGATGTCGATTTGTTGCTAACGTTTGAAAACGGACATCGTGTTGTGATTACCAATGGGGCATTAGACGCCTTAGGCGAGGCCGCCGCCAAAGCTGTGTTTAGCGATAGCAAACTGAACCTATCAGACTTGTTTAAATTAGTCGGTGTGGCTAATCCTGCCAAAGCTGGTAGTTTGCGATTAGTGACAGAGAATATCGATGCCAACCCTCCCCAATCAGAAGCTTCATCCTCAGATGAAGCACGTGTGAACGATACCCCTCCCCCCGCACCGATGGTTAAAGTCAGTGCTGGTGCCGGTACTGGAACTGGACTAGGGAAAGGTAATGGTGCGGGGGAATCTGATGGAGATGTGCCCGCTACGGTGGTGCCGCTAGTGACGCCTGCTCCAGCTGTGTTTAGTGGTGGTCGACGCACAATCACGCAAGATGCAGTGATAGAAGCTACTGGCGTTGGTATACCCAATGTGTCAGCTACACTATTTACCTCTTCAGTATTTAAAGTAACGCCTTCTGGCCGCAGCGATACCCCCTTAGGCGCATATGACGCTAATGCTACTTCAGAGCAGTTGGCAGCCCGTTCGAGTCCAGCGGGTCAATCGACCTTTGAGAAAATATTTGGAACCGCGGGTAACGATACCATTAACTTTAACTCTGCATTCAGTGCAAGTGAAGCGCAATGGAGCAAAACCTTACATGTTACGCTTAATAACTTCTCAAGTTTGTCTTCGATTCAGATTGTATTTAGCTCTAGCAAAATCGCGCAAATCGCTGGTTTTGATTTGGTAGGGCCTGGTGTCACCCGTGATGGACCTAACGCAAGCTCTTGGCATATCACGCCTACTGCAGATATGTTGTTGAATGGATTTGATATTACTATTGTGTATGATGTGATGAATAATCCAACGCCAGTTGATTTTGGTGCTGATATTATTGTCGCGGGTAATGCTGGGCCTTTAGCCTTTGAAATAGTTGAAAATCTTAACTTTACCTATCGCGATGTTGTGAGCCAAGACGAGTTTACCGTTACCAGTTCAACGGGTGAGCCATTAATGGTGCTGCCTAGTGGTGGTGTCGGTATTGAGGTGTTTGCTGGCAATGGAAACGACATTGTCAATTCAGGTGCAGGCTCAGATCTCATTCACGCCGGTGATGGCGACGATACGGTGAATGCTGGTACGGGTAACGATACCATTGAGGGTGGTTTAGGAGCTGATTCGATTGATGGCGGCGTAGGCTTGGATACAGTAAGCTATGAAAATGCGACGGTAGCCGTTTTGGCGGCTTTAGATACTGGCTTAGGTTTAAGTAATGTTGGCGAGGCTAGTGGAGATGTCTA
The DNA here is from genome assembly GCA_964484985.1 of uncultured Methylophilaceae bacterium. Classification (GTDB taxonomy): domain Bacteria; phylum Pseudomonadota; class Gammaproteobacteria; order Burkholderiales; family Methylophilaceae; genus CAZAHP01. The sequence goes on from CAZAHP010000002.1 coordinate 33,792, forward strand.
TGTAAGTGTCGAAAATCTTGTCGGCTCTGACTTTAACGATACGCTCGCTGGGAACAGTCAGAACAATCAATTAAGTGGTGGCGACGGTAATGACGTGTTAATTGGTGGTCAGGGGGCTGATACGCTGCAAGGCGGAGAAGGCATGGATACCGCCAGTTTTACTTATGCCACAGCAGGCGTGGGCATCAATCTCTTTAGCGGACAGGGTACGGCAGGGGAGGCGAGTGGCGATGTTTACTCTTCAATAGAGAACATCATCGGCGGCAGTGGTGACGATACGATTGTAAGTGGAGTTGGAGTGTCTGCCAATAACTACGATGGGCAAGGAGGTACAGATACCATCAGTTACGTCTCGGCCTCTACACAAGTCACGGTGACGTTGACCTTAGGCTTAAGCGGAGTGGTGCAAACCAATGATGCGGCTGGCGATACCTTTACGAGTATTGAAAATGTTGTAGGTTCTAACTTCGACGATAGGCTGATTGGCAATAGCAGTATCAATATTCTTACAGGCGGGGTAGGCAACGATACTTTAGAGGGCTTGGGCGGTGCTGATCAGTTTGTAGGGGGAGATGACAGCGATACGGTAAGTTATGAAAACTCTGCGGCAGGTGTGACAGCCTCGCTGACAACGGTATTCAGTGTGGGGCCTGTGGTTAGTCAAACTAACGATGCCAATGGAGATACGTTTTCGAGTATTGAGCATCTCACAGGTACCGATTTCAATGATACGCTCATTGGTGATGCCAATAGCAATGTTTTATTAGGTAGAGATGGCGACGATACACTAGAGGGCATGGCTGGGGGCGATGTGCTGGATGGCGGCTCAGGCAACGATACGGCAAGTTATGCACATGCCACAGGTTTTGTGAATGTTTCTCTCACTAACGGCTTATCAGGCTTTAGTACCCAAGGCCAGGCAACGGGAGACAGCCTAAGCAATATCGAAAATCTAACAGGCAGTAACTTTGACGACACACTGATTGGGGACGCCAATACGAATGTTCTGCAAGGCGGTGATGGCAACGATACCTTAGAGGGTATGGCTGGCGGCGATCAACTAATTGGGGGTAATGGCACCAACACGGCTAGTTATGAGCACTCGCCTGACTCTGGTGCTGGTGTGGGCGTGACGGCCTCGCTTGCTAACACCGCATTAAACGACGGAGATGCCCTAGGCGACACCTATTCCAATATACAAAATTTACTCGGCTCAGGCTTTAATGATGCGTTATTTGGAGATGCTTCAAATAATATGTTAACGGGAGGCGCTGGCAACGATACCTTATCGGGCGCGGCAGGAACCGACAATTTAATAGGTGGTGCAGGGGATGACCAGCTTATCGACGACCTATCAGGCAATGCCACGCTATCGGGTGGGCTAGATAATGACAATATCACCTTTAGCAGCTTTGACAGCTCTGTTGACACTATAGAGGGGGGGGATGGTTTTGATACACTGACCGTGGATGTAACAGGAACCAACTTTTGGACATTTAACATGCAGCCATCAGCCACTCAGTCGGGAGGCACGATTCAATTAGGCACTAGTGGTACTATTTTTTCGTACTTTAGTGGAATAGAAAATATTACAGCGGCAGGAGGCAATCGTTTCTACATTTTCGCCAGCAATGCTGATAACGTCTTTACAGGTGGCACTGGTAGTGATGATCAAATTGATTATCGCCACGCACTAGGTGGGATAAACGTGAACCTTGCCACTGGCGTAGTCACAGGTGGCAGCGGCAGTGATTTTGTGACGGGTGTTGAATACATTCGTTATGGCTCACATTTTAATGATGTCATTATCGGTAATGCAGCTAATAATATTATCCAAGGTGGACAAGGTGCCGATACTCTGGATGGTGGTGCAGGCATAGATGGTGCGTATTACGACTATTTTAATTCTGGCTCAGTCACAGTGTCGCTAATGAATAGCGCTATCAACAACGCCTTAGGCATAGTCTTTACTGATACAGCCGCTGGTGATGTATTGACCAATTTTGAACAGCTAGTCGGTTCAGGTAATTCAGATACGCTATATGGGGATGGCGGCACCAACGCTTTATTCGGGCAAAACGGTAATGATGTATTAGAGGGCATGGCGGGCGTAGATGTTATTGATGGTGGCAATGGTACCGATACCGCCAGCTATGCTTCAGCAGGCCTAGCCGCCGCTGGTACAGCGACCACAGCCACAGGTTTAGGTGTCACCGCTACGCTCACTACCTCTTTCGCGGTGGGGCCTTTGGTTATTAATACAGGCGATGCTTTGGGCGATACCTACGTCAATATTGAAAATCTATTGGGTTCGTCTTTCGATGATTATTTAATCGGAAACAGTGGTGTGAATCTTATAACGGCTGGAGATGGTAACGACACACTGGAAGGTCTTGGCGGGGCTGATACTTTTGTCGGTGGAAATGGGGTCGATACAGTCAGTTATGCGCACTCTACAGCGGGGGTTTTAGCCGATTTGTCAGGCACTTTGGTGAACACAAATGATGCAGCAGGAGATTTGTTTAGCAGTATTGAAAACCTAGTGGGCTCAAATTTTAACGATACGCTTTATGGTAACGGAAGCGACAATATTCTAGATGGTGGTTTAGGCACCAACACACTAGATGGCGGTGCAGGCAACGATACGGCAAATTACAGCACTGCAACGGCCGCATTAACTATTAACTTGGCGGCTCAAACAGTCAGTGGCGCAGGAAGAACAGATAGCTTGGTGAGTATTGAGCGCATTATTGCCTCTAATTTTGTAGATACGATTACAGGTGGTTCTGGCAATGATTGGATTGATGGTGGAGTTGGAGCCGACGCAATAGATGGTGCGGCTGGCACGGATACTATTTCTTATAGCAGCGCAACCAGTGGTGTGACCGTGACTGTTAATGGGGCAAACACGCAAAGCGATGTCTTGAGTAATTTTGAGAATCTTTATGGCTCGATTTATGCGGATATTCTTACAGGCGATGGTGGTAATAATGAAATAGAAGGAAACCTTGGAGATGATCAATTAGATGGAGGCTCAGGATCGGATACGGTCGCCTACACTTTTTCTAGCGCTGGAGTTTCAGTCAATATTTCTGGTTTAACCGTGCTTTCGGTAGCGGGCAATACAGCCACAGGCGGAGCAGGCACTGATACTCTCTCAAACTTTGAAAATATCACAGGCTCTGCGTTTGCAGATACCTTAATAGGGGATGGCAATGCCAACCGCATTTCAGCAGATGCTGGGGACGATACCTTAGTAGGCGGTGCGGGAGCAGATACGCTCACGGGCGGGGCAGGCATAGATACGGTCTCTTATCTCAATGCAGGCTCGGCGATTGCTGTGCTTATCAATGGTAGTGGTAGCTTGGGCGATGCTAATGGAGATGTGTTGTCTGGTATTGAAAATGTGATTGGCTCAGGTTTTGATGACAGCATTACGGGTGATAACGCGGCAAATACTATCGACGGCGGACTAGGTAACGACACCATTAATGGTTCGGGCGGTATAGATACCGTCACCTATGCCACAGCCGTTTCGGCTGTGAACGTTAATATCGCCAATTCGGGCGCTAATGTGAGTGGCGGTGCAGGCAGTGATAGCTTATCCAATATAGAAAATATCATAGGCTCTATTTTTGCAGACAACATTACAGGTGACGGCGCAGCCAATATTATCGACGGCGGGCTAGGTAACGATACTTTGAATGGAGGAGCAGGCACAGATACTGTCAGTTATGCTAATGCAAGTGGTGCAGTGGCTGTAAATATCCATACAGTCTCGGTGTTGGGTATTGCCGCCAACACCAGCTCAGGAGCGGCAGGCAGCGATGCATTATCTAATTTTGAATCTATTGTTGGATCTAGTTTTAACGATACCTTGATTGGCGGCGCGGGCACTAATCAGATTGATGGCGGCTTAGGCGATGACTATATGATTGGTGGCGCAGGGGCCGATAATCTGATTGGTGGGTTGGGTACGGATACCGTTTCTTACGAAAATGCGGGTGCATCGGTTGCTGCGACCTTGGGCGGCGCATCGCTCACGCATATAGGCGAAGCTTTGGGCGACACATTCTCTGGTATTGAAAACTTAGTAGGTTCCGCATTTAACGATACGCTATTCGGCGATAGCGCCAATAATCGGCTAGTAGGCGGTGCGGGCAATGATTTGCTAAGAGGTTATGATGGAAACGATGTAATAGACATGACACAAGGCAACGATACGGCGTTTGGTGGTAATGGCGATGATACATTTATAGTCAACGTAAATAGTGCCAATTTGCCGAGTCGAATTTTTGCAGAGGGTAGCTCGAATAACTTGTTAGGCGGCGGAGATACCGTCCAGCTTTCAGGTTTGGTGAATGGACAAACTTACTCTTTGGCAAATTTAGCGGCCGTTACCGACAATGCAGAGATCTTGAGCATGCGTGAAGGTGTTAATAGCACCTTGGTGTTATCTAGTGCAAACGTACAAAGTTTTGTCGATAGTGGTACAAGCTCACGACTTTTTATCAAGGCTGATTCTGGCGATACGCTTAATATTGGTCTGGCCGCAGGCGAGACTTTGCAATCTATCGCGGTGGGTAACGGTATGGACTATATCATCTACAACACCTCATCAACTCAAGTGGCGGCAATTCATTGGCAAACGTCGTAAAAGTAGTGCTATTCCTTGAAATGAATGTGAGTGCTATCCGTTAAATTGGAAGCTCAGAGAGTTGGAGCAAGTTTTTAGTTGACCACGGAAGCCGTTTCGATCAATACCTTTAGTAAACGTTAAAGTCTAGTGAGTACTTTAAGCAATCTTAACGTTTATTAATCCCCTAAGCGGGGTCTGGCTCTCTCAATGCAAGCTTCTAAACTATTAAAAAACGATGGAGCGTTCGTGAGCACAGCCGTTATGTCAGATCGGGTATTACAAGGACATTCTTCATCTGTAATACTGGAAATATTACAGGCCTATGGCCGAGATAATCCTTGGTTTATCAAATCGCATCTTCCTCATTTTAGGCAGGCACTGAAGTTATCTGGTGATTGGTCAAAATTGGCTGAGCGGCATGAAAAATCAGGCCGCTCTATTCGTTATATTCAACAAACGCTTAAAGATCTCTCTTATCAAACTGGTGAGCTCATGCTCATCAAACTACATGAAGAGGGCTATCAGTTATTGGCCTTCCGTGATGGAGTGTGGCGCCTTGTTACATTGAGTGGTGCTTGCGGGCCAGAATGGTTGGCTTCGGCACAGGGTGCTCAGGCTGAGGCACTGATTGCCAGATTACCAAGTGATCCTGTGGCCCCGAGTTTATCAGGCTTGGCTGGCTTACTTTCCGCTTTAAAATCCGCTTGGGTTGAAATTGGCATTGCCAGTTTGCTGATTAATGGTGGATTACTATTGCTACCGCTGTTTTCCATGCTGGTTTACGATAAGGTAGTGTCCAATGGCGTATTTGAAACCCTGTGGGCATTAACTCTTGGTATGTTGTTGTATTTGCTCACCGATACAGTAATGCGACTGGTGCGTGCATGGTCTATGGAGCGTGTGGCAGAGCAGTTAAGTATCAAAAGTGATACGCAGCTATGGCATCAAGTGACTCAGCAAAAAGAATCTAGCATGGGGTTTTCAAAGTTGCTTACCCATTATCGAGATTTGTCGATTTCTCGGGAGTTTGTCTCTTCAAATTATCTTCTGGCAATTGTTGATATGCCATTTTTGGTCTTGTATTTGTTGGCTATCGCCGTTATTGCATGGCCTTTGGCGGTTACCACCCTAGTACTCGTCCTGCTATACAGTGGCCTAAGTTTTTGGATTCAGCATGGCGTCACTCAGCAGAGTAAAGAAACAGAACAACTCAACACACAAAAACTCACCTTGCTCAGCGAGGTGTTAGCCTGTCTTGATGTTGTGAGAACGACACCTGAACGCCGGCGTATGATGCAACAGTGGATCGCGCTCTCTGAAACAACCGCAACGGCTGAAGCCAAACGACGTTTTGTCAGTGGGTTTGTAACCATTGCCGCGAGTTCAACTATGACGTTTACCACGGTGACTCTATTGGTGGTGGGCGCATATTTAATTGAGGCACATCTTTTAACTGTCGGCGGCTTGATTGCGTGCAATCTTTTGGCCTCTAGAGCCATGTCCCTAGTGAGCTCTTTGTATATGGTGTTAGGAAAGTGGCAAGATTTAAAACGTGCAGCCAATAAACTTAATGCGCAATTAGGGGAGCCTTCTTCAGCCGATACAGTTGCTCGTCCAAGTGTGCGTGGTGAGCTTGTGGTAGTCAATGCAACAAAAGCCTATGAAGGGCAAGCACCCTCTTTGCAGCAAGTCTCCTTGACGATAAAAGTTGGAGAGCGCGTAGCCTTGCTTGGTAAACCTGGCGCAGGTAAAACCACGCTTTTGAGAGCTTTGGCTGGCTTGGCGAAACTCACTCAAGGCCAAATCTTGGTAGATGGCTTGGATATATCACAAATTCATGCAGATGATCGTGCAAGCTGGCTGGCCTGGAAACCGCAAGAGCCAGTGTTGTTTGCAGGCACAATAGAAGAAAATATACTCATGGCGGGCGCTAATCCAGCCGACACGCGCTTTCAACAGGCGCTCTGGGTATCTGGTCTTGAAGAAGAGTTTAAAACAGGTAAATTATCACTAGGTATGAAGCTCGAAGAGCGTGGTGCTAATCTCTCTGGAGGTCAGCGTCAAAAAGTGGCGATCGCCAGAACGCTGGCGCAATCTGCAAAGATTATCTTGCTTGATGAGCCATCATTAGGCTTTGATCCTGATACCGAACGTCAATTCGCAGAGCGACTGGCGCATTGGATAAGCCCTGAAACGACCTTGATTATGACTACGCACAGTGCAAATATGTTAAGTCTGGTTAAGCGTGTGATAGCTCTGGATCAAGGTAAGGTCATTGCGGATGGCCCTAAAGAAAAGTTACTGCAAGCCGCTTAAACACCTCTTTAATTCGCATCCTTACCTAGCTTCGATGATCTGAAATGCTTTTATCTGAAATAGGTGGGTGGTAAATCATTTCTATAGAGGTGCCATCAGGGTCGGCGCAGTAAAAGCTTCTGCCACCATCGCGGTGTGATTTCACTTCGCGCAGTATTTTTACGCCTTGCTTTACGAAGTGTTCATACCATTGGTCTACATCTTCTGGCGTTTTTAGTATAAAGCCAATATGGTCTAAACGCTGCCCACCTGTGCTCGGTTTGTCAGGGTTGGCGCGGTGCAAGGCTAGATTGTCGCCGTCGAAATTAAAGTAGTAATTGTCGGCGTCAGGCTGCCACTCTAGCTTCATGCCTATGACTTCTGAATAAAATTTTACGCATGCTTCAAGCTCAGTAACAAATAGGGCTACGTGGCGTAGCCCCATCATGCCTGTTGGTTGTGTGGTGTTGCTCATAGCGCTGACTCAACGATTTCAAAATCGTGAGACATCTCAGCCGCTTTGCCCAACATGATAGAGGCAGAGCAGTATTTTTCAGCAGATAGATTCACCGCGCGCTCAACTTGTGCAGGGTTTAAGCCTTTGCCTGTGACCACAAAATGCACGTGAATTTTAGTAAATACTTTGGGGATTTCATCCGCGCGCGTAGCGTCAATTTCGGCTACACAGTCAGTAATCGGTTGGCGTGCTTTTTTGAGTATGGTCACCACGTCAAATGAGGTGCAAGCGCCCATGCCTATCAGCAGCATTTCCATTGGGCGCATGCCGAGGTTACGCCCGCCAGACTCAGGTGCACCATCCAATACAACAGCGTGGCCTGTTTCAGATTCGCCCATGAAGCAGACGTTTTCTATCCATTTAACACGTGCTTTCATTATTTGATTCCTAATAGTTCAACATCAAAAATCAAGGTGGCGTTAGGCGGAATCACACCGCCTGCACCGTATGCGCCGTAGCCCATTTCAGGGGGGATAATGAGTGTGCGTTTGCCGCCTACCTTCATGCCCACTACGCCTGCATCCCAGCCTTGAATCACTTGCGCGCCGCCTAAGAAAAATACAAATGGCTCGCGTCTATCTACAGAGCTATCAAACTTTTTACCTTTGCCATCTGTGGCGCTTGGGTCATAGAGCCAGCCTGTGTAATGCACGGTGACGTTAAAGCCTGCTTCTGCTTCACGGCCTTCGCCCACGGTGATGTCTTTTTTGATGAGTTCTGTAACGGTGCTGCTCATAGCGACTTTTTCCTTAGTTGAATTTTGGGTGTCAGCCTGGCAACCACTCATGCCTATAGAAAGCGTCATGAGCAAGCCTGCCAGTAAAGCTGTGTGTTTCATATTGAGTTTCCTGTTGTTGCTGTGTTGAGTTAGGGCTGAAAAATTTAACAGTATTATATTAGATATTACAAATTAAGTGATTTTGTTCTAAGTACTACAAATTGGGTGGTGCTTGATATAGCCATTCAATCAGTGCATCTTGCGCAGGTTTGCTAGCCGCGGCTTTGGCGTGGTTAGCCATAAATACTATGACCCAGCGCCTGTTGTTTTTATCTAATACATAGCCTGCAATAGTAAACACGTCATTGAGTGAGCCCGTTTTTAAATGCGCGCGTCCTTTGCTGGCGCTGTCTTTTAGGCGTTTTTCTACAGTGCCATCTACAGATAAGATAGGCAGTGATGACATTAGTTCCGGCATGACTGGGCTATTGTAAGCGGCCAGTAGTAGTGCGCCTAGGTGCTCTGCGCTGATACGGTCTGTGCGCGATAAGCCTGAGCCGTTTTCTATGCTGAGCTCATTAAAGCTAAGAGCCTTGCTAGTGAGCCATGTGCTAATGGCCTGCGCGGCCTCAGTTTCTGTTGCGGGGGCGCCAATTTTTTCGGCAGCAATCGTTAAAAAAAGTTGTCTGGCTATCAAGTTATTGCTGTATTTATTGATGTCGCGCACTACATCAGCCAATGCTTTCGAGTCTTGCTGCATAAGCTTGATTGCGTTACTCGACACCTTCTCAACACTTAAACCTCCTGAGATGCTGCCGCCTAGCTGCAGCCAGATTTTTTTAAACAGCAGATGCGTATACATGGTGCTGTCAAACAGGCTTAAATCGAGATATTTTTCTGTGCAATCAGCGCCTAGCTTGCCGCTAAAAGTGACGGTGGCGCCTTTGGCATCTGGCTTAATGTCGTAGCGCAGCTTGCTTTTCCAGTCACCACAAGCCTGATTCACTACTTTAAGCTGGTTCACAACCTTGATTTCAGCTAAATCTGGCTCGGGGCGGATGTTGGCTTCACCATCTTCAGCGCTAAAGCGAAAACTAGTGGCATTTAAATTAAGCACAAGCGCAGAAGGCAGGGCATTGTATGCGCGGTATGGCTCATTATCAAAAGCACTTGCATCCATGCTCTCAGGCTTAAAATAGCTGTTGTCTAACACTAAATTGCCTTCAATATGCTTGATGCCCATTTGACGCAAATTGCCCAATAGCCGCCAAAAATCTTCGGCCATCATGCTGGGGTCGCCATAGCCTTTTATGTAAAGGTTGCCTTGTAACACCCCATTGCTCAGTTTGCCGTCAGTGTAAACCTCAGTCTTCCAGCGAAAAGCTGAGCCTAATAGTTCTAAGCCAGAGTAAGTGCTTACTAGCTTCATCACAGAGGCAGGGTTAAGTGCTTTGTTAGCTTGATATTGAATCATGGGCGCATTTGCATCAACGCGCTGTACAAATACCGAGACGCTGCTGCTTGGGATGCCCGCAGCCTTGAGTGCAGCACTCACAGCTGGTGGTAAGCTTGCATTATCAGCAAGCGCAGGCTGAACAAAGCTGAGTAAGGCTGTTAGAATGAGTAGTAATAAACGCATAGTCGAGATTAAAGCACAGCTTACACATCATGCATATAGATAAAAAATCACACGTTTTAATTGTAGGTTATGGCGATTTAGGGGCTGCACTAGCGGCTCAGTTGCTAGCAGCAGGCCATCAAGTGACAGGCGTTTGCCGCAGCCTGCGCGAGAGCACTTTAGATATAAAAATGCTGCAAGCAGATGTAATGCGGCCAGAAACCCTGCAAAATCTCGCTGCACTCAAGGCAGATTTTATGGTGTACTGTGCCAGTGCGGGTGGGCAAACCGACGAGCAATATCGAGAGATTTATGTCGATGGCTTACATAATACGCTACAAGCTTTAAAAGATAGTAAGCACTTACAACATGTGTTTTTTGTCTCAAGCACGCGTGTATACGGGCAAGAGGGTGATGCTTTGTTGGATGAAGAATCCAGTACTGACAACACTGATTTTGGTGGTGAGCGCTTACTTCAAGGCGAGGCTTTGCTCAAAGACCTAAAATCCAAAGCAACAGCACTTCGTTTTTCAGGCATCTATGGCGCTAATCGCACACGCATGCTACGCCTTGCCGCCGCGCCCGCAACATGGCCTGCAAAAAATAGCTGGAGCAACCGAATACACCGCGACGACGGCGCGGCATTTATCGTGTACCTTATCGAACAAATCCTACAAAATCGTGCAGAGGCACATCACAAAATAGAAAATCTATACCTCGTCACCGACAGTAAGCCGACTTCGCAGTATGAGGTGCTAGGCTGGTTAGCAAATGCGATGCAAATAGATGCAAGCCAAATTGTCATACCCTATATAGAAGGCGGCAAACGCTTAAGCAATGCACGCATGTTAAACACAGGCTTCAAGCTACAGTACCCAGATTTTCAAGCGGGTTATCGTGAGATGCTCAAAGCCTTAGTAAATTAAATAAGCCAAATTTAGCTAATGTAGAGAGGGTGACAATGTTTAAAACAATCGATTTAAAACCTGCTTTTTTCCTAGGGGCTCACCAGCGATACTCGTACGCCTTAGTCATGGCGCTACTATTCAGCTTTTTAGCCCTGCCAGTCATGGCCGCGAGCAAAATCTTAGCGCAAGAGCGTTTTATTGCGCCTTTATCTCCTGAGAACCCAACTGGAAGCCTAAAAATGGCGGCAAGCGCGAAAGCCGATACCACATTACCGCTTTGGGTGTCTTACAAAGTATTGGCAATTTCTCCCAAAGATAAACCCAATGGGCGCATTGTCATCGACTCAGTGCCAGAGCTTGCTAAAGTGCCTATGGGCGACTCTATCGTAGTATTAAAATCAGATGATATGGATGAAGTATCAAGAAGCGGAAAATTTGCTGAAAAGTTTGATAAACAAGCAGGTGGTAAATCACCAGAAGAAATCGAAGCCGTTTTTGGTAAAAACCTGACGCAATCAATTTTGGCATTACGTGAGAATAAAGGCAGTATGTTTGAAAAAAACATCATCAAAACCTACCCCGTGCCAGAAGGCGGCGATGTCATACTGCTTGCATCTATTGATAAAGCTGAAGACCTCTATCCCGCACTTGTTGAAATTACGATGGGTCAGGGAGATGTGCCTGATGAGTATAAAAGCAACTTTTCAGGCGGAGGCAGCAAAAGCATGAAAAGTGAAAAGTTCATAGCCGCGCTTATTTCATTTTTAATAGCAGGCATATATTTGTATCGACAGTTTAAAAAGTAATTCAGCTGGTTTTTTGTAAGTATCAATCATAAAAGTCGTGATTCACTACCCATGCTTATTAATTGATGATGACCCATTTGGGCTATTGTGAGCCTAGAATATTTAAGATAATGTCGCAAATAGTTGTATTTGTTTAATATTGTGATAAGTTTTAACTCGGGAGGTCGTGATGAAAAAGCTAGTGGCGTGTGCAGTATTGAGTCTTGCATCAGTTTCAAGTCAAGCAGCAACGGTAGTATTTCAAGATAATTTTGAAGCCTATAATGTAGGCGGTAATGCCACTAATTTTGGTGCTAATTGGACAGTTTCAAATGGTACGGTTGATTTAGTAGGCCCTGGATATTTTGGCGGTCTTGCGCTAGGGGGCGGCAAATCAGTAGACTTAGATGGCTCTACTAATAATGCGGGTACTTTTACATCAAGAGCATTAAGTCTTACTAGTGGTGACTATGTATTAACTTTTGATTTGGCTGGCAATCAGCGCGGCGGTGATGATACTGTCAATCTTAGTGTTTCTTTAGGTTTGGCAATGCAGACATTCACGCTAGCATCTAATGTACCATACACCACTCAAACTGTTTTGTTTAGTGTTTCAGGTAACTCAAGCTCAAATATTATCTTTGATCATTTGGGCGGCAATAATATTGGTTTGTTGTTAGATAACGTTACATTAACTCGTGTTGATGCTGTGCCAGTTCCAGCGGCGGCTTGGCTATTTGGCAGCGCAATACTCGGTTTCTTTGGCGCGAGAAGAAGAAGCGTTTAGTGAGTGATTGCTGTATGGCGTGCCCGTTTGCGGTACGCCATATTTAGAAGTTTGCTTTTTCATACAGCGGGCTGTAAGCGAGTCCGCCTTACTAGTTCTAACAAGTTGATAAAACTTCATCAACTTGCTCCTCAACACAATCCAACCTAGCTCACAGTGTGACAGCGCACAGACTTAAGTGACATTGCCAAGTAAAAATCCAATGATTGAACCGTTTTGAACGGTTTTATCAAAGGAGCAATATCATGGATAAATACATTCACCACGTTTCGGGAATTTTTTCTCATCGTGATGCTGCAAATAGCGCGCTTTCTAGACTAGTTGACAAAGGCATTCCAAAGGACAGACTGCAACTTTTTGATAGTAGCTCTACTTTGCCTGCATCCTCGCAGCAAGCAAAAAGTAATGCAGTTTTAAAAGATATGGCAGTAGATGGCGTCATCGGAACCGTTGTTGGCACTGGGATTGGCGCTTTAGCACAAGTGGCTATAGTTGCCGCAAATGTAACTCTTTTTGTTGCTAGCCCGCTAATCGCCCCTCTGGCTATGCTTGGCTGGGGCGCGAGTCTGGGTGCGACAGTAGGCGCAACAGTGGGGGCAGTTAGCTCTGAAAAAAAAGATGGATGGCTTTCAGATTTAATTAAAGATGCAATTACAAACGGTCAAGTGGTCTTGGTAGTCAAAACCCTAAGCAAGCAAGAAACAGAAATTGCAGAAGAAGTCATTAAGCTATCGGTTGATAATTACAAGGATGTGAGCGTGGCTTAAGGCCCTCGTAGCAAGCTTCGGGAGAGATTGTGAATATATTCCACCGAATGGCAAACCGTATCATCACATACGGCGTACCGCAAGCTGGTACGGTCTACAGCGCTAAAAGCCTAGCCCTTGAACGTATTACAAGCATTCAAATCACCCTCACTCATTCCCACTTGAAACCAGTGCATGCGGTCTTTTGATGAGCCGTGGGTAAAGGCTTCTGGGTTGACTGCGCGGCCTGCGGAGCGTTGTAGTTGGTCGTCACCGACTGCGGCAGCGGCGTTGATGGCTTCTTCAATGTCGCCAGCATCTAGTTTGATTTTGAGCGCTTCGGAGTTCACGTGGTGCGCCCAAACACCTGCATAGCAGTCGGCTTGCAGCTCTAGCATGACGGAGAGTTTGTTGGCATCCGCTTCTGAGGCGCGTTGTCTGGCGGCTTGTACTTTGGCAGAGGTGCCGAGTAGGTTTTGAACGTGGTGGCCGACTTCATGGCCTATTACGTAGGCGCGCGCAAAGTCGCCACCTGCGCCTAGTTTGCCTTCTAACTCATGAAAAAAGTCTAAATCTAAATAGACTTTGTGGTCGCCGGGGCAATAAAAAGGCCCCATGGCAGATTGCGCACTGCCGCAAGCAGATTCCACCTGACCAGTAAATAATCTGAGTTTAGGTTGCTCGTAGGTTTTGCCGTATTGGGCGAGGATTTTTGGCCAAGTGTCTTCAGTGCTGGCGAGCACGACTGAAACAAAATCCGCTTGTTGGTTACTTTCTGCCGATTGCGGAGCTGGTGCTGAATGCGTCTGTTGGCCCATGCCTGAGTTTTGCAGCATGCCAAGTAGTTGCAGAGGGTTTTGCCCAGTGAAGTAGCTAATGGCAAGCACGGCAATAATGCCGCCTACGCCTAAGCGCCCTCCACCAAAACCGCCGCCAGAGGGTGCGCCACGTTCGTCTTCAATATTGTCGCTTCTGCGACCATCTTCCCAATCCATGTGGCGGCTCCCTTTTTTGTGATGACTACTTAGTGGTGATGGCCGCCTGCACCATGCACGTGACCGTGCTCAACTTCTTCTTTACCAGCGGCGCGTACTGCGGCTACCGTGGCTTTAAATAGTAAGCGTTCACCTGCCCATGGATGGTTGCCATCCACTACCACTTTGCCGTCTTGAATGTCGGTAATAGTGTAAAGAATGACATCGCCTGTTTCGTCTTCACCTTCAAATTGCATGCCTACTTTGAGGTCTTTTGCAGGGAATGCAGAGGCAGGTTCCATTTGCACGAGTTCTTCATCGTATTCGCCAAAAGCATCCGCTGGCTCTAAAGTCACTTCAACGACGTCGCCTACAGATTTGCCGTGTAGTTCTTCTTCAACGCGTGGGAATATATTGTCATAACCACCGTGTAGGTAGTTAACTGCTTCGGCGCTGGCTTCTAGCACATCGCCTGCACTGTTGCGCAGCTCATAGGTGATAGATACAACGGTGTTCATAGCGATTTGCATGGTTATTTTCCAAATAATAAATGAGGGAGAGTTTTAGAATTTTACCGCATTTCTTCGATATTTTTATGTCAAAAATTACTTAGCTTTGCGATATGATGCAAATATGAAAAAAATCGACACTACATTAACGCAAATCACACTTTTGGGTGGTATTAGCCCAGAAGATTTCCTTAAGCATTACTGGCAAAAAAAGCCACTTTTAATTCGCGCAGCGATCCCAACCTTTAAAGGTTTGCTCAGTGCCAATGAGCTAGCAGGTTTGGCTTGCGAAGAAGATGTGCAATCACGCTTGATTAGCTTTAGCAAAGGCAAGTGGAAGCTTGAAAATGGTGCATTTGATGAAAAACGCTTTGCTAAGCTGCCAGAAAAAGATTGGACGCTTTTAGTGCAAGGGGTGAATCATCATTTGCCTGAAGCGGCTGAGTTGCTGAAGTTGTTTAATTTTATTCCGCATGCACGTTTAGATGACTTAATGGTGAGCTACGCGCCAGATGGCGGCGGTGTAGGCCCTCATTTTGACTCCTATGACGTATTTTTATTGCAAGGCCAAGGCCAGCGTTTATGGCGTATTAGTGAGCAAAAAGATTTAAGCTTGATTGAAGGCGCGCCACTTAGGATTTTGCAAAACTTTCAAACCGAGCAAGAGTTTGTGTTGGAGGCGGGCGACATGCTCTATTTGCCGCCACAAGTGGCGCATTGGGGTATTGCGGTAGGCGAGTGCATGACTTACTCAATAGGTTTTCGCGCGCCATCGGCACAAGAGCTTGCCACGCAGTTTTTAGCGCATATGCAAGAACGCATTGCGCTTAAGGGCATGTATAGCGACCCTGATTTATCACTGCAAAAGCACCCCGCAAAAATCAGTGCCGCGATGATAGATAATGTAAGCGATATACTGAGCAAAATCACATGGAAAAAAGCGGATATTGCACAGTTTTTAGGGCAGTATTTATCTGAGCCTAAAGACCATGTGCTGTTTGAGTCGCCAGCTAATATGACGCTTGCGGCCTTTACTAAGGCGATGCACAAAAAAGGTTTAAGTTTAAGCCTTAAAACATTGGCCTTATTTGATGACGATTATCTATATATCAATGGTGAAACTTTGGCGCTGCCTCAGCATAATAAAGCGGAGCTTAAACATCTGGCAGATATGCACCAATTGAGCGCAGAGCAATGTGCCGAGCTAGATGCATCGAGCGAGGTTGCCGCGCTCTTGCACCAATGGTATTTGTGTGGGTATATTCATTTAGGTTTAATTGGCTGAAGGTAAAACCATGAATGCTGAGTTTAGTTTAGCTGAAAATACCATATTAACTGGTGAGCGTGACTACGAAGCAGCGCTGGCGTTTGTAGTCTCGCAGGCACAGCGCTCACTGATGATGTTTGACCCCGATCTCTCACGAGGTAACTATAAAAGCGTGCAGCTGTTTGAGTTGCTGCGCCAATTTTTGGCGGCTTCACCTCAAAATAGGCTGCAAATTATCATGCACAACAGCCATTATCTATATGAGCATGGTGTGCGCTTACTTGCCATGCTTAATACCTATGGGCATCAAATGCAAATGCTAGTTACCGATGAGCGCGCACAATCTGCGCAAGATGCTTTTGTGGTGGCTGATGAGATGCATTATTTACATCGTTTTCATATCAATCAAGCGAGATTTAAATTTAAGCTTAACGATGCCAAAGCAGCGCGCCCGCTAGTAGACCGTTTTGGGGAGTTGTTAGAAGTGTCACCCACCGTCATCAGCGCAACTACGCTAGGTTTGTAATGCGCATAGTGCAGCTCATCAAGTTTTCCATCATCACGCTTTTGATAGTCACTTGTTGCGTTCAAGCGGCTACAAACGAACTTAAAATTATTACCTTAAAACATCGCCTTGCGGCTGATCTACTGCCTTCTATACAGGTCGTGATTGGCGCAGAAGGCACGGCAAGCGCGCTGAATGAAAACCTGCTGATACGCACCTCACCTAGCCATATGACTGAAGTAGAGCAATTAATATCTGCTTTAGATACCCCCCGGCAAAATTTACGTATCACGGTGAGTTATGGCAAACGTCAGCAAAAATCAAATCAGGCTACTGATATCAATGCAGATGTGCGAGTTAAGCGCTCACGCATCACTCAATTAGGTGCAGAAGCTAATGTTGAGTTAAGCGACAGTACTAGCAATAATCAATTTAGCCAGCAAAGCTACTTAAATGTGTTGGATGGAGAGCTCGCTTATATTCGAGTCGGGCAAAGTGTTGCTTTTACGCAACAGTGGCGAGTGTTAGCTCAGCAGTATAGCTTGACACAGAGTAGCCAGCAGTTTGTTGATATCTCCACGGGCTTTTCAGTGCGGCCGCACAAGATTGGTAATCGGGTTAGCTTAGAAGTGAGACCACGCTTTGCAAGCCTAAATAATGCGGGTTTTGTCGATTTTGATACGCTTGCTACAGTGGTCAATGTTGAACTTGGGCAGTGGTTTGATTTAGGTGGGGTGATGCAAAATAGAGATGAAGTGAGTCGAGCAATCTTAAGTAATCGCAATCAAACATCTCAAGAAACTACTGATTTGAGAATAAAAGTTGAGTAATAAAACAGTGAAAATCGAACAAAAAATCAATATTTCACAAAAATAGCAGTGGTGGCTACTAAAAACACTGTGTTTTTTTTTAATTGCTGGTAGAATTTATACCATTCGGCGAATTATTGAATTTATGCCGTAAAAGTTTCTTTTTTTTACATGTTAAGGGATATAAAAATGACACGTTCTGCTCTATTAGCTGCTTTGTTGGCTCTTGCTTTAACTGCTTGTGGCGAAAAACCTGCTGAAGAAGCACCAGCTGCTGAAGCTCCTGCTGCTGAAGCTCCTGCTGAAGCTGCACCAGCTGCTGAAGCTGCACCAGCTGAAGCTGCTCCTGCTGAAGCTGCACCAGCTGCTGAAGCTGCTCCTGCTGAAG
>CAZAHP010000003.1:0-15614 GCA_964484985.1 uncultured Methylophilaceae bacterium
GGGTTTAAACCCAAGCCGTTGACAATCTCAATCACTAAATCACTATAGCAATTGGTCTCTCTAAAATTTTGGTCGTATTGGTGTAAAACGTGTGCTTTAAATGTTTCAGGCGTGAGCGAAAAAAGCGCCGTTTGAAAGTTATTCATCATCTCCATTTACAAACCTAACTTAGTGCGCACGCTGCTTGGCCAATCGTTGATATTAAAACCGTGTGTTTTAAATAAAGCAATGACTAAGCGGTCAATACCAAAGCCTAAACACGCGGTATGTGCATCTTCACCATTGGCCTGATAAATACCAAACAAATGTGAAAAATGGTCTTGATGATAATTAAATGAAGCGCAAGCCGTAGGGTTATCTTTACCCCAAATATCGACCAACAGCTCAAACTTTAACTCTTGCTCTTTTTGGTTAGCCTTCATCATGCGGCCACCGCGCCCAAAAAATGGGTCGCTCGCAGTATCTAGCACCACAGAAAGCCCAAGCGACTCAATTAAATCTTGCCCACGAGCCAGCCAGCTTTGGCGCCATGCCTGCACTTGCTCTGGTGAACCTGCGCGTACGTTTTCACGAATCTCAAAACTCATTAAGCGCGCGGGGTCATTTGAAGGTTCGTGTCTAAAGCAATAACAATTCAAATCAAATAACACGCCACTCTCTGGCAAGTTTCCCGCCAAAGTTGGGTATAGCGGGTAGCAACTTGCAGGGGTTAAGGTCACATCAGTTTGACCAAGATGTGGTGTCCAATCTTCACCTTTTTTTACTGCATCTTGCAGCGCTAAATGTGCCCTATCATCTCCATAAAATGAGTGTATAGAGCCAGAAAGCTGCGGGAAGTTGTTCATATAACCCACTGTGCGCAATAACTCACGTGGCACTACAGGCGGAAAAGCAACCTTTTGCGCGCCATCTTTGCGTGACTCTGTATCAACCAAACTGTGCAAAGCCTGCACCAACTCTACCACTTGTGAACTGCGGCCTACAATGCCACTCACCCCACTGCCAAACAATAGCTTGTGGTCAAACAATTGTTGCTTAAACGCCAAATGCGCATTATTTAATTCTGTTTGCATGTCTGACATGTGAATAATTAACCTTTATGTACTAGCAGCATTGAAGCATTGGTTTGTTGAATACGGTCGTTATGCACCATCATCATTGATGAATGCGCATCACGTAGATGGCGGCCCAATGAAAATGGCCCTTTGTTTTTATAAGCTTGAATACCGCAAATCGCCAGCGCCTCGCTCACAATAGAAACAACCGCGCGTGAGCTATTAAGTTTTAAGGCATTGATACGCAGCGCGTAAGCCATGCCCGCTAACTTCTGCATATCATGATTAGCAATGGCATCAGAGTACTCTTGCGCCATACCCATGACCTCGTACTCCATGCTTTGCAGGGCGGCGTCTAAATCAGCCACGCGATGCGCACCAAGCGGGGTAGTGCCAGGGTTTGAGCGCCCTTTTGCTCTTAGTAACTCTCTACATTTATGAGTCGCACTCGTTGCTAAACCTAGCCACCAAGCTGCCCAAAATAAATGCGAAGTAGGTACCATGGTATAGGTTGCAATATCCGCAAATGGTGTTTCCATGACCTGCCAAGTTTGGCCTTTTGCATAAACTGTTGCAGGCGGGCTGCATGTGCCACGCATGCCTAAAGTATCCCACTCGCCAATATCCTCTAAAGTAAATTGGCCTTTTTCTGCAATCACCAGCACTTGGTCATTTGGTGATGCACTCGCATTTTTTCTAGCGGTAATCATTAAATCGTCGGCATAGCTTCCGTATGAGACCGTCGTCGCTTTTTTCACCAAGCTATAATCTTCGTCAGCAAGCTCAACTGCGCAACTACTGTTACGCATATTGCCGCCAGGGCCAACTTCAGAAGTCACCGAGGCAATTAATCGGTTTTCTTTAGCTGCACGACGCAAATAATCAATCAGCGCCTGATTGTCTTTTGCATGGTAAACCACAGATAATATTTGTGTGTAATGCATAGACAACACTGCCGCACTCGCAGAGCAATATTGCCCAATCACCTTACATGCTTTAGCCAGCTCTAATGGCGTTGCGCCATAGCCGCCGTACTCAGTTTGAATCGGCCATATAAAAGCGCCTATCGCGCGCATTGCAGCTATAGCCTCATGCGGAAAACGACTTTTTTCATCCACCTCATCTGCGTGTACTTTTGCAATTTCTCTGCCGATTTTATCTAACTCAGCAAGACACTCACTCATTGTTTTTTGGCTCAAGTGTTTTCCAATACCTTATTTACAAATAGCTTATTGATGCCGTCATCATTACTTAGAGTAAAGATTCCACTGCAACAACTATTGACTGCATGCTTTCAAACACATCACGCCTTAACATCGCATCAGGGAACTCAATATCAAACTCTGACTCCAAACCTAACATTACACCTACAGAAGCTCGCGAACTCATCCCACGCGCAAACAAATCATCATCTGGCTTTAGCAACTCAACGGAATCACCTAACTCTGCATAGTTGGCAATAACCTCTTGCACTCTGCTTAAAATATCGCCATTTAATACAACACTCATCTTCTCTCCTAAATTAAAAAAGGCACTCAATACACTAGTGCCTAAGCATTTATTATCACACCTGCAAATAGAGTGCCAAAAGCCCATAAAAAATAGCCGTTTAAAAAAACAATTAAAAGTTTGTTCAATATCAGCAGATTAAAAGCCGCGTTAACCAAACATGCTATATTAAAATACTAAAAACTTAGATAAAAAGCAGTCAACAACGACCTCACAGCCTGTTAGCAAATGGTATGATTGCCAATCTTTTGTCACCTGTGTCGATATTTCAAACATGTATGACAATTTAATGAATCAAAAGGCAATCTAGCAACAATGCGCATGACACTATGTGAAACCCTAGCTCTATGCAAAGCGGATATTGAGCGTAAGCTCTATTTAGAAAACAAAAAAAATAGCGTTCTAAATATAAGCATAAGCTTGTTTCGCAGAAGCGTAATTCTGGTCACTCTCTATCGGTTTAAACGCTATTTTTATTTAAAAAACACACTCATTTTTAAAGTGCTATTACGCTTACTAAAATACCCAGAGTATCATTTTTGCCATTGTGAGATAGACCCAAGAGCTGAAATAGGCACAGGACTTGTGGTTGGTAACTGTGGAGGCTTAAGCTTAGGTTACTCAGTCATTATCGGTAAAAACTGCACTTTTATGGGCAAAGCAACCCCCACATTAGGCGCAATGGAAGACATAGACATACAAACTGACCGCATAAGAATAGGCGATGACTGCATTATTGGTCACAATGTAAAAATCATTAACCCCGTGACCATTGCCAATGGTGTACAAATAAAATCTAACTCTGTGCTCATGACCTCCATTAAAATCGAAGGTGCATTAGTCTCAGGCTTCCCAGCTAAGAAAATTGACGTACTCTCTTTGGATGCCATCAAAACTTGGAGTCCATTTTTGTCTAGAAACCTTGCAGAGCAAGCTGTATGAACATCAACAAACAATCACTGATCAAAACAATACAACTCATCCGTAGTGATATGCAGTATCGCTGCACCTATGAGCATAAAACACTTTCATGGCTGCGAGTGTTAGGTTTTTTGACAAACCAAACCGTATTAAGCCAAATACTTTATCGCTTACAGATTTTCTTTTACACGCATCATTTGGGCTTGATATCGAGCATACTAAAAGGTATCAACAGCATCATTTTCACCGTCACTATCGACAGTAGAACTAATATTGGTGAAGGTTTATTGCTTTTACACGCAAACTACATCGCTATCGGCAAAAACGTTACTCTAGGCAAACAGTGCATACTGGTCCAACAAAACACCATAGGCCCTGCCTACACCCTAGAAACAACAGCTCCGCCCTCTGAGCAAGGCCCAATGATTGGTGACAATGTGCTTTTTGGTGTAGGTTGCGCCGTATTTGGCAATATTACGATTGGTAATAACAGCAAAATATCCATCAATAGCGCCGTTGATAAAAGCTTTCCCGAGAACGCGGTCTTAGTCGGCGTGCCCGCAAAAAACCTGCAACTCACTTAAGCCAACATCATAAGCGCGTAGCACTTAAGCTGTCTAAGCGCGCGTACTCTAAAGTAATTTACATATCACATCAGTATTAGCTGTACCATGCAAGAAGAGTAGCAACAGCTACCCTCGATGCAGATTTCTTTTGTATCTCACTGATCAGCTAAAAACCATCTGAGGCTTATGATTAATATCAATGCATTATGGTTAAATTTTGCGGTTGCACTTGGCATAGGCCTCATTATTGGTACCGAGCGCGAACGCAGCAAAGGCATCGGTGAAAATACCACCGTAGCTGGCGTACGCACTTTTGCCATCGCCGCATTACTTGGCGCCACCAGCTATATGGTCAGTCTATGGCTACATATTGCCATCATATTTTGTGTGATGGCATTTCTAGCAGTTGCTTACCTTAGCAAACACAATCAAGACCCAGACATCACAACAGAAATTAGCCTCATTTTCACCGTCATACTTGGCGGCTTAACCATCACCAACACCTCTTTAGCCGCCAGCTTAGGCATCACCACCGCACTTTTACTACTCATCAAAAAACGTCTTCATGGCTTTGTACTAAACACCATTACAGAAACAGAACTCAATGAATTTTTAATGTTAGCTGCGGCTACTTTAATCATATTACCTATAGTACCCAATGCGCTAATAGGCCCATTTGACGCCATCAACCCGAGAAACCTATGGATAATTGTCATCTTAATCATGACCATCAACGCGCTAGGCCACCTCGCACTTAGGCTACTAGGTCAGCGTATAGGCCTGCCAATAGTCGGCTTTATTTCAGGCTTTATTTCTAGCATCGCCACCATCGCAAGCATGGGCGCACGTACAAAAAAAGACCATGAGCTCACAAGCTCTGCGGTGTGTGGCGCAACCTTATCAAGCTTAGCCACTATTTTGCAGCTTAGCCTACTATTAGCCGCCATACACACAGCCACACTCAACGCCTTAAAGTGGCCACTCATTTTAGGCGGTCTCTCTATCGCCTTATACGCTTTAATACCCATGATGCAACGCAAACAACAACAAAACACGCCAGAAGATCACCCGAAAGAAGCATTCAGCGTAAAATCCGCTTTATTATTTACCGCGATGATGGCCGTCGTATTAATCGTATCTGCAGCATTAAAAACATGGTTTGGGCAAAATGGTTTAATCATAGGCTCTGGCCTAGCCGGCTTAGCCGACACTCACACCCCAAGCATCTCAGTTGCCAGCATGGCTGCCGCAGGCAAAATAAGCACAGAAAACACCGTAGTACCCATTTTAGTTGCACTCTCCATGAACACCTTATCTAAAGCGATTATGTCCATAGTCACAGGTAGTAAAGCATTTGCCGCGCAAGTCAGCCTAGGCTTAGCGATTCAAGTCGCAACCTTATGGGGAGGATGGTATTTTTTCTAGTAAAGCAATTAAAAATGAAAGAGATGATGCTTAGTTTAGGTACTAAGCAGTCATGTGTTTGATTTTTCGTTTCTGTGAATTGTGACTTAGCTCAGACTGACAGCTTTGATTATCACTTCACTTACGTCTAAGCTTAGCTCATACTCTTTAATATCATCTGCTCCAAAAACTCCTACACCCTTACTTTTTTCCATAGCCTCCTTTAACACAGCAAAAAGCGCTTGCTCTCCACTTGCTATTTTAGGCTACTCCACTTTCACAAAATCACCTGCTTGTGCATTGGCTAAAAGGCTCAATAACGCTTGCCCTTTCAGCGCTAATGCATAGCCTAGCACTCCACTGCCGATGATTACGGTTTCATATTCGCCCACACTGTTATCTACTAGCACACGCAGCGTATTAGGTAGTGCAATGGGCGGCACTGCGCCTACCACATAGCCTGTAGCTTCAGGGACTTCTGCATATTCTGCCATGCGGCATTTGCGCTCACCTAAGTGATTGCGCAGTTTTGCCCAATCGGCTCGACCAGCACCTGCTACGGCTAGCAAACTAAAGCCTGTTGTTTCACCTTTAAACACCACACTGCGTACCACTGAGTGAGGGTCTAGGCCTTGCGAGCTAAGAAGTTCTTCTAAGCTGCGGATTGGCTTTTTATCTTCACTTAAGGGGATTTCAATCACGTTAAAAGCAATATTTTGCTCTTGTAATAACGTGGTAACGGGTGAGGTGATATTGAGGCTCATGCGAGTTCCTTAAACAGAATGTTAAGAAATAGTTATTGATACTCGGTATATTTGGCATTACTGCCTTTGCATTGTTCTACAGGGTATTTTTTGGCGTTTAGGTCTATTTTTTTATTGGCGGCTTCTAGTAAGTCTATGCCGCAGACTTCTGCAATGCGCAGTAAATACACAAAGGTGTCTGAGAGCTCTTGCCCGACTTGCTCCTTAGTCGCAGCGTCTAGGTTGCGGCTTTGCTCTTCTGTCATCCATTGAAAGTGCTCTACGACCTCGCCAGCTTCTACTATCATGGCCATAGCGAGGTTTTTTGGTGAGTGAAATTGCGCCCAATCACGTGCTTCTACAAACTCATTCACGCGGGCTCTCAGGTCATTTAGTGAGTCACTCATTTTGCGTCCTTTATTCTTTTGCTGGGGCGTCTTTACGGTTGCTGCCTGCGACCATTTTAATTTCAAATAGTCGACATTCTAATGGGCCGTTAAATAGCGGCGTTTTTTTGCTAGGTGAAAGGCGCATGAGTTTTGGCATGCGTAAATCATTGGTGAGAAAATAAGTATTCCACCCTGCAAATTTTTGTTTGAGTGTAATGCTCATTTTTGGGTAGAGCTCAGCTAGCTCTTGGTCTTCACCAATACGCACGCCGTATGGTGGGTTTGCTAGCATAATGCCAGAATCAGCTGGCGCAGCCAGCGCTGTAAATTCAACATGGCTTAGTTGCACGGTTTCTAATAAGCCTGCGGCTTCTAAGTTTTGTTTAGCAATGCGCACGGCGCGTAAATCGGCATCGCTGCCGTATAGCTTTTGAAAGCTGCTTGGCTTAACGGCTTTGAGTGCGGAATTTTTGATTTTCTTCCATGTATCTGACTCAAAGTTTTTGAGCTTTTCAAAGCCAAAACTGCGATTTAAACCTGGTGCGATATCTAAGGCTATCATGGCGGCTTCTAGTAAAAATGTGCCACTGCCACACATAGGGTCTAACAATGGCTGGCCGACTTGCCAGCCTGTGAGCTTTAAAATGCCCGCGGCTAGGTTTTCGCGCAGAGGTGCTTCTATGCTAGCTCTGCGGTTGCCGCGCTGGTATAGAGCGGTGCCTGAGCTGTCAATATAGAAGGTGTAAGCATCTTCAGTGAGATAAGCGTGTATACGCACTGCTGGCGTTTTAGTGTCTATATAGGGGCGCGCATTGACGGCTAGCCTAAACTTATCGCAAACCGCGTCTTTAATGCGTAATGTGGCAAACTCTAAGCTTTTAAGTGGGCATTTAACACCTGTGACTTTGACCATAAAATCATGTTTTACATCAAAGAGGTTAGGCCAATTGATTTTGTAGGCGCCCTGATAAAGGTCATCATCGGTCGCATATTTGCCGCGCCCTACTTGTATTAAAATTCGGGTGGCGATGCGCGAGTGTAAATTGGCGCGATAGCATACGCCTAAATCCCCTGCAAAACTCACTCCGCCATCGGTAAGCTGAATATTACGTGCTTGTTGCGCTTTTAGCTCATTGCATAGCAGTTGCTCTAAACCGCGTGGGCAAGTAGCGAAGTAGTTAAGTTCCATATTGTGTTTAATCCATTAAAATTCTGTTGTTTGTATTTTCATTATGATCGCGCAGGCGGTCTAATAAGCCCATAAAATCAAGCTTAAACTCTGTATCTAATTCTTTTGCTTTTTGCCTGAGTTTTTCCCAGCGCAGCTCTGCGGGCACACGCTTAAATGCCATCACCACAATATTGCCTGGGCGGCCTGTAGGTACAACCAACACGCGGTTGTTAAAGCTTTGTTCAATACGCTGTAAGTAAATATCAAAGTTTTTGTCTGAACCCCATAAGTTGACGGCTAACATACCATCACTCTTAATAGCGCCCTTGCATGTATCAAAAAAATCTTGTGAATACATATTGGGCGGTATGCCATTACCATCAAACAAATCCAGCATTAGCATTTCTGTGGTTTCAGGGTTTTGTTCTACGTAGGCTACAGCATCGCCTTCAATCACTTGCAGACGCTCGTCATTTTCAGGTAAGTAAAAGTGATTATGTGCAATGCTAATCACTTGTGGGTTGAGTTCTACCACACGAATATTGAGATCTGCTAAGTAGTAATGCATGAATTTAGGTAATGAACCACCGCCTAAACCCAATATTAAAATTTGTTTAATCTGCGGCGCAAATAACAAAAACAGCATCATGCCACGCGAATAAGCCAGCTCTAGGTCATATGGGGCTTTTAGCCGCATTGAGCTTTGTATGGTGCTAGAGCCTATGTAAAGTGAGCGTACGCCATCTACCTCACTGACTTCCACACTCTCATTTGCCACGTTACGATGAATTTTTCTGCCAAAACCGAACATATTTTGATGCTATGTAGTGAAAGTAGAATTGTAATGCAGAAGCTGGTAATGCGTGATTTTTAAATTAGGATGAGACCCTTATGTTTTGGCTCTAGGGTCAGCCAGTTGATAGCAAATATCAGTGAGCACATTCACTAAGACATAACTTAAAGCCACCACTAGTACACAAGCTTGTGTTACGGGGTAATCACGCTTTTCAATGCTCTCAACTAATAAGCGGCCTATGCCATCCCAGCTAAAGATGGTTTCAGTAATCACAGCTCCAGCTAGCAAACTGCCCATTTGCAAACCAACGATGGTGATAATCGGCAACAATGCTGCTCTTAGGCCATGGCGCAATATAATGGTAGGCTCACTTAAACCTTTGGCGCGTGCAGTACGTATGTAGTCCTCGCCTAATACTTCTAAAAGACTTGTGCGCGTCATGCGGGTAAGGATGGCGCTAAGGCCAAAACCCAATGTTAAAGCAGGTAGAACGATAGAAGTATTTGACTCCATACCGCTAACAGGCAGCCAGCCGAGCCACACAGCAAACACCAGCATTAACATAGGCCCTAACCAGAACGCTGGCATCGCCGATAAACGTACCGACACAATGGTGACGACCCAGTCTTGCCACTCACCAGCTTTTAATGCCGCATAAATACCAAGCGGTACGCCAATAAGCAAACCAATAATAAGCGCTACAAAAGCAAGCTTTAAGGTTGCTGGGTAGCGCGTTTTAATGAGTTCGACGATGGGCGTTTGGGTATGTATAGAGCGCCCAAAATCGGCATGGGATAATTGCGTTAAATAGCTGGAAAATTGTTGATACAGAGGCTTATCTAGACCTAAGTTTGAACGAAGTGCAGCACGATCTGCGCTCGTGGCGGAGTCTCCCAACATCACTTCTACAGGGTCGCCGGGGACAAGATGTACCAACAGAAATGTGAGTAGCAGCACACCAAAGACCACGGGCATCATGGTCAATAAGCGGCTAAGAATAGGCTTAAGTAGATGCATTACTCACGTGTATTTTGATAAAGCGCCTCTACATCAGCTAACTTATCAGTGGCTTTCTTTTTACTAGCTTTATGTTTCGCACCACTCTGCGCTTCTGTGGGCTCAGTAGCTACTCTGCGATGTGCTCGTATTGCTATCACAAAACCAATCAGCATGACCACAAAAGGCAATGTCCACAAAAAGATGTTTTTTAAATTAAGCGGTGGATTGTATAAAATAAACTCACCATAACGCTCAAGCATGTAGTTTTTAATTGCCTCATCACTGCGGCCTGCACGGATTTGCTCTGTAATTTGGCGCTTTAAATCAACTGCTAGCGCAGCGTTTGAATCTAAAATGGTTTGATTTTGGCACACAAGGCAGCGTAACTCAGCGGCTAGGTTCTTCATACGCGCTTCAACTTCTGCATCAGACAAATTCACTTTGCTACTAGGCGTTTCAGCCGTCACATCATGATTAGCTGGCTGTGTCGGTGAGAGCGTTTTACTATTGATGATGGGCGCTACGTGTTTTTCATAAAAATCATCGCCTACAGCGCCTACATGGCGGTAGCGAATCACGCCTTCTGCATCAATAATATAAGTTTCTGGCACGCCGTATACGCCAAAATCGATGCCTACGTTGCCGTCTAAATCAGTGGCAATCTGTTGATAGGGGTTTCCAAATCTTTGTAACCATTGCTGCGTATCAACTGGCGCATCTTTATAAGCCAAACCAATCAGCGGGGTATCATGCTGCTGTGCAAAACGCGCTAATACGGGCATTTCATCTACACAAGCCGCGCACCATGAGGCAAATACATTGAGTATCCAAACTTTACCGCGCATATCTGCTGAAGAAAACTTAACCTCAGGGGCTTCTGAACCAGCCTCTTTTGGCAGTATGTTTAGCGTAAAACTAGGTGCTGGCTTACCAATTTTGACTGAAGGCAACTCTCTAGGGTCATGACGCAAACCTAGTGCCAACATCAAGGCCAAAAACACCAAGATGATGATAGGCAAATATACTTTTAAAAATTTAGCGTTTAAAAATACGGGCTTCATGCTTTTACCTTGCTATTTTTAACAGGGCTTTGTTTGGCTAAAGCCTCTTTAGCTTTGCTTACCTTGCGATAGCGTTTATCAAACAAGGTCATAATGCCGCCAATCGCCATCATTAAGCAGCCCAACCATATCCAACTAATAAAGGGTTTGTAATACACACGCACTGTCCAAGCTTTTTCATTTTGGCCGTCTGGCTCACCTAGTGACACATATATATCACTCAGTAAACTGTAGTAAATAGCTGCCTCTGTCATCACTTGGCCTGCGCTGTCGTAGCGACGCTTTTCTGGCTCTAATAAATAAATCACAGTGCCTTTGCCTGAAGTCAGCTCAAATACCCCATGCGCCGCTTCATAATTAGCGCCGCGAACTTCATCTACACCAATAAAAGTGATGGTCCAATTCGCTACTTTTTCCGTCTGGCCTGGCTTCATGATGAGGTCTTTTTCAAACTCATAAGTTTTGACCATAGTCACGCCAGCAACAAATGCTGCCACGCCAATGTGCGCAATAATCATCGCCCAGTAAGAAAGCCCCAACATGCGCACTCTATCAAATAGCGCACGTGATGCGCCATTGGCTTTAAGTTTAGAAAGCTGTAGTTTGGCATGGCGAGATGTGCTAAACAGCAGCATGGCCGCAGCGGCTGTCGCCACAAAAGCCCAAACACTGACTTTATCGCCATACACTGCAATCGCTGCGGCAGTAGCAATCGCCAAAACAAATGGTACGCGCATGTGTTTAAGTGTTTCAGCCAAGCTCATTTGCTTCCACTGGCTGTATGGCGCTGCGGCCATCAACCAAATTGCAGGCAGTAATAGTGGCGCAAACACAACCTCAAAATATGGAGGGCCAACCGACATTTTGCGTCCTGTCACCACTTCAGCAATCAATGGGTAAAGTGTACCTAACACTACAGTAAATAGCGCCGTCACCATGAGCACATTATTAATCAACAGCAAAGTTTCGCGAGAAACCAAAGCAAAGCGCCCACCTAAACCCACTTGTTTAGTTTTGGCTGCATAAAGCGCAAATGAACTACCAATCACAATAGTGAGCAAGCCGAGAATCATCATGCCGCGTTTAGGGTCGGTGGCAAATGCATGCACAGAGGTTAGCACGCCTGAACGCACGAGGAAGGTACCTAATAATGAAAGCGCAAAAGCAATCATAGATAACAGCACTGTCCAGCTTTTCATGGTGTCACGTTTGTCGGTCACGGCAAGCGAGTGTATTAAGGCAGTGCCTGCTAACCAAGGCATGAGTGAAGCATTTTCTACAGGGTCCCAAAACCACCAACCACCCCAACCTAGCTCGGTATACGCCCACCAGCTGCCCAACATAATGCCTATGGTTAAAAATGACCATGCAGCATTTGCCCAAGGCCGAGTCCAGCGCGCCCATACAGGGTCTAACCTACCCTCTAGCAAGGCTGCCACAGCAAAAGCAAACGCTACGGCAAAACCAACATAGCCCATATAGAGCATGGGTGGATGGATTACCATGACGGCATCTTGCAACAATGGGTTGAGGTCACGTCCTGCTAATGCGGCAGGTAAAATACGCTCAAATGGATTAGAACTGCTGAGCATAAACAACAAGAAAGCAAATTGTAACAACATTAAAATCGCAAGCACGCGCGCTCTAAAGCTTGAAGCGAGTTTGTTTGAAAAAATTGCCACTGCCGCTGTCCAGCCAGTAAGCATGAGTATCCATAACAGCAAAGAGCCTTCGTGTGAGCCCCAAGTTGCTGCAATTTTATATGGCCATGGCAGCAAAATATTTGAGTTTTCAGCCACGTTTCGTACTGAAAAATCACTCATCAAAAAGCTAGTCATCAAGGCAATAAATGCTAGCCCAGTTAAAGCAAAGTTAAGCAAGGATGAACCTGCCAGCCCTTGCGAAAGTTGCGCCATAGAGAGCTTACCTTTAAGCATTTGCCAAAACGCAAACACACTGGTCATAAGCGCTATTGCCAGCGCTAAGGCGAGACATAATTGTCCTAATTCAGCAATCATTCAATATCTTTCTTCAGGGTTTTCTTTTGTTTTAAAATGGTTTTAAAGTGTTTTAAAAAATTGTTATTGGCTTATTTTTTATTTAGAGAGTTTAGGTGGCATGTAATTTTCATCATGCTTAGCCAAAACCTCAGTGGCTACAAACACACCATCTTGATAACTACCATCGGCCACCACGCCTTTTCCTTCTTTAAACAAATCAGGCAAAATACCTGTATATACAACAGGAACCGTATTTTTAGTGTCAGTGACACGAAAGTGTATTTCTAAAGAGCCCTCTGCGCGGCTTAGGCTGCCCTTCTCTACCATGCCACCCATGCGATAGGTTTTGTTTTTAGGCACTTCACCCGTTAATAACTGGCTAGGCGTGTAAAAGAACGTAAGGTTGTCATTAAAAGCATTAATAATGGCGTAAACAGCTCCTGCCATCGCTGCAATAATTAATACCGGCAACCACAGTCGCTTTAAAAATCTTGTATTCATTATTTACTCATCAACCTCAGAATTAAGCGCTGCTAATTTGCGCTTTAATCGAACAATAGAAAAACAATCAATCGCAAATACGACTGCCGTTAAAAGCATACTCATCAGCACCATATCATGCATATTTAAAGCCTCTCAATTAACTTTGCCTCACGCAGCATCAGCATCAAGCGTGCGCGCATCAGCACCAAACCAGCACATGCCAGCCATACGCCTATTGTACAAATTAACAAGGTGACCCTCATTTCAACAGCCATTCTTGATGCCCCAGCTGCACCGATAGAAGCCCCTTGATGTAGCGTGTTCCAAAACACCACTGAAAAATAAATCAAAGGGATATTTACTAAGCCAACTACAATAAGTAAAGCTAAAACGCGGTCTGTTTTGCTTTCATCTTCTATCATAGATGCAAACGCCATGAGCCCAATGTAGATAAAAAGCAATAAGAGCTCTGAGGTTAATCTCGCATCCCACACCCAATATGTACCCCAAGTAGATTTACCCCATAAAGCGCCCGTAACCAGAGCGAGCAATGTCATCCAAGCGCCTGTAGGCAAGATCGCGCGCATCATCACAGCAGAAACTTTAGTGCGGTAAACCCAATGCAAAATAGCGTAAAAGCTTGCTAACACGTACAAAAACATCGACATCCAAGCAGTAGGCACATGAATGTACAAAATACGGTAAACCTCTCCTTGCTGCACATCTGTGGGCGCAAAGTACAAAGCGTAAATAAAGCCTAACAGCGCCGTTAGCGCGGCAGCAAATAACAAAAATTGGCTAGCACTATTCGCCACTTTAATAAAAGTAGGCGGTGAATTAAAACGACGTATCCATAATAGTGGGTTCATAATCACTTCATTACTCAATAAAATTTCAAACTAACTAAATTAAATCTATTCTATCGCCAAATCTAGTGCTTTAGCCGTCACATAAGGCAGCGCCAAAAGAGTCAGACATGCCAAGCTCAACATCACCCACATCGGCGCTGTAAAAAACATTTGGCTATCAATACGGCTGCTAGCGGCAGCGCCAAAAATCAATAACGGCACAAAAATAGGGAATGCAAGCAAGCTCATCATCACTTGCGATTGCCGCGCCATTAAGCCTAAAGCTGCAAATAAAGCAGCAAACGCAGTTAGACTAAATAGCCCCATAAAAAGTGCTAAAGCAAGGCTATGCATCATCACAAGCGGCAAATGATAAAGCGTGGCCAATATATAGCTTAACACCACCATGGGCACACCTAAATACAGACTGTTTGAGACTATTTTAGCCGCGCAAAAAGCGCTCATTGATAAGCGCGCTGTACGAATCTGTACCAAAGCGCCACTCTCATCATCTGCACTAAATAAGCGGCTCGCTGCCATCAGCACAGAGAGCAATGCTGCCATCCAAAACACCCCCGCCGCAATTTTGCTCAATGTATCTGTCACCGCGCCCACCGCAAGCGGGAACATTGTCACCACCATAGCAAAAAATAAAGCAGGCCATAGCACATCTAAAGGCTTGGCCATCAACAAGGCTGCCTCTCTGCGAATCGCCCATAAGAACGCTGCCCACGCCTGCATAGGCAACTTATTTTCTGTGCTCCACTTTTTAGGCACCGCTTGTTGCTGATGAGGTGCTGCGTTAAAAATCGCAGAACCTCCAGATATCGTCATCACTCCATGACAATAAGTGGCCAGTGAAGGCAAAGCTTCACTCAAAGCCTGATGTGTAGCAACAATGGCCATGCCACCATGCTCTAAATGTACTTTTAACAAATCAGCAAACAGCGCCTTGGCATTAACATCCAAAGCATTCAGCGGCTCATCAATCAACCACAATTGGCAGCCACTGCCTGCCATCACGGCCAAACCCAAACGCCGCCATTGGCCATGAGATAGTGTGCGCACTTGTGCAGTTTTTGCTCTACTCAGGCCAACCACCTCTAACATACCAAGCAGTTTTTTAGCATCTGCTTGCACGCCTAGCATTTGCAAACTCAAATCTAGCTGTTTTAATACCGTGAGTTCAGCACTAAAACCTGTATGGTGAGCAAAGTAAAATACTGAGCGTGATTTAATATCAGCATACTTGTCATTCACATCACCCAAACCTGCCAAGGTCCGCAACAAACTGGTTTTACCTGCCCCATTGTCGCCACGCAACTCTAAAAAACAGCCCGCAGGTAAATCAAAAGTGAGAGATTTAGCCAAGACGCGCCCACTACGCTTTAAACAATATGGGCCAAACTTCAAAAGCTCAGAGCGCATATAGCAATTATTTTTCCACTGTACCAATGACTAAATGCAAATCTTGCGTACCCACTTTAACGCCCATTTGCATCGCGCCAATATCTTCTGCTTGTTTAATTGCATTGCCCCCAATAGAAATTCTCGCTTCAAGCTTCACTTGCTTAGCATTAGAAAGCTTAAATGCAGGGCTCATCGCCATACTATCGTCAAGCTTAAACGGCATAGGTTTTCCACTCAACAACACCTCAGGTGAGGTGCG
>CAZAHP010000003.1:15714-37624 GCA_964484985.1 uncultured Methylophilaceae bacterium
ATACGTTGCTCCAAAGTTTCCCCACCACCAGGATGTTTAGCACCATCCATAGGAGGTGGTTCGGCAGTCGCCATCATCGGGTCAACAGCAGCCCTATCTGGCAACTGCAAAGCATCATTCCGCAAGTGACCGATAGCCAAATAAAACATCACACCAAGTAGCGCAACTGAGGTCATCAGCAACATAGTCGCTTTTTTCGTTAACCTCGCATCAACCTCACCAGATGGGTGTTTGGCAAGCACGTCATTTGCCACTGTAGCCCACTCCTGACGCAACTCTTCTCTAGTCGTTTCAGACAAACTAGCATCACGCTCAATCTCATCGCGTTGACCAACTAGCGCTTGCCACTCGGGGGCATTATCATTGGAGCCGCTTTGGACATTACTCCAAACCTTAAAAAACAAAATAGCAACTAGAAAAATTAAGCCTAAAGCGATAAAAAGAAATAGCATCATGGGTAGAGTTTTAGGTAGAATTGCAATTGTAAAATTATGTAGTGGCTTATTATAAGTGTTATTTCGTAGTTTTAGGCTGCAATTAATTACCTTTTATTTTTTCACCACTCACATTAATATACATACTAGAACTATGGTTTTAGCATTAGTAATTTTTGTATGGTGCTTTTATGGATTACTTAAATTTAGCAAAATAACCTTTTAAAGATATATTAATATTAAATTATGTACCAAGAAAACATACTCACACTATACCGATTCAAGTATTTGAAATGGTCGCTAATGCTAATCCTAATATGCGTTGGGCTATACATATATGACGAGCCTGCGATACGTCCTGGTGGCGGCACATGGCTAGGTTACACCCTAGGCACCATAGGGGCAGTACTAATTTTGTGGTTACTGTTTTTTGGGATGAGAAAACGCGCCTACAAATCGAACATTGGCACCGTGCGTGGCTGGCTTTCCGCACATATCTATTTAGGATTATCTCTGGTTGTAGTTGCCACACTACACGCGGCGTTCCATTTTGCTTGGAACATCCACACACTCACTTACATTTTAACTGTTGTAGTTGTACTAAGCGGCGTTTGGGGCATAACGCTTTATTTATCGCAACCTGCTACCATGGGCAATCTACTGCAAGGCAGAACACTAGAACAAATGGGGGAAGCTTTGTTAGAGTACGACTCAGCAAGCAGACAATTAGCTGAGTCATTCCCCGTTGAAATCAAGAAAATGATAGAAGACTCTGCAGGCGCAAAAATATTCCACATGCCTTGGCAACGATATTTTGGCAAACAACACAGATGCCCTACACGCAAGTTTGTACGCTACCTAAGTACACACTCATCAACACCACAAATGCAAGAACTATATAAAATACAACTCAGAAGACAAGTTCAGCTTGGTCAAATTAGAGAGTTTTTAAGACTCAAAGGCTGGTCGGAAATTTGGCTCATGTTCCATGTGCCGCTTTCATTCGCACTACTGGCTGCTCTTATAGCGCACACCATTTCCGTATTTTTCTACTGGTAACAAACCTGAGCCATCATGCAGAAATCCACTGACATTCACCCAACCATCAAGCAACTCAGAAACTTGCACACCCCTATTAAGGGTCGCAGGTTTCTTTCTTGGCTATTATTTTTAAGCTTTTTTGCAGTTTGTTTTGCGATACCGGTATACCACTCCATGCACCCTGAAAAAGCAGCTGCTTTTTTAGAGTCTCACCCAAAATTACTTAAGCAAATCAAACAAGCATTTGGTGCAAATACAACTAACGATCACACCAACCCGGCAATTGTAGACCCCCTGCAAAAACAAGCATTAGCAAAGTTCACAGCCAGCAACCCAGAGTCGCAATTAGATAGAAAAAACACGCCCACCTATTTAGCTGTAGATAAACTATGGACTCCTGGCCACCCACTAGACCAAGCTCACCAAGCCTGGGCAACGGATTGTAAAGCCTGTCACTCTACACCTTTTGCACAAGTGCTAGATAAAGACTGTAAAACCTGCCATAAAAACGCTGCTGACCACGTAGACAAAAAAGCAACGTCTGTAAGCGTGCTTGCCGAAGCCACTTGCGCAAGCTGCCATCGCGACCATAATGGCCTCGATGGACTAAGCAGACAAAACAAGCACTACATGAATACAAACTGTTCTGACTGCCATAGCAATATCAAACAGTCTTACCCAAAAACAAAAATTCAAAACGTGAAAGACTTTGCTAAACAGCACCCTGAGTTTAAATATCAATTGGCTGCGAGCACAAAACCAGATGACTTAGTGCGCACCCGTCTAACCAAAACCGGCTTAAGTGAAAAGCCTGGCTTTAAATTCCCTCATGATGTACACCTAAAAAAAGGCGGGGTAAAGAGCCCCAAAGGCAAAGTTGACATGAACTGTGCAAGCTGCCACACGCCTAACCAAGATGGTGTGAACTTCGCCCCGATTACTATGAAAGAAGATTGCCAATATTGCCATGATTTAAAATTTGAGCCTGCTGTATCTAACCGCGAAGTGCCTCATGGCAATGTTGAGTTAGCGCTTTCTACAATCCGCGAATTCTACAGCTATGTACAAGTCAACACTGTGCCAGTGGATGAAAAGCCACTGACGGCACTTATTAACCTGATACGTCCTGGGAAAGATGAGCCTAAGGTAGTCAGTTACGTTAGCTCGAATGGTGACTCACGCAGCCGCGCAAGTCTGGCAGCAGTTTCATTATTCGAAAAAACCTCATGTAACCTATGTCATGAAGTTACAAAACTCAGCGGTCAAGGCAAAAAAGGCACCCCTGGACAAGACTTGCCTCAATATGCCATAGGAAAAATCACACCCACACACCCTTGGTTTGTGAGCTCCGTATTTGACCACTCAAAACACAATCTCGCAGACTGTACTGATTGTCACGCAGCTAACAAATCAAAAAAGGCAGAGGATGTATTGATGCCTTCTATCGATACTTGCCGTGACTGCCATGCAGGCAAAAAACCCGTGGTGAATAAGATAGTTTCAGATTGTGGCTTATGCCATGGCTTCCATCAATCAGCCCACAAACTGACTGAAAAATCAAAAGAAGGCATCAAACTCACAGCTAAACATGAAAATAAATAATACAAAATAAGCTCGAAGATACTGCAATAAATAAAGATGAAACAAGGGGACTAACGTTGAGCATGCTAAATTACAAAACGAATAACAGTTGTCGCTGGCTAACCATAGCCAGTGCACTTGCCATACTATCTGCCTGCGGCGGCGGAGGTGGTGGTGGCGATTCTGGTATTGGTGTCAAAGGCGGCACTTCAGACTGTAACTTTAGCATAGCATCAACCCCGCAAAATCTAACAGCTGCTGAAGTAGAACGCATTATCGCGCAGGCAATACAAGCAGCTCAAAGCAAAGGGGCTAATGCCACAATCGCAGTAACAGATCGCGTTGGTAATGTCCTCGGTGTCTATCGAATGTCTGGGGCATCGACTACAGTGAATATCCTGAGTGGAAGAAGTCTAACCAGCCTACCTCAAGGTCTAGACGGGCTTACTAACTTTGTTCCTTCTGAACTTGCTGCGATTGCTAAAGCGGTCACTGGTGCATATCTATCATCCTCTGGCAACGCATTCTCTACACGTACCGCCAGCTTTATTATTCAAGAGCACTTTGCTCCAACGATTGACAATCAGCCAAGCGGACCTTTATTCGGCGTACAATTTAGTCAACTACCTTGTGGAGACTTTGTTATCAGAGGCAGTGGCGTAATTAACGGCCCGAAACGCTCACCACTAGGCTTGGCGGGCGACCCAGGTGGCTTCCCAATCTACAAAAATGGCGTAGTAGTAGGTGGTATTGGTGTCATGTCTGACGGCGTGTACGGCTTAGACTTAACGCCTACATCAGGCGCCACAGGTAACGACGAAATTATTGCGCAATCTGCATTAGCTGGCTTCCAAGCACCAAGCTGTATCCGTGCGGATAAAATCACTTTAGGCGGTTTAATTGCTGGCTATAGCAATGCTGACAGCAATCTGGTAGCTGTCAATGCAAGCGCTCTACCAAGCTCGGGAGGCAGTTTAATCTCAGTCGCAGAATACTTTAGCCCAGCCGCTTTACGCGATGGCAAAGCCTATGGTTCAGCAGACTCTGGCTATGCAGATGACCCTACTGACACATTAGGTAGTGGCGCTTTTGTTATCACTAACGGCACTACAAATCGCTTCCCAGCGACAAGTGCCATCGTCGGCACAACCCCACTCACTGCTGGAGAGGTCACACAAATCCTCAACTCTGCTATTGGTGTTGCCAATCAGTCTCGCGCGCAAATTCGCCGTCCAGTTGGCTCAGCTGTACAAGTAACCGTCTCAGTAGTAGATATCAACGGCAATATTCTTGGTATGTCGCGCACACCAGACGCACCAGTATTTGGTACTGACGTTTCAATACAAAAAGCAAGAACTGCAGCATTTTTCTCAAAAGCAAATGCTGGCACTACTATTCTGGCACAACCATCAGTTACCTACGCAGGCGACCTAGCGGCCGCATCTTCGACAACTGTATCTGTTGCAGCCTATAACACGGCATCAGACACATTCTTCGGCTCTAGCATATTTGATGGAGGCAATGCATTTACAGCTCGCGCAATCGGCAACATTGCTCGCCCTCTATTCCCAGATGGGATTAACGGCACAGGCAATGGTCCATTATCAAAACCCCTCAACATTTGGAGTCCATTCAGTGTAGGCTTTCAGTTAGATTTAGTTTACAACAAACTTGTCACTGCTA
Source organism: uncultured Methylophilaceae bacterium (assembly GCA_964484985.1). Lineage (GTDB taxonomy): Bacteria > Pseudomonadota > Gammaproteobacteria > Burkholderiales > Methylophilaceae > CAZAHP01. The sequence goes on from CAZAHP010000003.1 coordinate 20,454, forward strand.
TTGTAGCCCCTACCACCATAGACACCAGCTGTAGTGCTAACAGCTCAGATGGCATCAATAACGGCATTCAAATCTTCCCTGGTGCTGTACCTATTTATCGAGGTTCAACCTTAATCGGTGCGGTAGGTGTTTCTGGTGATGGCGTAGACCAAGATGATATGGTTGCATTCCTAGGTTTATCACGGGCTGGCAACATTTTAGGCACTGGTGTATCAAATGCACCAAGCACCATCCGCTCAGATACACTGTCTCCACAAAGTGTACCCTTACGTTACGTAAACTGCCCACAAACGCCGTTTAACAACAGTGACCAACAAAACGTATGTTCAGGGATTTAATATGAAAGCCATTAAACCACTTGTTTCTGCACTCTGCTTAGCAGGTTTTGTCACGCTCAACATGCCTGTTTTTGCGGCAGAAAGTGTGCCTCAACAAAGCCAAAAAATACAACTGCAAGTGCTCTCTGCTGTCATTAAAGTATATGCACTACCTAAACAAGATGCTCTGGTTCTCTATGAGATTCCAAAAGGCAACTTATTAGATGCTGTGGAAGAGCGTGACGGCTGGTACAAAATCAAAGTATCTACCCAACAACAAGAATTTGGTTGGGTACACATGACCGAGGGTGAATATGGGCAAATGACACTCTCTGTGCGCCCGAATGCTGGCGATGTGAGTATTGCTAACGAAAAAACGGGCAGCAATGATGCTGCAGATGCCAACTACACTAAAACCTTTCAACCTGCTGACCCTAATTTAGTCGTCACTTTGCCACCAATAGATCCATCGCAAGTGGAAGCGCCAGCAGCTAATCTGCCACGTGAGTCTGTGCCTATTTCAGACAGATGGCGTTTAATGCAGGCATTAGGCTTCAAGTTTCCATGGTACGACCCGTTCAACCAAAACCAGTTAAAAGGTGACTTGCCTGTACTCAAAGAATACGGTCACAACCTATTCTTTAATTTAGGTGTCATTTCAGACACTGTGCTTGAAGCTAGAAACGTCACCACACCTGTTTCGAATCAATTTGGTGGAAGCAATAACACTTATGGCGACGGCGACCAGTTAGTGTTTGTACAAAACTTGATTCTCAGCTTAAGCCTTACAAAAGGTAACACCACATTTAGACCGCCCGATTATGAGTTTAGATTTGTACCCGTTTACCAATACAACTACTTAGACGTTGAAGAGGCAGGCGTGGTCAATGCAGACCCTAGAGATGGCGTGACGCGCAATGATAACTTCTTAGGCGTGCAAGAGCTATTTTTAGACTATCACTTGCGCAACGTCTCAGACCGATATGACTTTGACAGTATTCGCGTAGGCATACAGCCATTTATCAGCGACTTTAGAGGCTTTCTTTTCCAAGACACTCCTTTTGGTGTGCGTCTATTTGGTACGCGTGACAACAATCGCTATCAATACAACTTAGCTTGGTTTAGACGCTTAGAAAAAGACACCAACAGTGGCCTCAATGATATTACGCAAAGCCTTCGTAACGATGATACTTATGTCGCCAACTTATACCGTCAAGACTTTCCTGTTGTTGGTTTAACATCTCAGGTTTCTGTAATTCACAATCGCAACTCCGACACCAAGCGTGAGTACGACACCAATGAATTCTTAGTCCGACCTGCCTTGCTCGGTGACTTAAATCCGCACAAATATCACGTAACATATTTGGGCTACACGGCTGATGGTCACTTTGGCAAATGGAATCTCGACACCTCTAACTATTTTGCGATTGGTGAAGATGAAAGAAACCCTATCGCTCGCAGACAACAAGATATTCGTGCGTTCTTTCACGCATCTGAAATTTCACGCGACTTTGACTGGATACGTGTAAGAGGCAACTTTCTGTATGCATCTGGTGACAAAGACCCGTTTGATGGAAAATCTACAGGCTTTGACGCTATTTTAGAAAACCCACAGTTTGCTGGCGCATCAACAAGCTATTTTATACGTCAAGGCATCCCATTGATTGGTGGTGGCGGTGTTGCCCTATCAGGTCGTAACGGTATTTTGCCATCGCTCAGATCATCAAAAGACCAAGGCCAATCTAACTTTGTTAACCCAGGCTTAGCTCTGATTGGTGTGGGCGCAGACTTCGACATCACGCCAGAGCTAAGAGTTTTTGGCAACATCTCTGACATGCACTTCGTCAACACATCATCTCTCGCCAATTTGCGTAATGAAGAAATTAACTCTAGGCACTTAGGTGTTGATGCATCTGTAGGCTTCCATTGGCGTCCACTATTTAACCAAAACATTTTGTTTAACGGCTCAGCTGCCGTTCTTAAGCCAGGTGAAGGTCTAAAAGGGCTGTATGGTGACGATAAAGATAGAGTGTACTCAGTCCTGCTGAACGCTGTGCTGACTTACTAAATTTGAATGGAACTACTTTAATTATGCAGTTAGTAAAATCACGTGTGAATTTGAACCTCATGCTAAGCATTGGCTTAGGCATTTTCACGTTCATAGCAAGCTCAATGAATAGCCTGGCCTCTGAAGAGGCGCACCTCGTTGAACATGCCTACACGATGGCGCCTGCAGCCCCTAAATCACAAACTGAAGCACAAGCTAACAGCAAGTCAGAAGGTTGCATGACCTGTCATACAAAAACTGACCGTCACACCATGCATGCTAATCCGGCTGTGATGATTGGTTGTACCGACTGCCATGGTGGTAATGCTCAAATTAAAGTAGAAGAAAATGTAGCGAAAGCTCCAAAAAGCCATGAGTATCGTGAGGCTTTAGACCACGCACATATTCCACCACGCAATGAAAAATTTTGGAAATACCCATCCTCAGCAAATCCACCTATCTCGTACACTAAGTTAAACAAAGAGCACCCAGCGTACATACGTTTTATTAACCCAGGTGACTTACGCGTAGCGCGTGATGCTTGTGGTGCTTGCCACCTCAAAACAATTCAAGCCCAAGAACGTAGCCTAATGTCTACCTCAGCCATGTTATGGGGTGGTGCTGCCTATAACAACGGTATTTTGCCTTACAAACGTTATATTATAGGCGAAGCCTACACCCATGATAGTGAACCAGCTGCCATCGTCAACCCATTAAGAGTAACCGACGACCTGCACATTCACAAAGGCATTCTAGATAGACTTTACCCACTACCCGCTTGGGAGACTATACCAGCTGGTGATATTTTCCGCGTGTTTGAGCGTGGTGGCCGCAACATCAACAGCATCTTCCCTGAAATCGGTTTACCCAACATTACAGGCACGCTACAAAGAGTAGATGAACCAGGTCGCCCAGACTTACATCAATCTAACCGTGGCCCAGGTACAGGTAGCAACATTGCTGTTCCTGTGATTAACATTACAAAGACACGTCTAAATGACCCACATCTTTGGTTTTTAGGTACTAACGAGCAAGCTGGGGACTATCGCTCTTCAGGCTGTACAGCTTGCCACAGTATTTACGCTAACGACCGTGACCCTAACCACGGTGGCCCTTACGCAAAATTCGGCAATGGCGGCACATCAGAATCTATTGACCCCACCATTCCTAAAGGTGAGGGAGGACACCCGTTAAAACATGAGTTTACACGTGCAATTCCATCCTCACAGTGCATGGTGTGTCATATGCACCAACCTAATATTTTCGTAAACTCCTTTTACGGCTACACCATGTGGGATTACGAGTCAGACGCCCCAGCAATGTGGCCTGAAAAGCAAAAATATCCAACTGACGCTGAAATACGTGCCATTAATGAGCGCAACCCTGAAGAGGCAGCAATACGTGGTAAATGGAGTGACCCTGAATTTTTGAAAGATGTATCAACATTAAACTCAAAACTCAAAGATACTCAATTCGCAGATTACCATGGACACGGCTGGAACTTCCGAGCCATTTTCAAGCGAGATAGAAAAGGCGCGCTACTCGACAAAAAGGGCAACATTGTCGATGACAATGATCCTGACAAATTCAAAAAAGCAGTCCACTTAAGCTCTATCCACATGGATATCGGCATGCACTGTGTCGATTGCCACTTCGCGCAAGACATGCACGGCAATGGCCATATTTATGGTGAAGTTGCCGCGGCAATCGAGATTGACTGCTCCGATTGCCATGGTACCGCTACTAGCTACCCTACCCTGCACACCTCAGGCCCTGCAGCTCGCCCAGGTGGTTTAGATTTAAGCACCCTGACAACGCAAGATGGTCGCCGTCGCTTTGAATGGAAAAATGGAAAACTCTACCAGCGCTCTGCCTTACATCCTGATAAAGAGTGGGAAATGTCTTTAGTTAAAGACACAGTAAATCCAAAACATCCACACTACAACCCTAAAGCTGCACGTGCAAAACTCATGGCTGCAGGTGAAGATGGTCGTCAAGGTAAATGGGGCTTAGGCGTAAAAAAACTCGCTCATGACAATGACAAAATGACATGCTTCACTTGTCACTTATCTTGGACTACCAGCTGCGCAGGCTGCCACCTACCAATACAAGCCAACTGGAAGACTGAGCGCCACCATTATGAAGGTGGAGAAACCAGAAACTACGCCACTTACAACCCTCAAGTTGCACGTGACGAAATGTTCCAACTTGGCCTCAGTGGCCCTGTTAAAGGCTCTAAAGTCACACCTGTGCGCTCTAGCTCAGCGTTAATCTTGTCATCCACAAATATTAACCGTGAACGTATTTACATACAGCAACCACCTATTGCTGCTAGTGGATTCTCATCACAAGCATTTGCCCCACACTACCCTCATACTGAGCGTAAAGAAGAGACAAAAACTTGTTCTGACTGTCACATTTCAAGCAAAGATGACAATAATGCCATCATGGCTCAGCTATTGCTGCAAGGCACTAACTTTGTAAACTTTGTTGGCTTTAATGCTTGGTTAGGCGAAGCTGACCACGTAGAAGCAATTACCGTAACAGAGTGGGATGAGCCTCAAGCGGTTATTGGCAGTTACCTGCAAAGGTACGCTTATCCTGATTATTTCAAAAAGCACCAAGATAGAGGTTTGGAGCTACCTGAAATGACACTACACATACAGGATCACAGTACAGGCGGCAAGGCAAACTGCGTTCAAATGCGAGGTGAATACCTCTTCGTTGCAGAAGGTGCTGGCGGTTTCCGCGTATATGACATCGCAAGTATTGGTAATAAGGGGTTTTCACAAGGAATTGTTACTGCGCCGTTCTCTGCATTAGGTCAAGACACGCATGTGGCTTCTAAAAATGCAACATGTATGGCAATACCTACTAACCAATCAATCGCCCCAAGTCGTAATCAAGGCGATTTAATGCGTAAAACCAATCAGGAGCAACCTTTCCACGCAATTTACCATTACGCATTTATTACAGATGCAGAAGAAGGTCTTATTGTTGTTGACGTAGATACACTTGCTGATGGAGAACCTAGAAACAACTTCCTCAAACGAGCAAGCACATGGAACCCTAAAGGCTTACTCACAGGTGCAAGACATATTACACTAGGCGGTCATTATGCCTATGTAGCCACACCTAAAGGTTTGGTAATACTAGATTTGGACAATCCGCTCAAACCTAGACACATCAAGACGATTGCTATGGACGATGTTCGTGGTTCAGCAGTGCAATTCAGATATGTATTTGTAACAGACAGCACAGGTCTAAGAGTGATTGATATTACCCTGCCTAATGCTCCCAAGTTACTTGATGCACATATACCACTTAAAAATGCGCAGAAACTTTACCTAGCTAGAACTTACGCCTACGTGGCAGCAGGTGAACAAGGTTTAGCCATCATTGATATTGAAAGACCAAGTGCACCAATGGTCTATCAGATGTTTAATGCTGATGGCAAACTAAATGACGCCTATGATGTCATGGTTGGCACGACAAATGCATCACTTTTTGCCTATGTAGCTGATGGTAAAAATGGGCTAAAAGTGTTACAACTAACCTCACCTGAAATACAGCCACGCTTTTACGGATTCTCACCAGAGCCTAAACCTAAGTTAATTGCTTGGAGCAGAACAAAATCTCCTGCTATAGCAATCTCTAAAGGCCTAGACCGTGACCGTGCTGTAGATGAAACAGGACACCAAATTGCGATATTTGGTCGCATAGGCTCACGTCCATTTAACCGCACTGAAATGGAGAAACTCTATTTACGCCCTGACGGTAACATTTGGACAGTCGATGATTTGCCAAATAGCCTTAGTGACTATGTTGAGCCAGTGCCAACAGTAAAAGCTAAATCTAAATCAACTTTACCATCTACGAGCAAATGATGCATATATTGAAACCATTCAGTCTAGCCAAACTACTCACATTCGCCTACCTAGCATTGATTTCAAGCATGGCTGCAGCCGCAACTATGCCCTATCAGTCACACGACAAAACTTTAGGTACTGTAAATTGCACCAATAGCCTATGCCATGGCTCGACTGTACCTTGGGAAGAATCAAACGTATTACAAAACGAATACACCACTTGGGTTAGGCTAGATAAGCATACGCAGACTTATAATGTTTTGCTTAATGAAGACTCTAAAACCATTGCAAAAAACTTGGGCCTCAAAAAACCTGCACATGAAACAAAAGAGTGTTTAGATTGCCACGCTCACAACCCTCAGCAAAGCTTACGTGGTGAACGCTTCATGCCAACAGAGGGCGTAGGTTGTGAGGGCTGCCATGGTCCCGCCGAACGCTGGGTAAAATCACATACTCTAGAAGGTAATACACATGCTGATAATATTAAAAACGGTATGTATCCAACCAGTGATTCAGTGTCCCAAGCCAAATTGTGCTTATCTTGTCACTTTGGCGATAAAAACCGCTTTGTAAACCATCGCATCATGGGTGCAGGTCATCCCAGGCTCACATTTGAGTTAGAAACTTTCACAGCCATTCAACCATCACACTTTAAAGTTGATGAAGACTGGCACAAACGAAAAGGTGAATATAACCCTATTAAAATTTGGGCAATAGGCCAAGCAATCGCAACACAGCAGCTACTTAACAGCTTTGCTGACCCAAAACAAGGCTACGATGGCATCTTCCCTGAACTGGTACTATTTGATTGCCATGCTTGCCACCACCCTATGAGTGAAAAGAAAGCAACAGCAAGATTAGGTATAGGTCCTGGTAGAGTACGCCTGAATGACAGCAACTTGCTAATGTTACGTGCTATTGTAAAGGTAGTCACACCTGAAAACGCTTCAGGCTTTAACAATCGTGTATCTACATTGCATCAAGCTATTTCTGGCAATAATGATTTAAATGGCAAAACACCGCAGCAGTTAGCTCAACTGCTTTCCACTTACATCAATAGCACGATTGATTCAATAGACAAAAAACCTATGTCATTAAAAGAATTAAAAGCTATATTTATTGCGCTTGTAGATGAGGCCTCAAAAAGCCAGTTTTCTGACTATGCAGGTGCAGAGCAAGCCTATATGGCAGTTTCAGACTTAGCATTATCTCTCGCTAAACAAGGTGCATTAAACTCAGCACCTGTAGTCAATCGTCACTTAGCTGCAATGCGTAAAACATTGCTCAATGATGAAAAATACGAGCCAGAGATATTTGCAAAACAGTTTTCAGACTTAAAGTTCGCCGTCTCACAAGCGAGGTAACAAATGAGCAAAGCTACGAATAAAAACACCCCCCCACTCGCCGAAAATGAGTATGAAATTATCATTATTGGCTCTGGCCCTGCTGGCCTTTCTGCTGCTGCACACGCACAAAAGCTAGGCGTAAAACACGTTTTGTTAGAAGCTGAAACTTACCTCTCAGATACAATTTACAAGTATCAAAAAGGTAAACACGTGATGGCCGAGCCTAGCTTCTTGCCGCTACGTAGTGACTTAGAGTTTGATGCTGGAAAACGTGAGACTATTCTAGACAAATGGAACTCTGGCGTTAATGACCTTGGTGTCAATGTTGAATATGGCAAACGTGCTAACTATGTAAAGCGCAATGAAAGCACGGGTAAGTTTGATGTTAAATGTGAAGATGGTAGCGCCTATGTCGGCCTAGCTGTCATTTTGGGTATTGGCTTACAAGGCAACCTAAGAAAACTTGGTGTTGAAGGTCAAGACCTTCCAAGAGTGCAATATACACTCGCCGATCCAGACGAATACGTAAATGAAACAATCATCGTCATTGGTGCGGGTGATGCAGGTATTGAAAATGCGCTAGGTTTGATGAAGCAAAATAAAGTTTATTTATTAAATCGCCAAACTGAATTTGCACAATGTAAAGAGGGTAATCGCAACCTCATATTAAAAGCTGAAAAAGCTGGGCAAATTAATATATGCTATAGCTCCACTACCGCTAAAATTGAAGAGTCAGGCACAGAGCCACCTCTAAACTTTATTTACAATGGTCCTAAAGGGCTTACCACTATCCCTTGCCATCGTGTCATTGCACGTTTAGGTGCGACACCACCACGTAAGCTCGTTGAGAGCTTTGGTATTGTATTCCCGAACGACAACCCAGCATCTGTACCCGTACTTTCAGAACAATATGAATCTAACGTACCAGGTTTATATATCGTTGGTGCCCTAGGCGGTTACCCACTCATTAAACAAGCCATGAACCAAGGCTATGAAGTGGTTGAAACCATTTTAGGCCACAGTGTTGAGCCTGTTGATGAGCCGCTCATTAAAGCTAAAATTCAGGCTTGGCGACCATTCTCTACAGTCTCAGAGACTCTAGACCTGATTTCTGGATCTTTGCCACTATTCAAAGAGATGTCTAAGCTGCAAATGCGCGAGCTCATGTTAGACTCTAAAGTCTTAATGCCTGAAAAAGGTTCTGTAATCTTTAAAAAGCTAGATTACACCAACACCTTCTTCTCTGTACTAGATGGTCAAGTAGACATTCAACTAGAAGATAAAGACGGCAAGATTAAAGTTATCCCTGTGACTAGAGGCGGGTTCTTTGGCGAAATGGGGCTACTATCTGGCCGTCGCAGAACCGCTACTGTGCTAGCTGGTGATAATTGCGTACTCATGGAAACACCTCGTAACTCCATGCTTACACTGATTGCTTCTGTTGAAAGCGTACGCCGTCAAATTGATAACTGGTTCATCCGTAATGCCATTTCAATGTACATTGGCCCAATGCTTAGCTCAGCAGCAATATCTAGCCTAATGGCGAGTGGCATTGAAAAACGCAGATACCAAACAAACCAAATTCTTTTCCAAGAAGGCGATGAGGCCGATGGTTTCTACTTAGTGAGAAATGGCTCACTCACAGTCACCAAAAAAATAGAGGGTGAAGACAAGATTTTGTCTTACATCTCCGCAGGCCATTATGTAGGTGAAATGGCACTGATTAATAATGCACCCCGTACTGCCACAGTGAAAGCTGCGGTTTACACCGAGGTGTTAGTGCTTAAGGCCGAAGCATTTAGAGAGCAGCTAGACGCTAACCCAGAGTGGCGTGCGGCACTTGAAAAAGTAATGTTTGACCGCATACGTTCAAATGTTGAATCAGAAGATAAATCAGCTAATGCCAGCGACCTTCAACGCTTTTTCTTAAAACAAGGTGTAGGTGAAGCTTCAGACGTACTTTTGATTAATGAATCTATGTGTATTCAGTGTAACAACTGTGAAACAGCTTGCGCTGAAACACATAACGGCACTTCACGCTTACACCGAGAAGCAGGCCCTTCGTTTGCTAACTTCCACCTCCCTGTAGCTTGCCGCCACTGTGAAAACCCAAGCTGCATGAAAGATTGCCCTCCAGACGCTATTACACGCTCTAAAGAAGGCGAAGTATCAATTAGCGATGCTTGTATTGGTTGCGGTAACTGTGAACGAAATTGCCCATATGGCGTGATTCAAATGGCTGTGCAAAAACCACCTAAAATGGGTGCTAACTTACTATGGCTACTTTTAGGTATAGGTAAAGCCCCAGGTCAAAGAGCACCAGATTATGACCCTAATGCACTTAAAAAGGCCGTTAAATGTGATTTGTGCAATGGTCAAAGTGGAGGCCCAGCTTGCGTACGTGCGTGCCCAACTGGTGCAGCAATCAGAACATCACCTGAGAAGATATTTAAACCTGTGACAATCTCTTACGATTAAACTCTGATTTTGCAATAGCTAGATTTTTAATCTAAAGCAAGTGCAGGCATTCATACTAAAGCAGTTTTAAATGCAGTGATTGATACAAAAAAATAGGGCTAGTGATTACTAGCCCTATTTTTTTGACAAGTTTATTGCTTATAAGCTTGGACAATCATTAGTAGTCACGTTTTACACCTTCATACTCACTTTCAGAGAATACGAATGGCGGAGTACGCCCTACAAGAGTCTCAATAATCATCAACTCTTGGTCTGTGTGATTAACGAAGCTTGCACGACGTATATTTTTACCAGCCTGCTCATTTGCAAGAATGTATAAAGGCTTATCATGATGTTCTGCTTGTACTGTGTCCGTGCTAGACGGGTCATTAGTCGCTTTAACATCAGCTAAGCCGTAGCAGGTACAAAAATATGTACGCTCAGGGTCAGCCTCTAAATATACGCCTGTACCTCGAATACCAATCGTTGCAGTTTGTGTTTGTATATCAATGCCTTGACTTCTAGAAACTGAAAGTAATTTACCAGTCAATAAACGCAAGCCAGAAATCACCAAGTTATTAGCGTGCTCTACATCGCTTGGTTCAGCTTTGCTTTGCATAGTTAAAGTACTATTCGCTCTCAAAATCATAGAGTTTCCTCCAACAACAAATAGCACTTCACTATCTTTGCCAGTCTCTATAGTATCTTTTGCATTAATTTTAGTGTTTAAATTGGCCTCTACACCATTCACCTTCACCGAGCCCGTCATTTTATAAATAGATTGCCCCGGTGGGAGTTTTTGTGGCGTTTTACCAAAAATACCATCCGCCATTGCTCGCGGCATAGGCATACCAGCTGCAAACATACTGGCAGCAAGGGCTTTAATTAAAAGCCTACGGCGTGGATCTTCTGAATCATTAAAGCGGCTCATCTTAGTCCTTTACACTTCATTAAGCGTATTTCAATATCGTTTTAACTACTTACACGGTTGACAGTACCACTTACTTATTGTGGTGCACCAGCCATAATCCACTCAACAAACAAATCGTAACCACTTCGGGCAGGCGAAGTACCAAGTGGCATACTAGTATCAAACTGTGGTTGAGCCAAAACACCTCCGCCATGATGTTTGCCAGAAGGTTTGCGTAGCAATGGGCTCGCTACCACATCAGTAAAGTTAATACGGCTGCGTACCGTATTGTAAAACTCGTTGACACTTGCATAATCCGCAGAGTTGTATGACAGTGGCGGCTTATTAGCATTTCCAGATAATGCCGCATTGTTACCACTATGGCAGCCCGCACTATTACAAGTAGATGTTGTAAATTGTGCTTGAATTGCCGCAAAATTCAAAGTCGCTGGATTAGGTGCATTAGTATTATCAACTAAAACAGTAATGTCTTTAGTATCAGTCAAACCATTGCCTGTTGCTGTTAATCTAACGACGTAAGTACCGTTTGCAGTCAAATTCAAGACTGCATTGCTTGAATTTGTAGCGCCAACAAAACTTGCAGCATTGCCGGGGTTAGTCACGAGTGACCAACTAAAGTCACTAGCAAACAAACTATTTACAGCAGACAAATTAAGTTGGCCTATGCGCACAAACCTATCTGGTCCTGGGTCAGCGATTGGCCTCCCAGGCTGCAGAGTAGCAGTAGCACCTTGTGCTGCTATAGACGGAACAGCCGCTAACTGTTGTGGCAAGGTACCGCCTGTAGCCCAAAACTGCTCAAAGACAATCTTAGCTAGTGGCATATTGCCTCGGTCAAACACGTGCGCTTTTATTCTGTCTGCATAGTTACTAAATTGAGTAAATGTTTTAAACGAAATATCGTCTTGATTTTTAGTGCCCCTCAAAATATGACAAGTCATACAAGATGGCGCTACTACATTTTGGTAAAGGCCTGCTTGACCACTGCTTGTCCAATTCGAGTCAGGTACAAACGCAGTTGCTGCCACATCACTATAACTAGCATTAGGGAAACCTGCACCACCATAAGCTGTTTGAATAAAGTTTTGTGCGACAGAGCCATCCCATTCATTGATACCCGTATTACTATAAGTAGCACTAATCCATTGATTAATCACCTTCATATCAGCTTCTTGCGAGGCACGAGTACGAACGCTATTGGTTGTAGGATCTTTTAATTTAGAAAAGTCAAAGGTATGTACCTTAAGCACTTGCAGTCTTGCCGAAACATCTCCTGCTTGCTGTGATGCTGCATTAGCAACCAATGGAAAGAGACCTGTTGTAGTGAGTCTATCAGCGCGTCCGCCATGACAGTTAACGCAAATATGCGGCATTGCTTTATCACCTAAGCCATCTTGGTCAACCATAGTGTTGCGCGAACCATCAGCAGCAAAGTTATAAAACTTCACAAATTTAGGGCCATTAACACCACCAGGGCCGTCTAAATCGCTATACTCAATTGCACTCACACTCACAAAGCGTTGTGACGATTGCACTACAGCAGCATCAATATTAACTGAAGAATAGGTATAGCCTTGACTTCCTGTCTCGACTAAATAATTATCAACCATGAATGCAAGTGAGCCATCAGGGCTTTGTCTTGCGGTCATACGACGACCGTAACCTAAGTCATTTTTATCGCCGAAAACAACCTTTCTCTCGTCGCCAGTACCGTTACCAAAGCCATTGACTGATTTCCATGCAGCTAATGTAGTACGGTTGCTATTAGGGTCAATAGCAGCATAGTAGGCATCTGCGTAGGCTTGTGTATTGGTTTGATCTGCGCCATTAAAACCTTCGCGTTGCGGGTTAGGAAACAATAGAAACCTTGCTTTAGCAATCACTACACTTAAAGGGAAAGGCAACTCAGTAGATGTTTGGCTACCCGAAGTTTTAGCACCGTCGTCGCCACTGCCGCCGCCTCCGCCGCCACATGCGACTAATAGGCTCGTCAGCAATACTAAAAGAGCTGAAGAAAGATGTTTACGGTTCAAAATATCATCCTTTAATTAAAAGCGTACTAAATAAACTAATGAGTACTGATTCACAATATAGCGTGTCGTGCCATTCACATAACTAGGCTCGTCATCAGGGCTAGATCGTATATAGCGCCATGAGAAATCTAATGAATCTTTAGGCCCTAAAGGCAGGTTATATCCTATGGTACCTAGGTATGTTTTACCGTCAAAGCGATACTGTGTAAGTTGCTTGTTAGTAAACACATCATCTTGTTCTAGCACATCTGCAGTATCTGCATTTTTAAGTGATGGGCTACCTGCAGAAAGCGTGTCGCCAAAGCGATACTCTAGACCAGCGTAAAGCGAGCTCTTTTTAGTCACCATGTAGTCAATATTAAAGCGTGCTGAAGTGTCTTTTGTATCAAACACCTCACTATTGGTTTCACGGATATTGTAAGAAAGTGCACTGAATAAATTAATACGATCCGTCCAAGGTTTGCGCACTGACACTCCTACAGAGTATTTTGAGCCATCGCGCATACGTGACTCAAACTCCTCAATTGAAGCCTTAGCAAACACACCTAAAGTAGGCGCTGAGAACTCAGCTGATGGTCTGTATTGAAGCTCGCCCTGCACCCCAGCAGATACATTCTCTAAACCACGGAAATTATCGAAGCGCTCTCCACCGACAAAACCATTCAAGACGATACGTGTATGCTCTTTAATTGGAATATTGATTAACTTACTTAGCTTAATGCTGTAAATGCTATCTTGCTCTTGGTCACTCGCTAGCTCAGAGCGGCTTACGTTATCATCGTAGGTATATCCAGCATCAATTCTGATACCAAGCCGACTCATGGTCACTTCAGCATTATCTATTTGTGGTTGATAATCTGGACCACCTAACTCTTTAGAAACTCTAAAGTTGATAGACTGGCTATTATCATCACCCTCACCTCTTAAGGTTTGGTACTCAAAACCTAACTTCACGCCATTATTTAAAATAAAATCATTACCAAAACCTAACAAAACACCATAACTACTGTTATTGCTTGAAGATAAATTAAATCCAGAGCTATTCAATTGGTCAGCATAGCGGATATTTGAGCTACCGTTTCTATCAAGATTACCTTGAAGCTCGATACGCGCATGAGGAGTCGCTAAACCACCATCGATTTCATGGGTTGCCTCAGCTCTAAAGCCTAATGACAATTGCGCAGTACGAGAGTTTTGTTCTGAAAAATGCAGTGCATTTAAGCCAGCACCTTTTTCAGTGCCTGAGTCTAAGCGATTATATTCAAGATTGAATCTAGCATAGGGGGAAAACAGCATCCCATTATTACGATACTCGTAACCTGCAGTCAGTGAGCCAAAATATTGTTCGCCCTTGCGATGCATTTTTGCAAAGTCATCAGCAGGAGCCACAAAACGGTCACTATCAAAATCCGTCACGCCATAGCCCAGCAAACCATCAACAAATATCTTATCTGTGGGCATATAGCTTGCATAAACAGCAGCAGACACACCTCTAGCCACACTCTCAGAACCATCATCGCTGATGTCAGTTTTTTCGTGAGCATAACCAAAACCTGCACCCACCACCAAATTTTCACTAAAGCGTTTATCTATACCAACAGTAACGCCATTCGTACGGAAGGTTGATAACACTGCGCCATCATCATTTTCTCGTGCGCCGAAGCGAATATTACCCATCATCCAAACTTCAACCGCATCAGCAGAGTTAGCTGCTTCACCGCCAACGGTTGTAGACAAACCAGCTAGATTAATGCTTTTACTAGACAATACTGAAAGTAGCGTGTTACCCAAAGCTGCTAGCTTTTGGCCTTGAGCATCAGCAGCCGCATTGCTATCTTTATTGGCTTGCTCTTGATATGCCAACATCACTGGTGCAGATTTCAACACTGAACCGCCCTGCTCTCTAGCTTGGTCTTCTTGCGCCAGCTGCTTGCTCATTGCACTAATTTTAGCCGCAGGGTCAAGGGTTGGTGTTACGGCTCTATCAAAACCTGCAATAGCGCCACCTGAACTTGCCGTGTTTGTAGAGCCTGCCCTACGCCCATGAAGAGACTCTGTTCTCTGTTGGAAGTTAGTCACCTGTGCACGCGCAAAACGCTTAGCTGCGTCGTTTTGAGAGGTTAACATGCTCATTAAATTTGCATTCTTTCTAGGGTCAGGCCGACCAACAATATTAATAGTCACCACAGCAGGGGCTGAGCTACCCAAGGTACCGAAAGCCACATAGGTAAAACTATCTGAGCCAAAGTAATCAGTCACCGGCGTATAGGTCACTTTCTCACCACTCACAGTTAATGTGCCATGTGCGGGAGACGCTGTAATATTAACGCCAGTAATCGAAGAGCCAGATGTAAACGGAGATAAATCGAGCTTGGTTGGCGTGTTTAAGTTGACCTGAAACGTAGCAGCACTTGCAACAGGTGGGGCAGAGCCAATAGTAATATTTTGAGTAACCTGAACTGCAGCTGCGAAGTTTACATTCCCAATTTGGTTTGCTGCAATTGTACAAGCACCTACTGACACAGCAGTTACTATATTTCCTGTAATGCTACATATAGCAGGTGTTTGAGTCGTCAACGTTACAGGGTTACCTGATGCACCACCCGTTGCAGTGACCGCACCAGTACCGCCTTCAACAATAGTAGGCGCAGCACCAAAATTAATAATCTGAGATGCCTGACCGACACCAAAACTTAAAGATACTTGTGTGGCGGCATTAAAACCACCCCCTGCTGCTTGGTTAGCAACTACTGTACAAGTCCCTACAGAAAGACCATTTACAGTGAGATTATTTCCGCTGACCGAAGCAATACTACATACGGATGTTGTTGTAGGAATAGTAAAAGTGACTGGATTATTTGATCCTCCTCCAGTAGCACTTATCACCCCAGTTCCATTGACAACAATATTGCTTGTGGCTGTAAAGGCTGTGGGGCCGCCAGAAATAACAGAGGAAATAGCTCCAGAGTTACCAGTAAACTGGATATTTTGCACCCCAGGCCCAACAGTCACATTGATAGTAGTTGAACCCTCTATAAAATTACCACTAGCGGGTTGTGTAGCGACTAACTGACAATTTTGTGTGTTACTACCAACTACAGTTACAGTAGTACCAGAGACAGTACATACTGCTGGTGTATTGCTAGTATAAACAATCGCACTACCTCCAGGATTACTCGACGTTGCCACCCCTGATAAATTTAATGAACCTCCCTGTGAAAGACTTGGTGCAGGAAAGGTAATATTTTGAACCGCTTGAACCGTTAAATTAAAACTTACTGTACCCGTTGTAGGGCTGGCAGCTGAGTTGGCAGCTCTTAAAGTTACAGCAAATGTTTGAGGTGTGGTGAAATTATTTGGAACATTCCCAGTAACCACCCCAGTACTTGCTCCAATGCCCAACCCGGTTGGTAAACCTGTCGCGCTAAAAGTAGTAGTGTTTACAATATAATCTTGCCCAGACCGAGGTGATATTTGGCGACTAGCTGTATTTGGATAAGGCGCACCAGGTGCCAAGGTAAAGTCTGCAATTGCTGTTAGTTCAGGCGTTACAAATGAAGCTAAGTAAGCTGAGAGGTCATTTTTTTCGCTACCAGCATAATCAATATTATCTTGTGGCATACCTCCAGCCCCACCAATAGCTGCTGCTGAGCCAGCTAAGTCATCAGGACTATTTGCATAGGTTAAAAAAGCCCCTGACGAATACCCAAAAGTACCATTAGTAGTTGGTGAAACGCCAGGTACAACTGCGCCATGACAACTGGCAGTCGAGCAAGAGCTACCGCTGACCAATGTTGCCCATTTCGTTGCACCAGCGGTTGCGCTGCCAACCGCATGATTAGCAAAAGTGGCAGCATAAACAAGAGATGGAGATAACAACCCTAAGCACAATAAAAACAGGCCACTAAAGCGCCGAAGAGGAGTTGCTGGAGAAGTCAGCGTTTTAATCACAACCATCGCTGAGGAGTTTATCTTTTTACATACCGACGAAAACAAAAAAACCAATGACATTTACGCCCTCCCAGGCATGCTTAAGTCTTGACCTAGCAAACACTTTACTTTAAGCATGATTGCTAACTGTATGTATTCACTAAACCTTAACAATTAAGACCCAATTTAATACCATTATAATTGAACTTCACTTAAACTTACATACACAATTTTCAATTTA
>CAZAHP010000003.1:37724-43990 GCA_964484985.1 uncultured Methylophilaceae bacterium
TTAATACCATTATAATTGAACTTCACTTAAACTTACATACACAATTTTCAATTTAACCCCTTTGTTGCAAACATACAACATGCTTAGCGCTTAATAGGTTTGCAATTACGTAAGCTTAGTGTTTTGAAACTTTTGTGAATTGGCACCTCACTTTATCGCGCTGCTCTATTAAATCGTGATTTTGCATTCATACTTAGGGCAATAACGCTAAGCTGTTAAATAGAATTTTTGTGTAAAAATGATAAAAATCGGTAGGTTGGCATTCAAATTAGATGATAAAGCGCCTATTTGAAAATCTGGGTTAAAATGTTTTGTTGATTTTATTTTGGTGGGATGAGCACATGAAGCATATTTATTTAAACAAGTATCGCCAGTTAGGGTTTACGCTAATTGAGATTATGGTGGTGATTGTCATTTTAGGGATTCTAGCTTCTTTGATTGTGCCTAAAATTATGGGGCGGCCTGATGAAGCTAGAATGGTGGCGGCTAAGCAAGACATGTCGTCTATTATGCAGGCGCTTAAATTGTATAAATTAGACAATCAACGCTACCCTACTACTGAGCAGGGCTTACAAGCATTGGTGACTAAGCCAAGCAGCACTCCTGAGCCTAAAAATTGGAAGGCTGGCGGCTATTTAGACCGTTTGCCTGTTGACCCTTGGGGTAATACTTATCTCTATCTCTACCCTGGAGTACATGGCGAGCTTGATATTATGAGCATGGGCGCAGATGGTGCAACTGGCGGTGAAGGCAATGATGCGGATATTGGCAACTGGTCAGAAAAGCCCTAATTTAGAAAACCCAATTAAATTGCGCAATCACAAGCCCCGCGGTTTTACATTGATTGAAATTTTGGTGGTGCTGGTCATCATGGGCGTGATGCTGGGTCTTGTTGCTGTTAACTTTGGTATGGATGCACGTCAACAATTGCAGCAAGAGGGGCACAGGCTTGCGCTATTAATGAGCCACGCTAGCAGTTTAGCTCGCACTACTGGGCAGGCGGTAGCATGGCTGCCTAGCAAACAGGGTTATACTTTTAGCCAACGTAGCTCTAAGCAAAATGATTGGGAAGTGATTAACAACGATAGCACCTTACGCCCGCGCGTTTTACCTGAATCTATGCGCATCAGTAATATACACATAGCAGGCAAACCAGCTAAGCTAGATGAAAAGATTATTTTTTCACCTTCTGGCATTAACCCAGCATTTGATTTAACGCTCACCACCGAAGGCGCTCACTTAAGGGTGACAGGTGATATGTTAGGCAAGGCGCTTGATTTACCTGCTCAAGAGACGCCTTAATGAAAATAAGCCATATACAAAGCAAGCGTCGTGGCTTCACCTTGATTGAGGTATTAGTGGCCATGGCCATTTTAGCGGTGGCTCTGGCAGCGGCGAATCGCGCATCATTATTGGCAATTGACCATAGCACTGAAATCAAACAGCGCATTTTGGCCGATATGGTGGCGCAAAATCGTTTAGCTTTGCATTTAGCGCAAGATGATTGGGGCGCAGGCAAGTTGAGCGGCTCAAGCACACAGGCGCTCACCACTTTTAAATGGTCTGAAGAGGTTACGCCAACGCCCAACCCAGCTTTTATGAAAATAGTCGTCACGGTTGCAGACCCAAAAGACCCACAACATCATTTAAGACGCTTGACTGGTTTTTTAATTAACCCTGCGTTTCAGTATGCCAACAAATAATCGTAGCAGCAGCTTGCACCGCAAGCCAAATTCATTGGGGTTTACGCTGATTGAGGTATTAGTGGCGCTAGTGATTTTTGCTGTGCTTTCAGCCTTAAGTTACCGCAGTTTGAGTGCTTTGCTACAAACACGTGAACGTGTGGAAGCAGAGACCACGCGCTGGCGTGAGGTCATGCTGTTTTTTAATCGATTAGATTTAGATTTACGCCAAAGTGTAAACCGCCCTATCACTATCGACAAAACCATACAGCCTGCTTGGGTAGGCAAAACTGAAATCATAGGCGCTTATGATGCACAGCTGATGTTTAGCCGCTTAGGCACGCCAGAACAAAATGGACTTTTAATGGATACACAGCGTGTGGGATACCGTTATAATGCTGGAAAAGTTGAAATATTATTATGGCCTGCTTTAGATATTGATAGCTTAACTAAGCCCAGTGTATACACGGTATTATCGGGGGTGAAGTCTATGTCCATTCGCTATATGCAGCATCAAACAAAAGCATGGCTTACGGTATGGCCAAGCCCAATTAAAGAAGATGTGATTCCTAAAGCTATTGAGGTTGAAGTCACATTATTATCAGGTGAAACACTCAATAGAATTTATAACCTACGATGAAGCGCCCTTTCCATTATTATAAGCAGCAAGGTATTGCGGTGATTTCTGCCATGCTCTTTGTTGCGCTCACTACGGTGATTGTGGGGCAATTGGTTTTGCAGCAACAACTGCTCATCAGCGAGCTAGAAAACCAACAAAATGCTACCCAAGCCATGATTATTGCAGATGCTTCAGTGCAATGGTCACGCGCGATATTGGCTGAAGATGCCAATAGCACAGAGTTAGACCACAACAAAGAAGTATGGGCGACAAAATTACCGAAAACCCCAGTAGAGGGCGGTACGATTACAGGGCAAATCATTGATGCGCAGCAGTTTTTAAACCTCAACAATCTAGCTTCAGAAGAATCAGCCCGTGCGGGCTTTGATCGGCTGCTCAACTCATTAAACCTCAAACCAAACATCAATGCAGCGATTGTTGATTGGATAGATAATGACGATACAACCAATGGTGCAGATGGTGCTGAAAGTATGTACTATAGCAATGAAGAGCCGCCTTATTTAGCGGCTAATCAAATGATGACTGAAGTAGGTAATTTGATTCGCGTTAAAGGAATAGATACAACCATCATAGATAAAATCACCCCCTTTACAATAGCGCTACCCAAAAACACACCCGTTAATGTGAATACAGCTTCAGCTGAAGTACTCTCATTTATTCTGCCAGAGGTTTCATTACAAGACGCACAGGCGATTGTTGCAGCACGCAATGTGGCCTACTTTAACAATCTAGATGACTTTAGTGTGCGGATCCCCAATAAAAACATCGCGCTTGGGAATATAAATTTATCTGTAAATAGTCGCTACTTTTTGGTAACCTGCATAGCGCAATTTGAGCGCACCACTTTAAAAATTGAATCATTGTTATATCGAGATAATAATGGCTGGCCAATCGTCTTATGGAAAAGAGTAGGTTAATCAAGTGACTACTTTACGCATTTTTGCTAACGACACGCAAACTCAAACATATGAGTGGGTATTGTTTGACGGCCTCAACAATGTCCTTAGACAAAATAAAGATCTACTTAACAACTTGCCCGCAGCCGATGAAGTTGAAGTGCTTGTGCCCACTACTTGGGTAAGTTTTACACCTGCAACTTTGCCCGCAGGTAACCGCAAGCGTTTATTAGAAGCCCTGCCCTATCTCATTGAAGAACATCTAGTAGCCAGCCCTGAGCAGGTTCAAGTGGTGATTGCAGAAACCAACGATGCGAATAGAGCCATACTCGCCAGCATAGACAAACAAATACTAGCAGGCTTACTGAGCACATTAAAAACGCACAACATTCATCCTAATCGTGTTTTACCCGCATCACTCATTACAAAATTTAGCCATGACAGTTGGGCTATGGTGTGCGATAGCGGGCAGTTTTTTTTACGGCATGCCTCTAGCAGTGGCATATCGATGACTGAAGAAGATGATGGTTCACCACCTATCGAGTTGCAACTCATTGTGCAGCAAGCAAAATCGGCACAAACTTTACCTGAAGAAATTATTGTCTATGGAAATCACAATTTAGATTTAGCTAGCTGGTCAGCTACGCTAGGAGTGCACTTTGTGGCCAATAGCGCAGACTGGAAAAGAGTGGCCCCGCAAAACACAATGAACTTTCTACAAGGAAGTTTTGCCCCCCTTAGCCAAGGATGGAGTGTACTTAGCCAAGCAAGGCCTGCGTTATTCATGCTAGCAGGCATCATAATGCTTGCATTGATTGGTTCTAGCATAGACTGGGCAAGAAAATCATACGAAAAAAATCAGTTAGACCAAGAAATGAAAGCCTTATTTTTAAGCGTCTTTCCTGATAGCACCAATATTGTTGATGCGCCGCTACAAATGCAAAGAAAATTAAGTGAGATGCAGCACGCCTCTGGCGAAACCAATAGCGGTGATTTTTTGCCCCTACTAGCTAACATTTCAACACACGCTAGCAGCTTAGCTAATATCACTGCCATGCACTACCAAGATGAGCAAATTACCATATCGTTAAAAGCAACAAATGAAGAAGCCGCGCGTGCACTGGCTCAAAAAAGCATCATTCCAGGGCGCATTACTGTAGTAGAAAACATTCAAGCAAACGCAGGTGCAGTGAGTTTTGATTTAGTCTTTAAGGCAGACGGCGAATGATAGACCAACTTAAACAAAAGTGGCAGAGCTTACCTACAAACGACCGCCGCATTTACAGCATACTTGGCTTTATTGTTGGCTTAGCGCTTGTTTATGCTTTCATATGGCTACCTAGCCAGCAAGCTCGCTCAAGACTGAGCGCTTCAATTCAAGAAAAGAAAGCGCAATTAGCGCAAATGCGCAGCCAAACTGAGCAAGTTAAAACGCTACAGAGCGCTATTAAGCTTAGTCATAGCAATCAACAAGGCTTAAAATCAGCCATCGAAACCTCGGCCAATTTACATGGCATGAGTGGAAAAATAGCCAAAACCGAGGCTGATGCTCAAGGTGCTATCAATATCTCCATTCCCAGTATTAGCTTTGATGAATGGGTAAGTTGGATAGCTGCACTACAAAGCGAGCACCATGTGAGAGTCTCTAAATGTGACATCGTTAACTTAGGTAGTGCTGTCAAAATTGAAGCTACTTTAGTTGCTGAATAAACCCTAAACATGCATCGCAGCCTGAACAAAAAACTTGCTTTTGCCTTAGGCACAGTATTTTTCACTTTAGCGCTTATATGGCAAGCACCCGCTAGCCTGCTTAGCAACACCATATCAGAACGCACTTCTGGCCACCTCTTACTCACTCAAGCTGAAGGCTCTATTTGGAAAGGCAAAGCCAACGTTGCGATTGCTAGCAGCATCGGGCAAGCGGGTATAGGCAAGCTACATTGGGAGACTTTCCCCTATCAATTATTAATGGGTAATTTTCATGTAGAGTTTACTTGGAACCAATCTGCGCCTAATTTACTCACCATTTCACTCAACGGCATTAATATTGAGCACCTTAATATTGAAATACCCGCTAGTGCAATTGCTCACTTCGCCCCTAGTTTGAATGCTGCCCAATTAGGTGGTCAAGTGCATATAGAGAGTGAAAAGCTTTTCGTAAGCGAAAAAGTCATAGAGG
Organism: uncultured Methylophilaceae bacterium; assembly: GCA_964484985.1. Taxonomy (GTDB): domain Bacteria; phylum Pseudomonadota; class Gammaproteobacteria; order Burkholderiales; family Methylophilaceae; genus CAZAHP01. Next base: position 43,122 of record CAZAHP010000003.1, read on the forward strand.
GCAACACTAGACTAGAATGGAGCCAAGCTAGCTCGCCGCTAAGCCCCGTCAACCCGCTAGGGCAGTACCAAGCAACACTCACAGGCTTAGGCAGTGCACTCAACGTTCAGCTAAGCACGGCAAGTGGTGCTTTACTACTTGAAGGCAGCGGTAGTTGGTCCGCGCAAGGCGGCCTCAATTTTCAAGGTACAGCCAGCGCTCAAAAAGAGCACTTAGTGGCACTTACACCATTGCTACATATGATAGGCAATGAAGATGTGGCTGGCAGTGGAAACTATCGGTTTAATTTCTAAGCATGAGTAAAACAAGCACTAATCCAGCAATGCGCTACCCACTGATTGACGTGCTTCGTGGTATTGCGATTGCATGCATGATAGCCTATCACTTCAGTTTTGATTTAAACCAATTTGGGGTGATTCAGCAATCATTCAATGAATCAACATTTTGGCTTTATGCACGCGCAGCCATCGTGACTAGCTTTCTTACGCTTGTCGGCATTAGCTTGGTTTTAGCGCAAAACCAAGATAGCAAGCACTATTGGCAACGCATTTTCAAGTTGGCGGCCTGTGCAATACTCGTTAGCCTAGGCAGCTATTTAATGTTCCCTGAAAGCTACATTTTCTTTGGGATTTTGCACTTTATTTTAGTGGCAAGTTTGATAACAAAATGGGCAGTAAATTACCATTGGCTAAACTTGGTCGCTGGGATTACGGTGATTTTATTCGGATTGTTTTTTCAGCACACATGGTTTAATCAACCCGCCTACCAATGGCTGGGCTTAATGACGTTTAAACCAATCACTGAAGATTATGTGCCCATATTTCCGTGGCTGGGCGTGGTGTTGCTAGGTGTATTTTTAGGCCAACGCA
>CAZAHP010000004.1:0-16654 GCA_964484985.1 uncultured Methylophilaceae bacterium
ATTTGCTCAAGCCCTTATGCCTGATTACAGTTAAACCAGTAATGTACCTTGCCAATGTGGATGAAGCAGGTTTTGAAAACAACCCGCATCTAGACAAAGTGATTGCACTAGGCAAAGCTGAAAATGCCCCAGTGGTGACTATATGCGCAAAAATTGAAGGTGAAATTTCAGAGTTAGACGAAGAAGATAAACTTTTATTCCTAAGCGAGCTAGGTCAAGAAGAACCAGGTTTAAACCGTGTGATTCGTGCAGCTTATGATTTGCTAGGCCTGCAAACTTACTTCACTGCTGGCGTGCAAGAAGTGCGTGCATGGACAGTTAAAAAAGGAGCAACTGCACCGCAAGCTGCAGGCGTTATTCATACTGACTTTGAACGTGGTTTTATTCGCGCGGAAGTGATTGCTTACGATGAATACGTTAAAAACAAAGGCGAGCAGGGTAGTAAAGAGGCTGGAAAGATGCGCTTGGAAGGCAAAGAATACATCGTGCAAGATGGCGATGTGATGCACTTTAGGTTTAATGTCTAGTGGTTTAATGCCTAAGTCATACATATCATATAAAATTAAGGCCAAACGTATTGTTTGGCCTTAATTTTATGTAGTTTATATATTGTTGTTTGCTAAGAGTAGAGGTGAGAATGAGTAAAGTCATTGCAGGTGGCTGTTTATGCGGCCGAGTTCGTTTTGAGACTTCTGCTGAGCCTGCTTTTGCTGGCAATTGTCATTGCCGCGATTGCCAAAAATCTACAGGTGGGCCCTACACGCCTGCTTTTTTTGTGGCTAAGCATGCTGTGAAAATTGAGGGTGAAGTTAAATATTTCGAATCTAAAGCAGATAGTGGTCGGTCTGTTTTTCGTGGTTTCTGCCCTGAGTGTGGCTCACAGCTATTTTCTAAGTTAGAAATGCTGCCAGAATTAATCGGCTTGCGGGCTGGCACGTTTGATAACCCCAATGATTACCAACCTAACATTGATATTTATACCTCTAGTGCGGCACATTGGGATGTGATGAACCCTAGTTTGCCAAAGTTTGAAAAATCGCCAAGCTAGTCTGCTGTAAAGCTAGTAAGTGTGTAATTAGCTAAATAAATCTGGCAGAACAGGTGCAGGACGTTCAGAGTCTGCACGAGATTCTAAAAAATCTAAGGTGTAAGGGCAGCGATTAGGTTTTTTTGCCGCTTGTTTCTTTTTGCTGTTGCTTATTTTTATGTCGATATATGGAGTTTGGCTGACTCTAATGTAGCCTAGTAAACCAAGCTTCTGTTTGCTTGTTTCAAACAAACTTAGTGGGTTGTCTATGTTTTGCAAAGTAACTAACTCTTTGCTTACCTTGAGTACGTTGTACATGACAAACTTATTGGCTGTTTGTTTGCCGTAGATTTCACCAGTATGAACTTGCACGCTATCTCCTCAAGTATTTTGTGAATACTAGCGGCTCTGTGCATGATTTTCAATGTTTTTTTATTTTCTTCTTAAGTTGATGTGGTTGCTAATCAGCTGATTAGCTTGGTTTCTAAATAGAGTGCCATCAATGTCTTTTACCCACATATGTAATAGGCCGGAAAAAAATAAGTGAGTGTCCATTGCTAATTGTGCAGCATCTTGATTGGTATTAAGGAGGTTTTGTTCATGTGCTTTTTGGTAAACTTGCTCATATTTTTCTACAATACCAGCACAGTTATTGAGGATTTGTTGTAATACTGTGGCAAACTCATCCACATATTCGCATTTTGACATCATAATTTCATAGGTTTGACGCGTCTCTTGATGTTCGTTGAGTACTTTGATGGTGTCTTGTAAAAAATCTTCGATGCGACTAAGTGGGTCTGCTGGGCTGTCAATCAATAAAGCGTCATCCATGCGGTCAATTAGAGGTAAAAATACTTGTTCTCGCATGGCGTGAAACAAATCACTTTTATTTGCAAAATGCCAGTACACCGCACCTCGTGTGACACCAGCATGGCTAGCGATATGTTCTAAACTGGTTCTGCTTACGCCTTTGCTTAAAAATACATCGCGTGCTGCATTAATAATCCGCTGGCGCGTGATTTCTGCATCTTCTTTAGTTTTGCGTACCATTTCGTTTTGCCTACTTAAAAATTAATTTTTTTGAAAAATACATTTACATACAGCTGTGTTTGTATGTAATATACATCCATGTATGTATGTAACGCAAGAGTTTTGTATATTTTTATGTGACGTTTAACGTAAAAAAAGCATTAATTTAAATAGGTAATTCAAGGGGTTGTAATGATGTCTAAAGGCTTAACAAGTGGTCGTTTAAGTAATGCCGTATATAGTGTGCTGCTAGTGATGGCTTTGGCATCGTGTGGGAAAAAAGATTCGGCGACAGGTGCGCCACCTGCAATGCCGCCTTTACCTGTGTCTGTACTAGAAGTGCAAGCGACCAGTGTGCCGATTAGTGCTGAAGCAGTTGCGCAAACTGAGGGGGCTAAAGAGGTTGAGGTGCGTCCACGTGTAGGCGGCATTATTCAGAAGAAGATGTTTGAAGAAGGCGCTGAAATTAAAGCGGGTCAGCCCATGTTTGTGATTGATCAAGCGCCTTTCCAGATTGCGCTTTCGCAAGCGAAGGCGCAATTAGCACAACAAAAGGCACGGGTCGAGCAAACAGAGCGTGAGGCGAAGCGTTTACAAGGTTTATTGGCGACTCAATCCATTAGCCAGCGTGAATACGATAATGCCGTTTCAGATAATGCAGTAGCAAAAGCCACTGTGTTGCAAGGCGAAGCGATGGTGCGTGAGGCTGAACTTAATCTTTCTTATACAAAAGTGACCGCGCCCTCAAGCGGTGTGGCGGGTCGCTTCCTGTTTTCTGAAGGCGCATTGGTTGCACCCAATACGAGTTTGTTGACTACGATAGTACAAATCTCACCAATTTGGGTGCGATTTAGTTTGTCTGATTCTGAGTTAAGTGCTTTAGGTGGGCATTTGAGCGAGGGCGCTATTAAAAAACTATCTTTGATATTGCCTGATGGCTCTGAGTACCCTGAGGCGGGTAAGCTTAACTTTTCAGCTAGCGAGATAGACCCTGCATTAGGTACACAACAACTGCGCGCAACATTTGCAAATGCTCAGCATCGCTTACTCCCTGGACAATTTGTAAGAGTGCGTGTGACCACAGGTACGCGAGATGGGGTGTTTTTAGTACCTCAAACAGCTGTGTTAACTGGTGAGCAAGGCAAGTTTGTATTTGTGGCGGAGCAAAATAAAGAGGGTAAAACTGTAGCTGGAATTCGTCCTGTTCAAGTGGGTGCTTGGCAAGGCCAAGACTGGGTGGTGTTATCTGGTCTTACTGCGGGAGATAAAGTGGTGGTGGATAATTTAATTAAAACTCGTCCAGGTGCACCACTAGACCCACACCCCGCACAAGCTCAGCCTAAAACAACTGCTGAAAAAGAACTTACTAAGTCTGAGGTTAAAGTTGATGAAACTGAGTCCGAAGGGCTAAAGCTCAGTTCAAGTTTAAAAGTAGCACCAGTTGAAGGCAAAAAACATGACTAAGTTTTTTATTACACGACCAATTTTTGCCTCTGTACTCTCCATAATTATTGTACTGGCTGGTTTGGCAGCGGCGTTTAAATTGCCGATTGCGCAATATCCACAAATTGCTCCGCCTACCGTAACGATTACTGCCAGCTACCCTGGTGCAAGTGCGGATACGATTTCTAAAACGGTTGCTGCACCAATTGAAGAGCAGTTGAGTGGTGTTGATAATTTGCTTTATTTCAACTCAAGCGCCGACTCAAGTGGCACGCTAGTCATTACGGCTACTTTTGATGTGGGTACCAATGTAGACCAAGCCACTTTTAACGTCAGTAATCGCGTGAATATCGCGACGCCACGCTTACCAGATGAAGTGCGCCGTAATGGTTTGATTGTACAAAAAAAATCAAACGATATTTTATTGGTGGTAATGCTGACTTCTAGCGACCCTAAGCATGACCGTTTGTTTTTGAGTAACTATGCCACGCTTAATGTATTGGATGAGTTCAAACGCGTAAAAGGTGTGGGCGATGCCCTTATTTTTGGTGGTCAAGACTACGCCATGCGCGTGTGGTTACGGCCTGACCGCATGGCGCAGCTCGGCGTGAGCACGAGTGATATTGCTGCTGCGATTGCAGCGCAAAATAACCAATATGCGGCTGGTAAAATTGGTCAAGACCCTGCGCCAGATAGCCAGCAGTTGGTTTATACCGTAACGGCTAAAGGGCGTTTGGTTGACCCTGCACAATTTGCCAATATTATCATTCGTGCAAATGGCCCTAAAGGTGTCCTGTATTTGAAAGATGTTGCACGTATTGAACTCGGTGCGCAGAGCTATAACGTGACTTCGGCTTTGAATGGCCAGCCTGGTGTTGCAATCCCTATCTTTTTGCAAAGTGGTGCGAATGCGCTTGATACTGCTAAAGGCATCAAAGACAAGGTTAAAGAGTTGGAGGCGAGATTTCCTGCTGGGATGAAAACTACCATCCCTTATGATACGAGTGATTTTGTAAAGGCTACGATTAAAGAGGTATTTCACACTTTTGGTGAGGCGCTTGTTTTGGTGGTGCTTGTGGTGTATTTGTTTTTACAAAGTTGGCGTGCAACTTTAATTCCAATTATTGCGGTGCCTATTTCATTGATAGGTACATTCGCAGGTTTGTATTTGTTTGGTTTTTCAATCAACTTGCTGACCTTGTTTGCCATGATTTTAGCCATTGGTATTGTAGTGGATGACGCGATTGTCGTGCTTGAAAACACCGAGCGACTTATGTCTGAAGAAGGCTTAGAACCTTTACCCGCTGCGATTAAATCCATTCGCCAAGTTTCAGCGGCGGTGGTGGCGATTGTATTAGTGCTTTGCGCGGTTTTTGTGCCCGTAGCCTTTCAAGGCGGGCTGGCGGGGGAGTTATATCGCCAGTTTGCCGTGACCGTTGCCATTGCTGTGGTGATTTCTGGCGTAGTTGCGCTGACTTTAACACCAGCCTTATGTGCCATGATTTTGAAAAAGTCGCATGGTGAAAATGCCTTTTTTAGAAAATTTAATCAAGGTTTTGGAAGCTTAACCAAAGTTTATACTGGCACTGTCAACTTAACTTTGCATCATAAAATCATTGGCGCACTGGTGTTTGGCGGTATTGTGGTGCTGATGGTGATGTTATTCCGCAGTGTGCCAAGTAGCCTTGTGCCGTCTGAAGACCAAGGATACGTTGTCACTATTGTGGTGATGCCCGACGGTGCAACCTTAAAGCGTACCACTAAAACCACAGAGGATATTCGTGCGGCCATTGCTAAAGACCCTGCCGTTGCGCATGAGTTTGCCGTGAATGGTTTTGAGTTGCTCACTGGCGCTAACAAAACTAACGCTGCAACCATGTTTGTGCGTATGAAAGATTGGAAGGACCGCGAAACAACGGCAGAGCAGATTGTAGGCAAGTTGATGGGCATAGGGATGAGTCAGCCTGATGGGCTCGCTTTTGCAGTCAATCCGCCCGCGATTCGTGGTTTAGGTGCAGCGGCTGGATTTGAAGTGTATGTGCAAAGCCAGCGTGATACTGACCCAATTAAGCTCGCTGCAATCATGAATAACTTTATGGATGCTATGCGAGCAGAGCCTACTTTAACTGGCATTAATAGCTTTTTCCGTCCAACGGTGCCGCAATTACAAATTGAGGTAGATGAGGCAAAAGCGCTTTCACAAAATGTGCGTATCGCTGATATTTATACTACCTTACAGAGCACCATGGGTTCGTTTTATGTGAATGATTTTAATCGCAATGGACGTACTTATCGCGTTCAACTTCAAGCTGAGCCAGAGTTTAGAATGAAGCCAGAGGATTTAGGCAAAGTGTATGTGCGCAGTCAGCCCACTACAGAAAGTCCGAATGGCAACATGATTCCGCTTTCTGCCTTAAGTAAAGTAAGCAATATTGTTGGTGCAGAGCAATTAGAACGTTACAACGGACTGCTCTCTGCCAAAATATTTGGTGCTGGCGCAGCAGGTATAAGCTCAGGCGACGCAATTAAAACAGTAGAGCGCATCGCAGAGGCGAATTTGCCTGATGGATATAAAATTGCTTGGACAGGGCAAGCCTACCAAGAGCAGCGCACAGGTAATGCCGCCATGTTTGCTTTTGGCTTTGCCATTGTCATGGTCTTTCTTATTTTGGCAGCGCAGTTTGAGACTTGGGCGCTACCTCTAGCGGTGATTATGGCTGTGCCATTTGCACTTTCAGGTGCTTTAATGGCGGTACTGTTGCGCGGTATGAATAACGATATTTATTTCCAGATTGGCTTGATTACGCTGATTGGTTTAGCGGCTAAAAATGCAATTTTAATTGTAGAGTTTGCTAGCCAAAAAATGGAAGAAGGCATGCCTGTAGCTGAGGCAGCGCTTGAAGCAGCTCGCTTACGTTTTAGGCCGATTGTGATGACTTCCATGGCGTTTGTGCTGGGTATCGTGCCATTGGTTGTAGCAACAGGAGCAGGTGCAGCGGCAAGGCAATCTATGGGTACAGGTGTGTTTGGCGGCATGATACTGGCGACCTTCGTGGCGACTATTTTTATACCACTATTTTTCACTTGGTTAAGCAGTAAAACGGCTGTGAGACATCACGGTGAAGCAGACGTAAAGGAAAAAGCATGAGTGCGATGAGAAAATCGACCTATATTGCTATCATCATGGCATCGCTCACAGGTTGCCAGTTGTTGGGTATCGATTACAAACGACCAGAAACAAATTTGCCTAATAGCTATGAGGCTGAGAGTCTTGGCGAGAGTGAGGGCGCTTTACAAGTGAGTAATACTTGGTGGACACTTTATCAAGATGCGACGCTGAATGATTTGGTAGATAAGGCATTGCAAAACAACAGCAATATTAAAATGGCAGTCGCTAAAATTGAAGAAGCTGATGCTTACGCGAAAGAGGTAGGTGCTGCCACACTCCCGCAAGTTGCGTTGGACGCTCAGGGTACGCGTACACGTGTGACAGAAGCGGGCCCCTTTCCCGTGTTTGCGGCAAATCCGCGTAGTGATTATATTGCACAGTTTTCAACAAGTTTTGAGGTCGATTTTTGGGGTAAGTTAGCTCGTGCCAAAGAGTCTGCTCGTGCAGCGGCGCTCAGCTCTCGCTATGCAAAAGATACCACAGCATTATCTCTTACAGGTTTAGTGGCTAGTTATTACTTACAGTTACGTAGCTTAGACAGCCAACTAGCACTTTCAAAAGATAGCTTACGCAGCCGTGAAGAAAGTTTAGCTTTGACTAAGCGTCGTTTAGCAGGGGGTGTAGCCTCAGCTTTAGATGTGCACCAAGCTGAGCTTGCGGGTAGTAACTTGGTCGCACAAATTGCAGAATTGAAGCGTCAGCGTGCGGTGGCAGAGCACCAGCTTGGCGTGCTCACTGGTGTGTTGGACTTGAAGTTGGCAGAGGCTAAGCTAGCTGACTTACCTGTGCCGCCAATACCACCAGTAGGCTTACCTTCTAATTTATTAGAAAATCGTCCAGATGTGCGCCAAGCTGAGCAAAATCTAATTGCCGCTAATGCAAAAATTGGCGTAGCTAAAGCTGCACTTTTCCCTACAATTTCACTTACAGCGAGCTTGGGAGGTGAGAGTCTAGAGCTAGGCGATATACTGAAATCTGCCGCGCGTATATGGAGTGGTGGAGTAGGTTTATATTTGCCAATATTTGACTCAGGTAAATTAAACTCAAGGGTGGAGCAAGTGACTGCGCAGCAAAAACAAGCACTCGCCAACTATGAAGTTGCCGTGCAGAATGCCTTTAGAGAGGTCAATGATGCTCTCAGTAATTTGCGACAATATACTGAGCGCGAAGCAGCGCTAGAGGCAAGTCAGCAGTCAGCTGAAAAGGCGTTACGCATAGCTGAGAGTCGATATAAATCTGGTTACTCGGCTTACATCGATGTGCTAGACGCTCAACGTGGCTATAACGAAGCTTCACTTGCATATACGCAAACACGTCAAGCTAGATTGGCTGGCTCAGTTGAGCTGTTTAAAGTGTTGGGCGGTGGGTGGCAATCAGTGCATTGAGGCTATTAGTCGGGCCAATTCACTTTGGCCCAGTCGTCTCTCGACTCTGTAGCTGCACCTAGTTGCACAGCTACTTTTTTATCCGCATGCATAATCTCGTAAAGTTTATTTTGCTGGAACTTAAGCTTAGGTAGCAATAGCGAAGGCCAGATAGTCAGGCCAGGCTCAACGGCGATATATAGTCCTGCAAATGGAGCGTGACCATTTGCAGTTGTATTGTTGCTGCTCGTTTTTAACTGTATTGCTTTAGCGTGACGTGCCAATACTTTTACGCCAATATGGTGGTGACCATTAGGTAACTTCTTGACGCTTCTGATAGTGCCAATAATCATCCCATCTTTACTGTTTTCGTATATTAGGCCAACCAATTTGCCAATTTTTGCTTGCTCATTAAGCTCCTCGGTAACTAATATACCAAATCCGCTGGCGCTTTCATCATTGACGTGCCAGCGTTCTCTCGATGCGCTACCGAAAGCTGTATTAATGGTATTTCTTCCAATAGAACGCGCATTCATGAGTCTTTCGTCTAAGGAGTAGTTGTCAGCTGGCCGACCAACAGAGTTTAAACCTAGCGCTTTAATCTTGCTGCAAATGTCTTCTATTCCATAAGTAACAGCTACAGATTTAACTACTTTTTTTCTATCTTCTGATCGGCGTTGTCTGCGATACTCAATACGAGACCATTCTGAACGCATCATGATAAGGACATCTAGTAGATTCTCGTTGTTCATCAGTTCGCCAAGCTCTAAATACTCCAAGGGTTGTTTATCCTCAACAGATGCAATGGCTAACTTGATTTTTGCGGCTAACTGGTCAATATCCCAATAGCGGCAGCTTGGAGTGGGTTGAAAATGTCGAATTCTTTTAGCCGCAGAATCTTTTTTAAAGTCTATATAGTAAAGGTGCCGTTGTGGTAAGTAGCTAACAGATGGCTTGCTTGCGGTACACCATTTTTCGAGCAAGCTAACTGCAATTTTAGTTTTTTGCTTAGACATACTGCCATAGTCGAGAGTGCCTAGCATGCATGCTTGGGTAAATGCAGCGCTTAAATTTACCTCAGTCTCACCTTCATATAGTTGCAAGGTGGTATTGGTTAATGAGGCCTCCTCAAGGATTTGATATAAGCTAAAAAGCTCAAGCCACGCATTGTCTGCAATCGCTTGTTGTATAAAAAAGCGCCACTTCATCATAGAGTATATGGCTTGCATGGATCTACCCACGACAAGTGGTAGTTGCTTCTCGCTCAGTACGGTGTTATCTGGATTGCTAACGAAGTAGTTGATTATATTGCGATAGCTTGCATAAATTTGGCGGTGGTAAAAGTAAGTGGCCTCTGATGTTTTGACAGCAATCTCGTTACGCAACGTTTCAAATGCAGTAAATTGGTCAGTAACAGCATGCACACGCTGACGATTTTTTTGATCAATCATTAAAGTAATGCTGAATCGCTCAGCATTTGTTAGTGAGTCATCGTTAGTAAGCATTTGCAGGTGCTGCATCGCTTTTTGCAAAGCTGTAATGTCATCCACTTGATTCAATTCATCAAGCCAAGCCAAGGCTGCTTCTTCCTTGCGGCTTGATGATTTGCTAAATAGTGATTTAAAAAGACTCTTCATTGTTGTTTCAGTTTATATCTAAAGTTATCTGTTTTGTAGTAGAAATTAGTATCAATTTATGTGTTTAAGTTTAAGTATCAAAATTATTCTAAATTAAAGTATATATGATAGTATAATTTGAAGTATACCGTGCATATAGTTAATAAGCTAGATTCATGCCAATTGTTGTTGTAAATTATTTGTTTAAGATTTTGATTTTATTATAATTTTGTTGGTAATTACTTTGTTTATTAATTTGGATTTGCTGTTGTGATGTAATCATGTCATTTTGGTCGGTATTTCGTCGAAATTAAGACGTAGCTAAGAGGCCTATTCTTAATAAAAATAGACTGTTGTGTCTTACTTGTCTATGAGTGCTGCGTTATATCAAGTCAAATGCATGCTAAAATATGATCAATTTCGTAAGCTTAATAATTCAATGACCGTTCGCACTCGTTTTGCTCCTAGTCCCACAGGCTTTTTACATATTGGTGGTGCTCGTACCGCCTTATTCTCATGGGCGTATGCTAAGCGCCATCAAGGGCAGTTTATCCTGCGCATCGAAGATACTGACGTTGCAAGGTCAACGCCAGAGGCAGTGCAAGCTATCATGGATGGCATGCATTGGTTAGGTCTGACTTATGATGAAGGTCCGTTTTATCAAATGCAACGTATGGATAAATATAAAGAAATTATCCAAAAGATGCTTGCGGATGGTAGCGCTTACTACTGTTATAGCAGTAAAGAAGAATTAGATGCATTGCGTGAACAGCAAATGCAGCAAGGGCTTAAGCCTCGTTATGATGGTCGCTGGAGGCCAGAAGAGGGTAAGGTGTTGTCTGATGCACCTAAAGATATTCCGCCTGTAGTGCGCTTTAAGAACCCGCAAACTGGCGTTGTGGCTTGGGATGACTTAGTTAAAGGGCGTATTGAAATTGCCAATGAAGAGTTGGATGATTTAATTATTGCACGTGCAGACGGCACGCCAACTTACAATTTTTGTGTGGTGGTTGATGACTGGGAGATGGGTATCACTCAGGTAATACGTGGTGATGACCATGTGAATAATACGCCACGTCAAATTAATATGCTTAAAGCATTAGGTGCAACTATTCCTCAATATGCGCATCTATCTATGATATTGGGTGATGATGGGCAAAAACTGTCAAAACGCCATGGTGCAGTAAGTGTGATGCAGTATGATGAAGATGGTTATTTGCCAGAAGCTGTGTTGAATTACTTGGCTCGATTGGGCTGGTCTCACGGGGATGATGAAATTTTTGATATGCAGCAGTTTTGTGCGTGGTTTGATTTAGATCATATTACGCCTTCTGCGGCACAGTTTAATACCGAGAAATTAAAATGGGTCAATGCACACTACATTAAACAGGCTGACTTAGCTCAGTTAGCACAAAATGTTGCTAAGCGATTGGCTGGTTTAGGTGTAAATGTTGCAGAGTCACCAAGTTTAGCTGCGGTGCTTAATTTGTATCGTGAGCGTAGTAATACCTTAAATGAACTTGCTGCAAGTATTTCTTATTTTTATCAAAAGCCTGTGCTTGACGAAGTGGCTGCTGAAAAACATATGACCGCAGATGTGTTGCCAGTACTTAAGTTGCTGCGTGAAAAATTAGAGACTATTGATTGGAACGCAGAGGCTATTGCAAATTTGATTCAGCAAACAGTGACGGAAAATGCCCTCAAATTCCCGAAACTAGCTATGCCACTTCGTGTCATGCTAACGGGAGTCGCGCAATCACCCAGTATTGATGCTGTGATGGCGTTGCTAGGAAAAGATGAAGTGTTAACTAGGCTAGATTTTTGCTTGAAAAATTAAAGTTGTTGATGCTGTATAGTTAGGCGTAAAGTGATGGTTGCAACTGTTGTATACGCTGGCTTGTTTTTTTTGACTGAATTTTGAAATATTTGCTAAGCATAAGAAGTTTAAAAATAAGGAGTAATACAATGAATGTAAAAGGACAAATGCTACAAGATCCTTTCTTGAATGCGCTGCGTAAAGAGCATGTGCCTGTTTCTATTTATCTTGTAAATGGTATTAAATTGCAAGGCCAAGTTGATTCTTTCGATCAATATGTCATCTTGCTTAAAAATACAGTGACACAAATGGTCTATAAACATGCCATTTCGACTATTGTTCCAGGTCGTGCATTGACTATCCCACATGGTCCAGATGCTGAAGAGTAAGTATTGAAAAGATGTATTATTGCTGCTAAATCAGTGATAATGCACGTAATGAGTATTTACTTTATAGTTTTATGTTGATGGAGTCGTATGTTTGATAGGCCAAGCGGTGGCGACGCTGCCGTTTTGGTGAGCCTTGATTTTGGCGAGCCAGATTACGAAGAAAGCCTTGAGGAACTTCGGCAACTTGTCATAAGTGCGGGTATGCGCATTAAAGGCTGCGTTGAAGGACGTCGTCCGCGTCCTGATGCCAAGTACTTTATTGGTACTGGTAAGGCTGAGGAGTTGTCTGCACTGTTAAAGGCGACCGAGTCTCGCGTCGCCGTGTTTAATCATGATCTTAGCCCATCTCAGCAGCGAAATCTTGAGCGTTTGCTAGAGTGCCGGGTAGCTGACCGCACGGGACTTATTCTCGATATTTTTGCGCAACGTGCACAAAGCCATGAAGGTAAGCTGCAGGTGGAGCTCGCCCAGCTAGAGCATTTGTCTACTCGCCTAGTGCGCGGCTGGACTCACTTAGAGCGCCAGAAAGGCGGTATTGGTGTGCGTGGTGGGCCTGGTGAGACTCAGCTTGAGTTGGACCGCCGTATGTTGCGTGTGCGTATCAAAACCCTACGTGAAAAATTGGATAAACTGAAGCGTACGCGTAACAATCAGCGTCGATCACGTCAGCGCTCGCTAGTGATGTCGGTTTCATTGGTGGGGTATACTAATGCTGGAAAATCCACATTGTTTAATCAATTGACGCAAGGTGAGTCTTATGCGGCAGACCAGTTGTTCGCCACACTAGATACCACATCGCGCAAAATGTTTGTGCCTGAGGCGGGTGCAATTGTTTTATCAGATACTGTAGGATTTATTAAACATTTACCTCATGCGCTTGTCGAAGCATTTGGAGCAACTTTAGAAGAGGCTGTGCAAGCTGACTTATTGTTGCACGTTGTTGATAGCGGAAATCAAAATCGCGATGACCAAGCTGCGCAGGTTGAGTCGGTGTTATCTGAAATTGGTGCTTCTGAGGTTCATCAGGTACTGGTTTTTAATCAGATAGACCGAGCTGGATTAAGTGCAGGTTTAGAGCGCGATGAATATGGTAGAATTAGCAAAGTACGAATTTCTGCAAAAACGGGTGAAGGATTAGATTTGCTCAAGCAGGTATTGGTTGAACATGCGCAATACTTGCGTAAACTAATGACAGAGCCTAGCGCTTATCAATAATATTTTGAAGTAATAAACGAAATCTTTTGGAGTGATTCATGGCAAATGATCCCGGTTGGGGAAACCGTAATAATAACAATGGTGGCCCGCCTGATTTAGACGAAATGATGCGTCAGTTGAGCCGCAAGCTTAATAAATTATTTGGGCAAGGTGATGGGGGTAATAGTTCATCCCCTGAAGCGGATACAGCAATCCCATTGCTACCAATTATTGGATTGGTGTTGGTGATTTGGTTTGCTACAGGGTTTTATATTGTAGACCAAGGCTCAAGAGGTGTGGTTTTAAGGTTTGGTAAGCATGTAGCGACTACCGATGAAGGGCCTAACTGGCACATTCCTTACCCAGTTGAGTCGGTAACCATTGTTAATATCAAGCAAGTACGCACGCTTGAGGTTGGCTATCGCACGTCTGAAAGCAGCACGGCGCGTAGTAAAGAGTTACACGAATCACTAATGTTAACCGACGACGAAAATATTATTGATTTACAGTTTGCGGTGCAATACAACCTCAAAAATGAAAACGATTATCTATTCAATAATCGCTTTAATTCAAAAGCTGACCGCCCAGAAGAGGATTCTGTACGTGGGATTGCTGAAACCTCGATTCGCGAGGTGGTGGGCAAAAGTAAAATGGATTATGCCTTATATGAAGGGCGTGAAGACATTGCCTTGCGCGCTAAAAAACTGATGCAAGATGTGCTGGATAGATATCAATCTGGTATCAATGTTATCAGTGTCACTATGCAAAATGCACAGCCGCCAGAACAGGTGCAAGCGGCGTTTGATGATGCGGTTAAAGCTGGTCAAGATTTAGAGAAGCAAAAAAATGAAGGCCAAGCCTACGCTAATGATGTGATTCCTAAAGCGCGAGGCAACGCTTCGCGCTTACTTGCTGAAGCTGAAGGTTACAAACTACGTGTTGAAAATGAGGCTAAAGGTAATGCTAGCCGTTTTGAACAGGTCTTAGCGCAATACAATAAAGCGCCAGAGGTCACCAGAAAACGTTTATATATTGATATGCAAGAGCAGGTGATGTCTTCTGTAAGTAAGGTGGTAGTTGACCAAAAAGGAGCCAACAATATGCTTTATTTGCCTTTGGATAAACTCATGGCAAACACAGCGAATACTAGCCCTGTAGCTCAACAAAATGCCAGCTCAGCTTCAGCTTCTAGTGCGCAAGCCATCGCTGAGGAAGCTTTAGAGACGCAGCGCACACGTGACGCTTTTCGTAGTCGCGATCGTGAACAAAGATAATCAGAAGAGGCAGCGATGAACCAGTTTTCGACTAAAAATTTAGGTGTCTTGTTAATACTCTTATTGCTTGCTTTAATGCTAATGAGTACCGCGCTATTTACAGTGGACCAACGTGAATATGCTCTAGTGCAGCGCTTGGGTGAAGTGGTTTCGGTTAAAAAGTCTCCTGGCCTGTATGTGAAGGTGCCTTTTTTAGATAATGTACGCTATTTTGAAAAGCGCATCATGACTTTAGATGGCTCTGAGCCAGACCGCTTTATTACTAGCGAGAAAAAGAATGTGTTGGTCGATTCTTTTGTTAAATGGCGCATTATTGACCCCGTGAAATACTACGTTTCTGTCGGCGGCGACGAAATGAAAGCAGAGAAACGTCTCGCTCAAACTGTCAATGCAGGTCTTTATGATGAGTTTGGTAAACGCACTGTGCATGATGTGGTTTCTGGCGAGCGCTCAAAGATAATGGAGATTATGCGTGTTCGTGCAGACCGTGACTCACGTGAGATGGGTATACAAGTCATGGATGTGCGTTTGAAGCGTGTTGACTTTACGCCTGAAATTAGTGAATCAGTCTATCAACGTATGGAAGCAGAGCGTAAGAGGGTTGCCAATGATTTACGTTCTCAAGGTGCTGGCGCCTCTGAAAAAATACGTGCAGACGCTGATAAGCAACGTGAAGTGATACTTGCAGAAGCCTTTAGTAAGGCTCAGCAAATTAAAGGTAATGGCGATGCTACGGCTTCTGAGCTTTACGCTCAAGCTTATGGTAAAAATCCTGAGTTCTACGCCTTTTATCGCAGCTTAGAGGCTTATAGTAAAAGCTTTAAAAGTAAAAGTGATGTGATGGTGCTAGCGCCTGATTCTGAGTTCTTTAAATACATGCGTGGTTCAGGAAGCAAGTAGTAGGCTACGTCTTTGACGAACTCTCTTTTAATCGCGTTTGGCCTGATGTTGGTGCTAGAAGGGGTGATGCCTTTACTAGCACCTCAAGCATGGCGAGAAACCTTTGAAAAACTATTAAGTTTAAATGATGGTCAGCTGCGCTTTGTCGGTATTTTTTCCATGTTGGCAGGCCTTGTACTAATTTTATTGTTCCACTAATTGATGAATTCTATGCGTAACTGGTTACTTCCAGAATATATTGAAGATATTTTGCCCGCAGAGGCAGAGCGAATCGAGCAACTCCGCCGTAAATTGCTTGACTTGCTTTTTGTGCACGGCTACCAGTTTGTGATGCCACCCATGTTAGAGTATTTAGAATCTCTTATCACTGGCGTGGGCCATGATTTGGATTTGGCTACATTTAAAGTGGTAGACCAATTAACTGGTCGCCTCATGGGCATACGTGCAGACATTACTCCGCAAGCGGCGCGTATAGATGCGCATATGCTAAGCAATCAAGGCGTTACTCGTCTATGCTATGCAGGCGATGTACTACGAACAAATCCTGATGGCTTGGCACGAACAAGGCAACCTATGCAATTAGGTGCAGAGCTGTTTGGTCACGCTGGCGTTGAAAGTGATGTAGAGATTCAATGCCTCATGGTGAAAGCCTTGCAAGCTGTAGGCATAGACGATATACAGGTTGATTTTAACCATGTAGGTATTTTTAGTAACTTAACCCAAGGCTTAGATAGTGGCACACAAGAGGCTTTATATTCAGCGTTGCGGAGCAAGGATAAAGCAGCAGTTGCAAGTTTAGCCCAGGGCTTGAATGCCAACACTCGTGATGCTTTATGTGCATTAACAGACCTGAATGGTGATTTGTCTATTCTTACTCAAGCCGCTTCAGTATTGCCAGTGACCCCACAAATCACGCAGTCTTTACAAGAACTACGTAAAGTAGGCGAGAAGCTACAAGCCTTAGGTGTGGGCGTTGGCTTTGATTTAGCTGAGCTACGTGGTTATCACTATCACAGTGGTATGGTGTTTGCGGCTTATGCGCAAGGTTATGCAGGGCCGCTTGCATTAGGTGGGCGTTACGACGAAGTAGGCGTGGCTTTTGGCCGCGCACGCCCTGCTACTGGGTTTAGCATAGATTTACGAGGCATTGCTAGCGCATTACCTCTGGCTGAAATCACACAAGGAATACGTGCACCTTATGCTGAAGATGCTACGCTAGATGCTAAAATAGCAAGCTTGCGTAGTGAGGGGCATAAAGTGATACAAGAGCTACCTGGGCATGAGGCGCATCGCCATGAATTGGCCTGCGACCGTGAGTTGCAGCTAAACGGCGGTGTTTGGCAAGTAGTCGGTATTTAATAAGTCGTATTACATTAACTTAAGATTCAATTCAATTTAGAGCAAATTTCATGAGTAAAAACGTAGTTGTCATT
>CAZAHP010000004.1:16754-40081 GCA_964484985.1 uncultured Methylophilaceae bacterium
TTAAGATTCAATTCAATTTAGAGCAAATTTCATGAGTAAAAACGTAGTTGTCATTGGTACCCAGTGGGGCGATGAAGGTAAAGGTAAAATCGTAGACTGGTTGACGGACCATGCTCAAGGCGTAGTGCGCTTTCAAGGTGGCCATAACGCAGGCCATACTTTGGTGGTAGGTCAGGGCGATGCGCAGCGCGTATTTAAGCTTAATTTAGTGCCTTCTGGCATCGTGCGTGAGGGTATTAATTGCTATATTGGTAATGGCGTGGTGCTTGATGCAGCGCATTTGCTCAAAGAAATTGCCGATTTAGAAAAAGATGGTTTGGAAGTGGCGAATCGCCTCAAAGTAAGCCCAGGTTGCCCATTGATTATGAACTATCACGTAGCGGTAGACTTGGCACGTGAAGCACGTCGCGAGAGCCAAGGTGGTGCAGCGAAGAAAATTGGCACAACAGGTAAAGGCATAGGCCCAACCTACGAAGATAAAGTTGCACGTCGTGCCTTGCGTGTTTATGACTTATTCCACCCCAGCGCATTTGCCGATAAGCTTAAAGAAAACTTGGATTATCACAACTTTGTACTTACACAATATTTAAACTCACAAGCCATCGACTTTCAAAAAGAGTTCGACCTAGCCATGGGCTATGCGGCTCAAATTAAGCCCTTAGTAGCCGATATTTCTGCGGCCTTGTATGAGGCGAATAAAAAGGGTGACAACCTCTTATTTGAAGGTGCGCAAGGCACACTATTGGATATTGACCATGGTACTTACCCTTATGTAACCTCAAGCAACTGCGTAGCAGGCCAAGCCTCCGCGGGTACGGGCGTTGGCCCTTCAATGTTGCATTACGTACTAGGTATTACCAAAGCTTACACTACTCGTGTAGGTGGTGGTCCCTTCCCTAGCGAGTTGGATATTGATACTGAAACTAGTCCAGGCTATCAAATGTCCACCAAAGGCCGAGAAATTGGCACGGTAACTAAGCGTAAGCGTCGCTGTGGTTGGTTTGATGCAGCAGCGCTTCGTCGCTCAGCGCGTATTAACGGCTTAACAGGCTTGTGTATTACCAAGCTAGATGTGTTAGATGGCATTGAAGAGTTAGAAATTTGTACTGGTTATAAACTAGACGGCAAAGTGCTAGATTTGCTACCAGTAGGTGCTGAAGAAGTTGCGCGTTGTGAGCCTATTTACGAGCGCATGCCGGGCTGGTCTGAAAATACCTTTGGTGTA
Organism: uncultured Methylophilaceae bacterium; assembly: GCA_964484985.1. GTDB lineage: Bacteria > Pseudomonadota > Gammaproteobacteria > Burkholderiales > Methylophilaceae > CAZAHP01. The sequence continues at coordinate 17,980 of CAZAHP010000004.1, forward strand.
AAAACATGGGAAGGTTTGCCAGTTGCAGCACGAAACTACTTAAAGCGCCTAGAGGCTTTGTGTGAAGTGCCTGTGCATATCGTTTCTACAGGCCCAGAGCGTGATGAAACGATAGTATTACAGCATCCTTTTGCAAAATAAGTGAGTGAGCCGTTAGTGAACACGCCCAAGAAACAACGTCTGGCTTGGGCGATTACAGGGTCAGGGCATTATCTGCGTGAGTGTATTGAGATACTCAACACCGTGCCCGATGTGGATTTGTTTTTGAGCAAAGCTGCGGCTGAAATTCTTAAGCAATACGGTTTTAGCCATAATATTGAACGTGTTTTTCAAGACAAAACAGCGAGCAGTGTGCCTGTTGAGTTTTTTTATTATGGTGATTACCACACCGTAGTGATTGCCCCAGCAACCTCAAACACCGTAGCCAAAATGGTATGCGGTATTTCAGACACTTTAGTCACTAATGTGTATGCGCAAGCAGGCAAATGTCGTGTACCTAGCATTGTGTTCGCCTGCGATACAGAGCCTGAACATGGTACAGACACTATTGAATCTGAAGCCCCACGTGATAATATGGTTCAAGTGTATCCACGCCGTATTGATTTAGATAATATGCAAAAACTTAAAACCTTTGAAGCCACTACAGTGGTGGGCGATATGCAACAACTGAAAGCCGCTATCGAGGCGCGCATCCAAGAAGTTAGCGGTATTGCTGCTGCCTAAACATGGCAAAAAACATTCTCTTTTTGACTGGCAAACTTGCAGAAAAAAGTCTGCAAAAAGTGCTAGACCATATTCAACCAGATTTTAAATATCGCATCGCTCAAATAGGCGTTTCAGTTGCCGCGCTGATGACACCAGAACTCATTGCGCGCCGTCTTGCGGATACAGGTGATGCAGATAGTGTGATTGTGCCTGGTTTATGCCGTGGTGATATCCGCATTTTAGAAGAAAAATATGGTATCCCCGTAGAGCGCGGACCAGAGGATTTAAAAGACTTACCACAATACTTTGGTAAAGCTGGTAAATCGGCTGATTTAAGCCTATATGATGTCGATATCTTTGCCGAGATTGTAGAAGCGCCACAGTTAAGCGTAGAGGGCATCGTAAAACGCGCTGAGTTTTTTCGCCAGCAGGGGGCAAATGTCATAGATTTAGGCTGCTTGCCCAATACACCATTTGCACATTTAAAAGAGGCAATTCAAGCACTTAAAGCGCAAGGCTTTAAAGTGAGTGTGGATTCGCTCAATACCGATGATTTATTGCTAGCAGGGCAGTCAGGCGCAGATTATTTGCTTAGCCTCACCGAAAAAACGCTGTGGGTAGCTGATGAGGTGAATTCAACCCCTATTTTAATCCCAGCTAAATCTGGTAACTTGCGCTCACTTTATCGTGCAATCGAAGCCATGCAAGCTAAAGGCAAGCCTTTTATTGCTGACGCGATACTTGACCCCATCCCATTCGGATTCACCGAATCTATCGTGCGTTACCACAAGCTGCGCAAGCGCTACCCTGATATTAAAATCATGATGGGCGTTGGTAATCTTACCGAGCTGACCGATGCTGATACCACAGGCATTAATGCCATGCTGTTTGGTATGATTAGTGAGCTTAAAATAAATGCGGTGTTAGCAACCTCTGTGAGCCCGCACGCAATGAATGCTGTAGCTGAGGCTGATGTAGCAAGGCGCGTGATGTATGCTGCGCGTGAAGATAGGCGCTTGCCGCGTGACTATAGCCAAGGGCTTACTGCGCTACACGACCGCAGACCATTCCCCTATACAGCGGCTGAAATTGCAGAATTTGCAGCGCAAATTAAAGACCCTAGCTTTCGCATACAGGTAAGTGAGCAGGGTATGCATGTTTATAATCGAGATGGATTGTTTCAGGCGACTGACCCGTTTGCCCTATACCCAGATTTAAAAGTGGATGATGATGCTTCACATGCGTTTTATCTTGGTGTTGAGCTCGCACGTGCGCAAATCGCATGGCAGCTTAAAAAACGCTACAATCAAGACGAAGAGTTACAATGGGGAGTAAACACCAAGCCCAAAGCACCAGAGGCCAGAGTAGCGCATAGAGATGCCTCACTTAAAGAAAAAAAAGACAAAAAATAATGGCAGAAATGATTTATGAAACTATAGTGATTTCTACGGACGCGAGTGGTAAGCCACATATTGCACCTTTTGGTGTGCGTGAGCGCGACGGTTTTATTGTGATTGCACCTTTTAGACCTTCTAGCAGTTTAGATAATTTACTTGCTCAAAAAACAGCCACGCTCAACCTCACAGATGATGTACGTGTATTTGCTGGTGCGCTCACTGGTCGGCGCGATTGGCAAGTGGCTTCTGCTACAAATATACAAGGCTATGTGTTAGAAAGTGCACTGACGCATCAAGAGCTAGTGTTAGACCATATAGTAGAAGATGAACAACGACCACAGCTCTACTTTAAAGTCGTACATGAAGCCCAACACAAAGCATTTAAAGGTTTTAACCGCGCACAAGCCGCGGTGGTTGAGCTTGCCGTGTTAGTAAGCCGTTTGCATATGCTCTCAGCCGACAAAATAGATAATGAAATGCAATACTTGAAAATTGCTATCGACAAAACCGCAGGCGAGCGCGAACTTCAAGCTTGGCAATGGCTATGTGAACGTATAGAAAACTATCGTGCAGAAAATTCAGGGGCGAATCAAGCATGATACAAATGCTGGCAAGTGTCACGAATCTACAAGAGGCTCAGATGGTTTTAGAGGCTGATGTGGATATTATTGACCTAAAAAACCCAAAGTTGGGTGCTTTAGGCGCAATTGGTATACCTGATGTGTGTGATATTGTGCGCCATATTAATGGTAAAAAAATGGTGAGTGCGACCATTGGTGATTTGCCTATGGAGGCTGAAATCATTGCTGCAGCTGTAGAAAGCATGGTGAAAACGGGTGTTGATATTGTTAAAATTGGTTTTTTTGGGCAAGAGCTGCATCATGCATGTGTCAATGCACTTAAACCACTAAGTCAGCATAAACTTGTTGCTGTATTAATGGCTGACCAAAATCCTAATATAGAGATATTAAGTTTGCTTAAAGAAGCTGGCTTTTATGGAGCGATGCTGGATACAGCGAGCAAGAATGGTCAAACTCTTCTTGATTGTATGCTTCACAATGATTTACAACGTTTTGTGTCGCAAGCACATACAATAGGTCTTAAATTCGGCTTGGCAGGTTCGCTAAGCGCCCAGCAAGTGGAAATTTTGAGCTCATTAAAGCCTGACTATCTAGGTTTTAGAGGGGCGCTATGTGAACAATATAAAAGGGTAAATGGCATAGAGTTACAACGCGTACTCAAGGTTAAAAATTTGTTGTATAAATGCAACACGCAAGCTCCTGAAGCCTGTATTTATTGACCTTGAGCCGATAGCTATTGCTACCCTACGAAACATTAAAGTATGATTAACTACGTTTTATACCAACTAGAGGTGTCTCCAATGAAAAAAAATTTAATTAACATGGCAGTTGCAGGCCTATTCGGATTAACAGCATTAGCAGCTTCAGCTGAAGATGCATATAACGGTGCTTGGTACTTAGTGCCAGGTGCAAGCTATATGAATACAGATAGCGATTTAGATGCAGATAATGGCGGTGGCGCTTTTATTCGTTTAGGTAAAGAGCTAAGTGAGCATTGGGATGTTCAATTTGGCTTGGCACACAACCGTGCTGATGAAGATTTAAATATTTCAGGCGTAAATTCTAGTGGTCGATACAAACAAACTTCATTAGGTTTAGACGCGCTTTATATGTTTAGCCGTGATAAGTTCCGTCCATTCTTACTCGCTGGTTTGGGTGTTGCACGTAATGATATTGATTACAAAGCTGCTGGTATCAACATTGGTGATGAAAAAACATCATGGATGGGTAACTTGGGTCTAGGTGCACAATACATGGTGAATGACATGTTTGGTTTGCAAGCTGATGTTCGTCATGTATGGAGCAAGGCTGAAGCTAATGCTACTGTTCTTGGTCAGCGCTTTAGCGAAGATGGCGTTATCGGTAATACGTTGTTAAACCTTGGCGGTATTATTAAGTTTGGTGCGCCTAAACAAGTGGCAGCTGTTGAGCCAGAGCCAACTCCTGCGCCAGCTCCAGTTGCTGCTGCGCCAGCTCCAGCACCTGAGCCAGCTCCTGCGCCTGCTCCAGTTGCATGTAAGCCTACTATGGAAACCATCACAGTATCTGCAGAAAAATTGTTTGGTTTTGATAAATCAGCATTAAAAGATGAAGGTAAAGCAGCTTTAGATGAAGCAGCAGCTAAGTTAAATGCTAACCCAGATATCGAGTTGGTATTGGTGACAGGTCATACTGACCTTTTAGGTAGCGATGCTTACAATCTTAAGTTGTCAGAACGCCGTGCTAACCAAGTTAAAGACTATTTAGTATCACAAGGTGTTGCAGCAAGTCGTTTACAAGCTGTTGGTAAAGGTGAGTCTGAGCCTTTGGTTGATTGTGCTGGCGTAAAAGGCCGTAAAAAATTAATCGAGTGCTTACAACCTAACCGCCGTGTAGAGTTGAAAGCTGAAAAACAACGTGAAGTTGGTTGTAAATAACTGAATGTTGATTAGTTTTTAGTAGTATTTAAGTAATAAATAAAAAGCCCCGCGTGATGCGGGGCTTTTTTATGCCTATAATCTTGTAACACACTAAACTCTATGGATATTGAATGATACAAGTAGATTTACTGATAGAAGCGCGCTGGATGATACCTGTTGTGCCAAGCAAGCAAATGTTAGAGCGTCAGGCAGTAGTGGTTCTAGATGGCCAGATTCAAGATATTTTAGCTATTGAAATGGCCCGTGAGCGTTATCAGGCGGCTAAAGTGATTAAGCTGGAGGAGCACGTTTTAATTCCTGGTTTGATTAATTTACATACTCACGCTGCGATGACTTTAATGCGTGGTTTAGCAGATGATTTGCCACTGATGCCTTGGCTGCACAATCACATTTGGCCAGCTGAGCAAGATGTGGTATCTGCTCGCTTTGTGCGAGATGGCACCTTGCTAGCATGTGCTGAAATGTTGGCGGGAGGTGTGACATGTTTTCAAGATATGTATTTTTATCCTCAAGCTGCGGCTGAGGCAACATTACAAGCGGGGATGCGTGCTAATTTGGGATTGGTAGTACTTGAGTTTCCCACAAATTATGCAAGTGATGCCGATTCTTATATTGAGAAAGGTTTAGAGAGCCGTGATGTTTGGCGTGAGCACGATTTGCTGAGCTCAAGTTTTGCACCACATGCGCCTTATACGGTTGAAAATCGCAGTTTTGAAAAAATTATTACTTATGCAGAACAGCTTAATTTAGGTATACACACGCATTTGCATGAGACTGAGGCTGAAATTGAACAGAGCATGGCACAGTATGGTAAGAGGCCTTTGCAGAGAATGGCTGATTTGGGTTTGTTAGGGCCGAATTTGGTGGCTGCACATGGGGTGCATCTTGAGGCTGCTGAGTTGGAAATGTTGCATGCTTATGGATGCCATATCGCGCATTGCCCAAGTTCTAATTTGAAGTTGGCGAGTGGTTTTGCGCCTGTTGCGAAGTTGTTAGAAGCTGGGGTGAATGTTGGTATAGGCACAGATGGAGCTGCTAGTAATAACCGCTTAGATATGTTTGCTGAAATGCGTTTAGCTGCCTTGTTGGCGAAAGGTGTGAGTGGAGATGCTGCCAGTTTGCCTGCTGAGCAAGCATTAGCGATGGCAACTATTAATGCAGCGCGCGCATTGGGCTTAGATGATAAAATAGGCTCAATAGAGTTAGGTAAGCAAGCAGATTTAACGGCAGTTAGAATCTCTGATATTGAGACCTCTCCCTGTTATGACCCTGTTTCGCATTTGGTGTATGTTGCTGGGCGGGAGCATGTGACGCATACTTGGGTGGCGGGAGATTTGCGCTACCAAAAACTTGAAGGCCAAAAAGGGGTCTATGCCAATATAGAGCCTACAGAATTAAAGGAAATTATAGCCTTATGGTATACCAAACTGAAACAACACAAAGTGTAAATGCTGACCCCGCTGAGCTGCAAAAATTTGCAGAGCTCGCACATCGCTGGTGGGATAAAACCAGTGAATTTAAGCCCTTGCATGATATTAATCCACTTAGACTTAATTACATAGATAGCCTCGTTGGCTTAAACGGCAAGCGAGTGTTGGATGTTGGCTGTGGTGGCGGTATTTTGTCTGAGTCTATGGCGCAAAAGGGTGCGCATGTCACTGGCATAGATTTAGGTGAAAAAGCTTTAAAGGTTGCGCAGCTACATTTGCTAGAAAGTGGTGCAGAAGTTGATTATCGCTACATCGCGGTGGAAGCCTTAGCCGAAGAAATGCCTGCGCAATTTGATGTGGTGACTTGCATGGAAATGTTGGAGCATGTGCCAGACCCAGATGCCATAGTGAGCGCTTGTGCTAAGTTGGTGAAACCTGGTGGCTCGGTATTTTTCTCAACGATAAATCGTAACCCTAAAGCGTATCTTTTTGCAGTGCTAGGGGCGGAATATGTGTTGAATATGCTACCACGCGGCACGCATGACTATGCTAAGTTTATTAAGCCTTCAGAGTTGGTGGCTTGGGCACGCTCAGCTGATTTAACAGTGCAAGGCACCAAGGGTATGAGTTACAACCCACTCACCAAGCGTTATTACTTAGACCAAGATGTTTCGGTCAATTATATTTTACATACGGTTAAAGCATAAATGGTACTTTTTGATTTAGATGGCACATTGGTGGATACCGCGCCAGACTTAGGCTTGGCCTTAAATATGCAACGTGCATTACATGGTTTGCCAGAAATGCCATTGGCAGAAATACGTCCTTTTGCATCACATGGCTCCAAAGGCTTGTTGGGTCTAGGCTTTGGCTTGACGCCAGAGCATCCAGAGTTTGAGGGCATGCGTGTACAGTACTTAGATTTGTATGATGAGGTCTTTACTAGGTCTCCTGTACTTTTTGATGGTGTTGAGGCTTTATTGTCAGGTATAGAAGCGCGTGGAATAGCTTGGGGGGTGGTGACAAATAAGCCGCGTCGTTTTTCTGCACCCTTGTTAAAGGCAATTCATCTTGATACACGCATGGCATGTTTAGTATGTGGTGATGATGCGCCGCGTCCAAAGCCTGCGCCTGATACTTTGTTTTTGGCATGTCAGCAAGTGAATGTGAAACCAGAGGGTTGCTTATATGTAGGTGATGCGGAGCGTGATATACAAGCGGGTAGAGCTGCTGGTATGCGCACTGTGATTGCTATGTATGGTTATATAGATAGTAGCGATAACCCGCACGAATGGGGGGCAGATTTTAAGGTGGATAAGGCGATTGAGTTGTTGGATTTAATCGCTTAGCTATCTGTCTCTTGTAATGTTACCCAAACGACATCCTCTTTATTTTTGGTGAATGCTTCTTGTTGAAGTAATTGGCAGCGCACACAGCTTCTAAAACGAACTGGGAATATTGAACCATTGATTTCTATGCCGCGCTGTTCAATATTCCAATGATGTAAATTCAGTTTGCAGGCTAATCTGCCAAACACTCCACGTTTAGACACTTCTGCGCTCCATCATCGCTTGCGCGAGCGTGCCGTTATCCACGTGCTCAATTTCACCTCCCATGGGTAAGCCACGCGCAATGCGGCTTACTTTGATATTGCGAGCGCGTAGAAGCTCGCTAATGTAATGGGCTGTCGCTTCACCTTCAACGGTATAGTTGGTGGCGAGTATCACTTCTTGTACTACACCATCTTGGGCACGTTTGATGAGCTTGTCTAAATGTATTTCTTTAGGACCAACGCCATCTAAGGGTGATAATCTGCCCATGAGGACAAAATATAAACCCTGAAATGCCTGTGTTTGCTCTAGCATCATAAAGTCAGTAGGCATTTCAACGACACATAATAGGCTGTTATCACGCCTTTCAGATGCACATAAACTGCAAACGGCTTGTTCACTAAAATTGTTACACAAACTGCAATGCCCGATGACTTGCAAAGCTTGATTCAAACTGAGAGCCAAGTTGTTAGCGCCCTGTCTATCACGTTGTAGCAGGTGATAGGCCATACGCTGCGCAGACTTTGGCCCTACACCAGGTAAACAGCGCAAAGCCGTGACCAGCTGGTCTAAGGCCGCTGGCGTGCTTGATTTAGTCGATGGGGCTTGGCTCATGTTTCTTTAAAACGGGAGTTTCATCCCTGCTGGAACAAAAGCACTCATGCGTTGTTGCGAAGTGGCTTCTGATTTTGCAAACGCATCATTCAGTGCCAAGACGATTAAGTCTTCGAGCATTTCTTTATCGTCAGACATTAAGCTTTGGTCAATATTCACGCGCTTGATTTTATTGCTACAGCTCATTGTGATTTTGACTAAACCATTACTGGCAATGCCTTCAACATCAATATTGGCAAGCTCCGCTTGTGCCTTTTTCATGTTTTCTTGCATCATTTGCGCCTGTTTCATCAGGTTGCCCATGCCACCTTTCATCATTTTTTTCTCCTAAATTTAAGTGAATTGTAATTAATCTAGACTACCCATTCGGCGATTTACCTTGTACTTGATAGTCAAGCCCGCTCATTTTGCATCAAAGTTCAATAGACAGTATTACTTTAAACGGGTTTTATACTCGAAGGGATAATTTGCGCACCAAAATCATTAATCAGTGCTTTAACAAAGTCATCTTCATGAATGGCCGCAACAGCTTTGGATTGAATCTCTGCCTTCTCTTCGTATATTTGTGCAGCTGGTGTGTTGTCAGTAGCGCCCACCTCAAAGTGTAATTTTATTTTTTTATCAAAATAGAGTGCTATAGCATCGCTAAGTTTCTGCTGATAAGTAGCCTCTAAGAGGTGTTTTTGAGCCTCAGGCACTCTTAGTAAGATATTGTTATCATCAAAGCGCACGAGCTCGCAATTAAGCGCAAGCGACCTTGCTAAGCCCAGTTTGATATTTTCAACTAAACCACGCCAGTTACCATCAAAATTTAATGCTTTGCTTGCGCTAGAAGCCGGTGTGTTTTCATTGCTTGTCTCTGGTGGGTTGCTTTGAGTAGTTTGTGGTTCGCTAATTGGGCTAGTTACAGTTTCTGCAATTGCTCTTGCAGGGATGGCTGTTGCGGGTGCGATATTGGTGCTCGCATTAGCTTGCGTTGCACTGGCAAGCGCCTTACTTGCAGATATTGGCGGCGCACTGCGACTAGGCACATCACTCACTTTTTCTTCTGGTAAAAAAGCTAACATGCGTAGCAAACACATGGTAAACCCTGCAAACTCATCTGGTGCAAGGCTTAAATCGCGTTTACCTAACAAGGCAATTTGATAGTAAAGTTGTATCGTTTCTGCGCTTAGTTTTTGAGCTAAATCTAATAGCGCAACGCGCTCTGGTAAATCTGTGGCTAGGCTGCTTGGTACGGTTTGAGCAATTGCTATTTGGTGCAGTAAGGCTGCCAAATCATTGAGCGCTGCTTCAAAAGAGAGGCTACGTTGCTCCATTACTCTCGCTTGTGCCATCAAAGATGCGCCGTCAGTGGCAATTAACGCATTTAAAATATCAAATAAGTAGCTTTGGTCTATGGTGCCTAACATGCTGCGTACTTCAAGCTCTTTAACCGAGTTGCTGCCATATGCAATGGCTTGGTCAAGCAGTGAAAGTGCATCGCGCATACTGCCAGCGGCTGCTCTTGCTATCAAATGCAAAGCAGTTGGCTCAGTAGGAATGCCTTCTTGGGCTAACACCGCAGTCAGGTGCTCCGTAATTGAGGTGCTCGACATTTGGCGTAAATTAAACTGTAAGCAGCGGGATAGAACCGTGACAGGTACTTTTTGCGGGTCAGTAGTCGCTAAAATAAATTTAACATGGGCTGGCGGCTCTTCTAGCGTTTTAAGCATGGCGTTAAACGCACTTTTAGACAGCATGTGTACTTCGTCGATGATATAGACTTTAAAGCGGCCTACGGTAGGGGCATATTGCGCGTTATCAAGTAAATCGCGCATGCTATCTACTTGCGTATTCGACGCAGCATCTACCTCTAACATATCGACAAAGCGACCTCTATCAATGTCTACACATGCCGAGCAAACCCCGCAAGGGTGCGCGGTAATGCCAGTTTCGCAGTTCAGTGATTTAGCTAGAATGCGAGCAATGGTGGTTTTGCCCACACCGCGCGTACCTGTAAATAAGTAGGCGTGATGTAAACGTTGCTGCTCCAGCGCATGAGTGAGCGCACGGACAACATGTGATTGGCCTATCAGTGTTTCAAACGACTTTGGACGCCATTTGCGCGCTAGCACTTGGTAACTCATGGTGTGTTCAGTTTGCGATAAATTTAAGACACTAACTTTAGCTTAAAACGACGATTAAGTCTAAATGCAATTACGAAATCTTTAGGTAAAAGACTATTTAAATCTAATGTGAAAGGGGGCGAGCCTGACCCTCGGCACTTGTTTCAATAACTGTGGCTGCTTGCTTCCGCACCTGACCAGGTTGGCTATCTTACAATGCGAGGAGACCCGCCTTGTGGGTATTTTACCTGATAATGCCAATATTCTGAAGATGAATCGACAGCATATATGATGGCGTCTCAAAAAGATGGCTTTAATCGATTATGCGGTGAAATAGTAAATCGCTGTTTAATGTAAACGCAGAGATTGTTCTATACGTTACACACCTATGTAGTGAAAGTGATAAAATCAAAAATGAATGGAAAATCATATTAAATCTTTTATAGCGATACCTCATTATGTTTGGCGTCGCTTCAAAAATACCGATGAGGATTTACTAGGCCGATCAATACTCACACTATTGCTGGTGGCAGAGACCCTTATCTGTGTGTTTTGGATATACACCTTGTCTGGATTAGGCGAGGGCTATGCTTTTATGGCTGCAGTTCCATATGCCTACATTGTGATTTCTTACGTTAGTTTATTAGTATTTTATCGACTACAAAAGTTTGAGTATTTTATTTTTATACAGTTACTCATGCTGCTTATCATGCCTTTTTTTATGCAGTGGGTGATTGGTGGTTTTGCAGCATCTAGCGGTGTTGCTATTTGGGCAATACTTTCACCAGTTGGGGCGCTCATGATTTTACGCTCCAAGCAATCTACACCGTGGTTTAGCCTTTTTGTGGGTTTGGTGATTGTTTCTTGGTTGTTTGATGAGCGTTTTGCAACAAGTACCCTGCCTATTCCTGCTTACACAAAAAACATGTTTTTTGTGATTAATCTATGGGGTGTGGCAACTATCGTCTATGGGGTTGTGCGCTATTTTCAATCACAAAAGCAGCGCGTTTTGGAGGCGCTATCATTCGAGCAGGGGCGCTCAGATAAGTTGTTGCTTAATATTTTGCCAGCATCAATTGCGCTAAGGCTTAAGCAAGATGATTTGATGGTGGCAGATGCTTATGAAAGTGTGACAATTTTGTTTGCGGATTTAGTTAACTTTACTGAACTGTCAGCAGGCATGGCGCCAGTTGATTTGTTAAGCTTACTTAATCAGGTATTTTCAAAATTTGATGAGCTTACTGAGCGTTATGGCCTCGAAAAAATTAAAACCATAGGCGATGCCTATATGGTTGTAGGTGGTTTGCCAAATAAGTCTGAAGACCATGCTAGAGCGATTGCGAGTATGGCTTTAGAAATGCATGAGTCTCTTGCTCAAGTTTCTGCGGTAGTGGGTATTCAGCTGAATATGCGTATTGGCATTAACAGTGGCCCAGTCGTTGCTGGTGTGATTGGAAGTAGTAAGTTTAGTTACGATTTGTGGGGCGACTCAGTTAACTTAGCCAGTAGAATGGAGCACCATGCACAAACTAATGCTATTTTGGTGTCAGAGGCAACTTATCAATTGCTGAAGAATCAATTTAACTTTAGCGATTGTCAAGAAATTGAAGTGAAAGGTAAGGGTGTTGTGAAGTCTTACGTATTATTGGCTAAACTTTAATATGAGGCTTTTAGCCTGAACCAATCATCAATATAAAAGTCATAACTGGTATATTTTAAGGGTTTTAATCATGAGAAATAGCTATTTGCTTTTGTTACAAGGTTTGCTTGGCGCATTTCTTATCTTGGGAGGTGAGATGGCACAAGCAGCTTGCACAGGGATATATAACCACCAGTTTACAACTTTGCAAGGTGAGAAGTTTAATCTGTGTGAACATCAGCATCAGCCAATATTAGTGGTCAATACTGCGAGCAAATGTGGCTTTACCCCACAGTTTGAAAAGCTAGAGGCAATGTATAAAGACCATAACCCCAAAGGGCTTCTTATTTTGGGCTTTCCTTCAAATGACTTCAAGCAAGAGTTCAGTAGTAATAAAGAGATAGGTGATTTTTGCAAAATGACCTATGCCGTTAAGTTTCCTATGATGGCAAAATCTTCAGTCACAGGCGCAAATGCTAATCCCTTGTATAGAGAACTCACAGAGGCGACCAAACAGGCCCCCATGTGGAACTTCTATAAATACCTGATTTTGCCAGGTGGCAAACAAATTGATGTTTACAGCAGCGATATACAGCCAGATGCCCCAGAAATTATGCGTAAACTCAAACCTTATTTGAAATGATTGCTTAAAATACTCAGCTCATCTTGCTGCTAGATGTAAAATAGCGGCATGAACTCAACTCCATTTGCAGACCTAAGCCCTGAAACCATGCTGGACGCTCTAGACAGCATAGGTGTACATAGCGATGGGCGCTTGTTAGCCCTCAATAGCTACGAAAATAGAGTGTATCAAATCGGTATAGACTCAGCCCCGCCTATAGTCGCTAAATTCTACAGACCAGAGCGCTGGACAGACGCTGCAATACTCGAAGAGCATGATTTTGTGCAAGATTTAGCTGATGCAGAAATCCCCGTTGTGCCTGCACTTAAATTGCATGGAACGACATTGCATCAGTACCAAGATTATAAGTTCTCAGTATTCGCTAAACACGGAGGTAGAGCTCCAGAGCTTGACCGTGCTGGCGTGTTAGAGTGGCTAGGACGTTTTATTGGTCGCATACACGCTATAGGTGCACTGCAGCCATTTACACAAAGACCAACACTCAATATTGAAAGCTTTGGTATTGAGCCAAGTGCTTTTTTGCTAGACCATCACTTTATTCCAAATGAGTTAGAAGAAGTTTATCGAGGGCTAGTGAAGCAGGCCTTAGAGAGTGTGGCTCGTTGCTACGAGCGCGCTGGTCAGGTCGCCTATATTCGCTTGCATGGTGATTGCCATCTAGGCAATGTGCTGTGGACAGATGCAGGACCCCATTTTGTGGATTTTGACGATAGCCGCATGGGACCTGCGATGCAAGATATTTGGATGTTATTATCAGGCGAGCGCGATGAAATGCGTCAGCAACTGAATGACTTTTTATCTGGCTATGAGTGTTTTTATGAGTTTAATGATAACGAGCTCTACCTGATTGAAGCTTTGCGCACATTGCGCCTCATTCATTATGCTGCTTGGATAGCGCGGCGTTGGCAAGACCCCGCTTTTCCAGTTGCTTTTCCTTGGTTTAACACGCAGCGCTATTGGCAAGACCGTATATTAGAGTTACGCGAACAAATTGCTTTAATGGATAACGAGCCCACATTAATGCAGGGACATTTTTAGTGTTTTATGGATTAATATTGAACAGGTAGTGCGCCTTGGCTACCAAACAACTCACGTTTTAAAAAGTCCTCAAGGCCAGCTGTATCTTCTACGCGCGCAGAAAGTACAATCACACGGTCTAAACGTTGTGAGTGCCAGTTAAAGTCTTCTTTGTAATGCTGCCTGATGATTTGTATCATGCGTTTAATAATCGCATGTTCTACGTCACCACCTGAACCAGCATCAACATCAATAATTTCTTGTCGCGCGTTATTCGGGTCATTCGTCCAGCCGCGATATGAAAATCGAGCGTATTGACCATCTTTGCTTAAAATTCTAAATAATCCGTTTTGACCTTCAGGTTTTAAGTTGCGCGCGATAATGGCAGACCTTATCTCATTTGCCGTTGGTGCGCGCTCCCTTTCTGCTGCGGCTTCATTTTCTAGGCCAGCATCACCCGCAGCACGTCTGCGTGCTTTTGCTGCATTTACGTAAGACATCATGTCGGTAATTGGCGCCGTATCAGTCGGTGTTGAAGGCTTAGGTGGCGGCAATGTGAGATTTGGTGGGCTTGGCGAAGATGCAACTGGCGGAGGTGCGCTGCTAGTTGCTGGCAATGGTTGAGTAAAAACTGGTATTTGAGCTGGTTTAGGCTTATTTAAAGGCAGCGTTTTTTTAGGGCTGATTTTTTTCTGCTCCTGACTCTTTTCAGGCTGTTCATTGATAATAGGCGCTTCATCTTTAATAGCGACTTTATTCTCAGCGAATGGTGCGAGATTTACCGTAATTGTTGATGATGCTTGAGCTGGCATCTCACCCATAGGAAATAGCTTAGGAAAATTTGATAGCAATAGAACAGCATGCAATAAGAGAGACAATAATATTGCAATAACCCAGTTTCGATGAATTCTAAACTCAATAAATGCAGACATATCTCGAGCTGGTTTTGCTAGAAAAACTGGCGAGTCGTCAGGGATGAGTGTTGCTCTATTAGTCATTGGTTTGAATTGAGGGGAGTGTGATCTCTAAGTTGCTGTAACTCTGACTCAGATGCTATGTTTTGGTTTCATGATGAAATATAGCTAGTATTCTAAACTTATATCACTTCATGGCGAAGCGCAGCATCAAATATTTACATAAACTAACAAGCAGAGAGATCAATACAAGTTGTCTCTGTTAGTCCTCAGGAGTTGATATCAATCAAAACCGCTAAGTTAGAGAAATGGAATTTAGAGTGATTCCAAAACACTATTGAATGAGTCAAAAACACATTTGATACCTAAAACTTTGAAAGAAATATGAAGGCATGATCTTGCCTATATCACCCATGTGGGGGATAGCTTTTTTTTTGTTTTTCAACTAGGATAATTCACGTCTTTTCGGGAGATTCTTAGAGTTGAGCTTGTAGAGGCAGCGCTAGAATGTTTGGATTTTTTCTGGTATTGATTTGTTCTGCGTTGTTATATATGATGTGAAGGCTTAGAAAAGCAGATTTTTGTTTAATATTAGTATTAATATTTTGCTTGATTTGGTTGTTATTTTTAATAATAAAGGGGATTACTAATGAAAAAGATTCAACTTGCAGTAGTAGGTGCTTTGTTAGCGACGTCAGTTTCAGCATTTGCAGCTGACCGAGTGATTTCTACAGATAAAGGTTGTGCAAGCTTACCAAGCTTCGCACAGTTGCAAGCTGCCTTGCAAGCATCTGTTGTGTCTACAGCTGGCGGTAATAGTGCATCTAATGGTGGTTTAGGTTTCCCTATGTGGGCAACAATGGTAAATAGCGCTGGTCGTGTTTGTGCTGTTGCTAAAGTGGGTGGTACAGACCCTTGGCCAGGTAGCCGTGTGATTTCTGCACAAAAAGCTTACACAGCAAATGCATTTAGTAATGAAAAATTAGCCTTATCAACTGCTAACTTATTTACTGCTGTGCAACCAGGTGGTTCTCTTTACGGTTTGCAACATAGCAACCCTGTTAATCCATTGTTTGCATATGCAGGTGATTCAACTAAATTCGGTACGGCAAATGACCCAATGGTAGGTTTCCGTGTAGGTGGTATCAATGTATTCGGTGGTGGTGTGGCATTGTACAACAGCAGCAAGCAAGTGATTGGTGCGATTGGTGTGAGCGGTGATACCTCATGTGCTGACCATAATATTGCTTGGAGAATGCGTGCTGCATTAGCTGGTCAAGGCGCTGTAGCGGCTAAGGTGCCAGGTGGGGTAAATACTGTCGGTGCTTTAGGTGCTAGCGATGACAATATTATTTTTGATATTACAGAAAATACCTCTGGTGGTGTTGGCCTAAGTACAAGTGGTTTTGGTCATACTGCAGGTTGCTTGAATAAGATTAATCCTCTTCCAGGTAATGTAAGCAATTAATCACCTTTTGAATGGAGTTTAATATGAAAACATTATTTGCAGTGGGCAATGTGCACATGCTTAAGCGTATTGCTATCATTGCCGCGCTTGGCTCGGCTCTAGTGGCCTGCGGCGGTGGCGGCGGTGGTGGCAAGGTGATTCCTTCTATACCGCTTGATCAGCTAGTAGAAAACTTGTTTGCACAAGTTGATGCTGGTACGCTTTCTGAAGAAGACTTGATTACTCAATTAAAGGCCTTAGGTTTTTAGATCTTGAGTGTATCTTAGTGTAATAAAAGGGCTTCTTTATGAAGCCCTTTTTTATTGATTTTTCCTTATCTTCAACATAATGTTTTAATATGTTTTTGTTTTAAGTCTAATAAATTAAACTCAAGAGCGATGGTTAGCATGAGCCTCAAAATCTACAGTAAACAAAATATTAGCTGCGTTTTATTTGGTGGGATGATATTTATCTCTTTGGCGGCATACCATCCTTCTTATTTTATTCCAGACACATTCAAGTGGCTATGTATCGCTTTTCTCTCAGCATTCCTAATCGGTGGCTATGCCCTTAATTTAGTGCGTAAATTAATGTCTCAAAAAGCGAGCATTAGCTTTGATCTGGTTGATATTGGTATGCTGGTGTTTACAGCGTATGTTGCGCTTTCTTTGATGTGGACACCAGATTGTTATAGTGGCTTGCTAGCGTTGATTAACTGGCTTATGTTGTTGACGGTATTGGTTAAGGTTAAAAATACGGAGCCCAAGCAGTACGCTAGTGACCAGTATTTGGCGATTCTGCTATCCGTGAGTGCTGCTACAGCCGTGGGGCTCGCTACACACTACTTTCACCCTGAACGATGGGGAGGTTTTTATAATGAAAACTTTTTTACAGAGTTTTTGTTATTAGCCTTGCCATTTTTAGCTGGCCTTATCGCCATCTCTTTTAAGCTTAAAATAAGCTCGTCTGTTAAATATCTGCTGAGTTTTTTTGCTATTGTTTTACTCTCTTTGGTACTTTTTCATTTGCTGGTGCAAAACCCAAGTAAGTTAGAGTTTTTTGTATTGCCATCAGCATTTATTGTCTTGGCTGGATTGCTGTTTTGGCGTGTATCTCGCCTATATACAGCGCTGATAGTGTCTCTATTGCTAATAGGCTTGAGTGTTTTAATCTATATGAATTGGGGTGTTGATAATGGCTATAAAGCTTCATTATTGTCTAGAGCGGCTCTTAACTTTAACACCCTACAAATGTGGTGGCACGCGCCTATTTTGGGTAATGGAGTCGGTAGTTTTTCTTATCTCTTCCCTAGTTATCAGGAACTGCATTTTCAATACTTTCCGCAGCTTGATTTTTCAATTGATAAATTTGGTATCGCTAAAGCCGCACATAACGAGTATTTAGAGTTTTTAAGTGGCTTTGGTATTGTCGGCTTAGTACTATTTTCAATTCCAGTACTTGTGGTATGTAAGGCCTTTAATGCCCAAGAGGCCTTAATTGAACGGCACGGTGTATGGGTTGTATTGTGCGTTTTGTTATTTGTTGCTACCAATGCCGTATTAGAGTATCCCTTGCAAAACCCTGCTACGGCCTTGCTCACTGTGATTGCGTTTGGTTTTTTTGCGAGTAGTTGCAATTTAGCTAAAGTTTACCGTATACAGCAGCAGTGGATATGTGCATTGATTTTAGTGTTGCTTTTGATAGCTACAGTTGGCTTGGTTTTTTCAGCGTATCGTGTAGATGCCTCACAAAAAGCCTATCGAAAAATGGCTGAGGTTTATTATGTTGACCCTCAAACTGCATTTGAATTTAATGCTGAGGCACATCGCTTAAACCCTCTGGACTTTAGAGCTCGTGTGCAGTTGTATGAGTCTCTGGTGCATTGGAATCGGGCACTTGGTGCTCCGCCGCTAGCGCCTAGTGAATATGATGCTGTGTATTGGGATGCTCGTAAGGCCGGGCCACAAGCATTGATGATGTTGCGTCGCGTAGAGTACTTATTAGATACGGGGCGATATCAAGAGCGCTCGGAGGAGGCAGTATCAAACCTCACTTGGTTGAGAGCTCATTTTTCACGTAATGCAGATGTGTGGATTGCAGATGCATATTATCATTTACTAATGGGCAGAGCGCTCGCAGCGAGCCTCTCCATCGCCCAAGCAAGGTCACTTGCGCATGGCGAGCAAGAAGAGCAGCGCATTTTAATGCTAGAGGCCGCGCTGAGAAATCAGGGTGCGGAGTAAAAAAGTGCATCGCTTAGTTATTTATTGCTTGTGCTATTTTTTTTGCTTTTAGCAGCCAAAGCCTGCATTTGCACGGTTAGCAATGTTTGTTGATCTATAGTACTTGTAACGTCTTCCTCATCACTTTTTTGAGTGCTGTCTGAAATAGATTCTTGGCTGGGAATTGGGTTTGTCGCCTTATCAGTGGAGGGCATGAGTTTTTTTCGTTGCTCAGGTGGTGATTGATGCCAGAGCTTGATTTGTGCCATTTCTTCTGCGTCAGAGGGCGGGGTGCCAAAGGGGTTGCCATCTTGAGTTAAGGGGTCATGTTGGATTTTTATAGGGTGCTTTCTAGCTTCCTCAGCTAGCATCCTACCCTGTTCACGCAGTCGTTGGCTGATTTCTTTACGTTCAATATCCAGTTTTCTTTCTGTGTCGTAAGCTTGGTATTGATAATAAGCAAGCCCTGCTAGGGCAATTGCTAATGCAATTGCGGCTATTTTTTTCGGTTTGATTTGGTTCAGAGAGTTTTGCATTTCACTACTAAAAATTGATTATTTGGCTTCTGCAGATTCTGCTGGCTCTGTGGGCAATGACTTCTCAAAAAGCGGTTTGCTATAAAGCTTTTCTTCAATATTGGGCATTTTTACCTCAGGAAGAGTGGGTAGTGCCCAGTGCTCTTTTGGTGATACTAGCTCTTCTTGATTGCGTATGTATTGGTAACGATCGTTGGTGATGGCATTGCTTGCATCAGCATCGCGCATCACATAAGGGCGCAAGAAGACCATGAGGTTGGTTTTTTTGTGGCCACGACCCTGTGTTTTAAATAGATTGCCTAGTAGCGGGATGTCACCAAGTAGTGGTACTTTATCTATGGTCTGGGTGACACGGTCTTCTATTAAGCCGCCCAATACAATAATGCTGCCGTCATCGACCATGACTGAGGTTTCGATCGAGCGTTTGTTGGTGGTAATGCCAGCTGAGTTTGCACTATCTGAGACACTGGATACTTCTTGGTAAATTTGTAATTTGATGGTGTCAGACTCTGAAATTTGGGGTTTTACTTTTAAGGTTAAACCTACATCTTTGCGCTCAATCGTTTGGAATGGTGAAACGCTATTAGCCCCTCCAGTTTGCGCGTATTGGCCTGTAATAAAGGGCACATTCTGACCAATCACTATTTTCGCCTCTTCATTATCTAAAGTGAGTAGGTTAGGTTTAGATAAAATATTGGCATTGGCGTCAGACTCTAATGCATGTGCCAAAAAACCTAAGTTAGTAATAGTGCCTAAGCCTGGCACACTGATTTGACCTTTGAGTATCCCTATGTTTAGACCATTGCTAGCGGCCCCTACACTTTGGGCTACACTGTTAATGCTTGCGCCATTAGTGCCGAATTTTGTACCGCCAAAGGCTGAAACGGAATTGCCGTTGCCATTGTCTAGATTTTGAATGTCTTGCCATTGAATACCAAACTCTGATGTTTTGTCAGTAGAAACTTCAGCCACTAGCGCTTCAATATAAAGCTGAGCGCGGCGAACGTCTAATTTGTCAATCACACCGCGTAGCATGTTAAACACTTGGTCAGAAGCAGTGATAATCAGAGAGTTTGTTGCGGTGTCTGCTTGAATCATGCTGTTGCTAGTGCTGTTCGCATTGTTGTTAGGTGTGAATGGTGATGCGCTTGTACTATTGGTAGGTGAAGGAGTTTGGGCCGTAGGTGTGGTCGATGTTGATTTGCTAGACTGGCTATCATTGGCTAAATTAAGGTTGTCTAATCCGTTCGAAGACAGTGATTGCAGTGTGGTTGCCAGCTTTCTTGCATCAGCGTTACGTAGGTAAACTACATGTATGCTGTTGCCAGTAGTGGTTACTACATCCAGCTGTTCTATTAAGTTTTTCGCGCGTGAGACTTGGCCTGCGCTATCACCTCTTAGAATAATGCTGTTAGATCTAGGGTCGGCAGCCACTATCATTTTTCTTGTGGCTTCAGCACTAGGGTTTGTGTCTACAAGTTTTGATATTAATTGCGCAAGCTCAACCGCATTTGCATATTTGATTTTAACAATCTCATTTTCTACGGTGCTTGGCTGGTCGATGGTGCTGATGAGTTTTGCTACTTTTCTTAGGTTCTCAGCGTAATCTGTAATTATTAATAGATTGTTATTTTGGTATGCGTTGATTAGGCTGTTTGGCGATATTAATGGCTTAATAATCGGCACCATTAAGTTGGCAGACTCATATTTGATGACAAATACCTGAGTGATGATTTGATCACCACTCACTTTGCTATTGCCAGTGACTGTGTTGATGTAACGTAATTTTGCGTCGGCTTCGGGCAGAATGGTGGTAATGCCATTACCCTCACTTGCTGTGAAGCCTTGGGTTCTGAGTGCAGACAATAAAACTTGATAAGCCATGGCTGGCGCAATTGGCGAGGCAGATGCAATGTTAACTGTACCTTTTACTCTAGGGTCAATAATGAAGTTTCGACCAGTAATTTGACCAATGGCTTTAATCACAGATTCAATATCAGCATTCACAAAATTGAGTGAAACTTTTTCTTCATCAAGTGCATAAGCAGGGATGCAAGCCAGTAACATACAAATAACAGTGAATTTTGATATTAATTTAGCGTAAGTTGGTTTCATTTTTGCAGTAAATTTTTTAAGTTGCGATTTAAGTTTTAATACAAGCCATGCATTGATTAGCTTTAGCGTAAATAAAATTGATACATGATGATGTCAATAATGTTTAAAATGCCAAAACAATGCCTTATTATGAATGACTTTTAGTTTGTAAGCTATATGGATTTACAAACAAGCTAGTTATACTGCCTGTATGCATTGTAAACTATTTATGCAGCGCTATTTAACCCTAATTTATATAGTAAAAAATGACCTCAACCACTTTAGCGAACCCTCTAAGATTAATTCCATACTCCTTTGCCAAAGCTAAAGGCGTAGTGCTCACTAGCTATACCGCAGAGCTCGCAGAGCTGGCTTTGCGAGAGGGTGCAGCAGCCGAGACTTTGTCTGAGGTTAAGCGTGTATTGGGCGTAAAAGTGCGCGCCAGCATTGTGAGCCAAGAAACTTTTGAGAAACTGCTCACAGACTGTTACTCAAGCGATACAGGTGCTGCTGGGCTTGCGAATGATATTGAAGGGGATATGGACCTTTCTAAGCTGCTGCAAGAGCTGCCAGAAGTTGAGGATTTGCTGGAGGCAGATGATGGTGCGCCAGTCATACGTATGATTAATGCGATATTAACTCAGGCGCTTAGCACGAATGCTTCTGATGTTCATATTGAACCTTATGAAAATCGTTCAGTGGTGCGTTTTCGTATCGATGGTGCAATGCGCAATATCGTTGAGCCGCACAGGGGCTTGCATGCGGCCATGGTCTCACGTTTAAAAGTGATGGCGCAGCTTGATATTGCTGAGAAGCGCCTACCGCAAGATGGACGGATTACCTTAAGAATTGCAGGTAAAGCTGTGGATGTGAGGGTTTCGACCTTGCCAACAGGGCATGGTGAGCGAGCTGTGCTGCGTATACTAGAAAAAGATAGCAGCCGTATGAATCTTTCTAGCTTAGGCATGAGTGCTAGCACCTTGAATGATGTTGATTATCTAATCCATCAACCGCACGGTATTATCCTGGTAACGGGGCCTACTGGTTCAGGTAAAACAACGACGCTGTATTCAGCTTTGTCTAGGGTGGATGCGAGCAAGCTCAATATCATGACGGTAGAAGACCCGATTGAGTATGATTTACCGCAAATTGCACAAACGCAAGTGAATAACCGTATTGATATGAACTTCGCAAAAGCCTTGCGCTCGATTTTGCGCCAAGACCCTGATGTGATTATGATAGGTGAAATTCGTGATGTGGAAACCGCGCAGATTGCTGTGCAGGC
>CAZAHP010000004.1:40181-42606 GCA_964484985.1 uncultured Methylophilaceae bacterium
CATGGTACTGGCTATAGTGGACGTACTGGTATTTATGAGTTGTTAGTAATGGACGATACTTTGCGCCGTTATGTGCATGACCGCTCATCAGAGCAGGTGCTGCGCCAGCATGCAATCGCGCAGGGTATGCAAGACTTGCGTGATGATGGTATGCGTTGGGTGCTTGATGGCACAACCTCGCTAGAAGAATTGCTATCTGTGACTAGAGACTAATAGGCGCATTATCTTATGGCAGTATTTAAATTCGAGGCCTTAGATGGAGCGGGCAAGGTAAGCAAAGGCACTGTTGAAGCTGATACTGTGCGCCTAGCACGTAGCCGCTTAAGAGATATGCAGCTTACGCCACTTAAAGTAGAGGCTTTGGCGGATGAGTCGGCGGATGAGGGTGCTTATTCATTGTTTGATAGAAAACGATTCACCTCAGCAGAGTTGTGCTTGGTGACGCGTCAAATTTCTACCCTTTTAACCGCTGGTTTGACGGTTGACCAAGTGATTAGCGCAATTGTTGAGCAAACCGAGAGCGATTACACCAAAGAGGTGATGCAAGGTGTGCGCGCAGAGGTGATGGCAGGAAGTACCTTGTCACGTGCTTTTGCTAAATATCCAAAAATCTTTCCAGACATTTACCGTGCAATTGTATTCGCGGGTGAAGAATCAGGCGAGTTAGCTAAAGTCATGCTGCGTTTGGCTGAATATACCGAGTCGCGTAATGTTTTAAAGCAAAAGGTGATGATGGCCTTTATCTACCCTGCATTAGTGACGGTGGTGGCTGTGCTGGTGATAAGTGGTTTACTCATCTATGTGGTGCCGCAAGTAGTGAGTGCCTTTGAGCAATCAAGACAAGTTTTACCTTTGCTGACACGCGCCTTAATAGGGCTAAGTGACTTTTTACGAGTCAGTTGGCCTTACTTATTAGTGTTAATTGTCTTAGCAATATTTGCTGCGCGTAAAGCGCTCAAAGATGATGCTATTCGATACCAATGGCATGAAACCCTACTTAAGTTGCCATTAGTTGGGCCTTTAATTCGCGGTTTAAATACGGCTAGGTTGGCGAGTACTTTAGCGATATTGGTGGGCAGTGGTGTGCCGATTATTGGAGCATTAAAAGCTGCCGCAAAAATTATAAGCAATATGCCTATGCGCAGTGCTGTAGATGAAGCCATTGATTTAGTGAGGGACGGTACACCTTTAAGCCGTGCTTTAAAGTCGCGCCAACTTTTTCCGCCTATTTTGATTCACCTGATTGCGAGTGCAGAAGCGACAGGTCGTTTAGACCAAATGTTAGAAAGTGCAGCAGCACAGCAATCACGTGAAATGGATAACCGCATTTCAGTGCTTACCGCATTGCTTGAACCCTTGCTCATTTTAGCCATGGGTGGCATGGTGCTAGCCATCGTGCTGGCGATACTGCTACCGATTATTGAGATGAATCAGCTAATTAAATAAGCGCTGCCTATTTGCCAATTTGTCTTTGTTTGATGAGCTCTTGAATATTAAACGGCTTTTCAGGTTCGTTAGGTGCTGGTGCAGCGGCCGGAGCTGGTGTGTTGATTTGAGGGGCTGGTGTCGCAGGGGCGTTGTTGTTATTTGACATGGCCTGGATGGTATTTTGAGTGTTAGCTGCATTGATAAACTCAATATCGCTTCGCACGCCATTTTGTTCGATGGTGACACTATTTCGTTTTACAGCAACTAGCTGAACGCCAGGCACTATCTCATGGTTCACTACAGCATGTTGTTGCTTGCCACCTTCTAATTGAAAAATTGCAAAACCTGGGCGTTTAGATGTTGAGCTGAAAACACCTACCAGTTTCATGTTGGTATTTTGCACAATAGCTTGAATTGACGCGCTGTTGTTGCTGCTAAACCAGTGTGCCGCCAAAATGGTAGGGACTATCGTTTGGGCTACAGGGGCGCTTGGTGGGATGTCTGCTATTGGGCTTGGTTTTAAAAACACCCATACCCAATAGGCAAGTGTTGCTGCAAATGCAACTACCATCGTGTAGTTAAGCACTGTAATCAATGCATTATGTAATGGGTTGGTGAGCTTAATTTGTGCCATATCACGTAGCTTTGCCTAATAGGCACTTCTGTAAATTGAATTTACGTCGCCATGCGGCGTTGCTCATAAAAATTTATCCTTACATATCATGTATGTGCTACGTCTAAATTTTTTAATCGCGCCTTGCCTTGCATAGTAACTTCAATTTATAGAAGCACCGTAATGTAAAAAAATCCACAACAATCCCATTAATATAGGTTGATGTAGCATATAAATCAACAAACTTCTTTGACCCATCCAAGCCAATAGAACTTTAACGCCAGTTGGCTTGCTAGCGGCTAGGTTTTTGAGTTGGGGTGATGCCATCATGCGTTGGCCTAAAAATACACCTAGCAACACCACGCCCAGCCACGGAAATATGGG
>CAZAHP010000005.1:0-1617 GCA_964484985.1 uncultured Methylophilaceae bacterium
CAAGGCTTTAAACGCCCCACCAGTTTTAGGGCGGGTGGATGGCAGCTCGGGCCAAAACTTACCACCGCATTGGTGAGCAACAGATACACCGTTGATACCTCAAAAACCGATGCCAATTTACTTAAAACGCGTTGGGCTGCCGATAGCGGCTTGGTGACTATGGTTAGCGCATTGCATCCCAATAGTTCACCGCTAGACCAGCCATATTTACTTGCGGATGGTTTGATGGAATATCCAAATAACGCAAGCCTAGCAGATTACACCAGCACTGCACAAATCTTAACTTTGTTTAAACAGCTAATCGCACACCAAAAAAACCATATGGTGCTGGGTTTTCACCAAGAGACTGCCACCTCATTTTTATATGAGTTAGATAGCGCAATTCCCTTAATGGAAAAAATAGCGAAAGAAGCAGGCCTGACGATTGAGTGGGCGCTACCGAGTGGCAAATAAATCGTGTTTAAATTAAGCTTCTTTGGGCAGGTATTTATCCTCAAGTCAGCACAGACTAGACCGTATTCTTTTCATAAGTAACCCTTAAATAGGGAGGTTCAGGGTGACCCTTGAGTGTCTATTTGCTATACTGCGCAATCTTTAATTTTGTGTGTGGTTTGGAAAAGTATGGATAGCAAGCAAGCTGAAAGTCCTTTTAAAGGTAAAACAGGTTTACGTCGTTTAATCAACGCGTTTGGCTATTCAATGGATGGCTTTAAAGCGGCCTACCAAAATGAAGATGCCGTGCGCATGGAAGTGCTCATGTCTGTTGTATTGATTCCTCTTGCTTTGTATTTGGGGCATACGGGTTTGGATAAAGCGGTGATGATTGCTTGTGTTGTTTTGGTGGTAATTGTTGAATTGTTAAACTCAGCGATTGAGGCGACTGTAGACCGCATTTCATTAGAGAACCATCATTTAGCTAAGCGTGCTAAAGATATAGGTAGCGCTGCAGTGTTGCTGAGTTTGGCGAATTTAACTGTGGTATGGGCGCTGGTGTTACTGGCCTAGAAATTTGAGTGTGTAATAAGAGTCATGCACTTACTATTTCTTTAACATGAATCATCTGCGCGTCATAAAAATGACACCTTACTGTCACAATAGACCATTAGCATCTCTGTAAAGCGCTACAAGTGTAGTGCATGCAGATTGGCTAATTGTGAAAATTCTATTTATCTCTGATGTTTACTTTCCCCGTGTAAATGGGGTTTCAACCTCTATTAAAACCTTTGCTGGTGAGTTGCAGGCTTTGGGGCACACTGTGCATCTCATTGCGCCAGATTATGGCATTGCGACTGAAGATGAGGCTTGGATTAGACGTATTCCCGCACGCAGTATTTACTTTGACCCTGAAGATAAGCTGATGCGCTACGGCGCTGCCCTTGACCAGTTAGGTGAGCTGCGTCGTGAGGGTTATGATTTGATTCATATTCACACCCCGTTTGTGGCACATTATCTAGGTTTAAAGCTAGCGGATTTGCTAGATGTGCCTGTGCTTGAAACTTACCATACCTTTTTTGAAGATTATTTACATCATTATTTGCCGTGGATTCCTAAGGCTGCGGCTAAGTGGATAGCGCGTAAAATTTCGCGTCGCCAATGTAATGCGGTAGATGCCATTGT
>CAZAHP010000005.1:1717-23548 GCA_964484985.1 uncultured Methylophilaceae bacterium
ATTTTAGTTGAAGGCCAAGGCGCTTTGATTGCGCCAGAAGATGAGCTGCAATTTGCAACAAAAGTACACAGCTTAATTGATGATACAGCTAGGGCAAAAACCTTAGGCGAGGCAGGCTTAGCTTATGTGCGTAAAAACTGGACATCACGCGCGCAAGCCGAGCGTGTTGCCGAGTTTTACAAGAGTTTTCTGTAGAAATTAAACCAGATTTTCGGTTTAAAAAATCTGGCGTTAAGGCCTAGTGTCTCTGCGCACGAGGTTGTCGTTGAGAACAGCGGTGCAGTCTTTTACGCCAATTTTGCTGCTTGCGAGTGAGCCGTCTTCAGCTTTAAGCGTTAGCATGGCATTTTCTATGGCCGATTGGGCAGAGAATAAGCAGGGGGTGCTGTAGATGACGAGTGAGATGCCTGCATCACTTAACTCGGTTTGCGTGCAAACGGGCGATTTTCCACCTGCGATTTGGTTAAAGCAGAAGGGCTTATTTACCCGTTTAGAAAGCTCACGAACGGTATCTAAACTTTTTAAGCCATCAACTAGCACTGCATCTGCGCCAGCTTCTGCAAAGGCTTCTATACGTTTTACGATGTCATCAGGGTCAGATGAGTCTGTGCGCGCAATGACCACCATATCACGACGGGTTGCCAGCACCGCTTTGAGCTTGGCGATGTATTCGTCCAGCTCCATAATTTGCTTGCCTTCAAAGTGGCCGCAGCGTCTAGGGCGCTTTTGGTCTTCTAACACGACGCCTGATGCGCCTGCGGCTTCAAGCACTGAAACTACATGGCAAGCGACTTCAGGGTCGCAATAGCCATCGTCGATGTCTACCAGTAGATTGTGTGTAGGCAATACAGTACGTATTCTTTGCACGAAGGCGACAATGTCTGTCCAAGTGATAAAGCCGATGTCGGGTAGGCCGTAGTGGCTAGCGGCAAAGCCAAATCCACTCACAAATAAGCTGTCAAAATGGCGGCCTGCCATTGAGGCTGAAAAAACATCGTAAACACCTATAAATGGCGTAAGTTTGTTATTGGCGATGGCGGTTTTTAGACGTTGGCCATGGCTGATATTGTTTGCGCTCATGCACGAGTCTCCTCTATAAGTTCTAGTATGCTTTGCATGGAGCTGAAGCGGTCTGGGTCAAAACCTATGCTGGCGAAATCAATGCCATAGGTTTGCTCTAAATAAACAACGATTTGCACGATGGCAAGTGAGTCGATTAGGCCGGATTTTACTAGGTTTTCATCAACTGCCACGTTGTCTATTGATTTGCTGGGCTTTTGTATGGTGCGTAAAAACTGTTTTAACGCCGCTAGTGTTTGCTCGTTGTTACTCATCTTTTAATTAGTCTCGTTTAAAATCCGCACTAAGTCTAAAGAGGGTAAATCAATACAAGCTGCTTTTACCGCGTCACGGTTGATTTTGCCGCGTGATGTGCGTGGAATTGCTTCAACTATCCACCAGCGTCCTGGCATTTTAGGCTCGGCTAGATGGGCTTTCATCCAAGTGTTGAGTGCTCTGATGGTGGCATCATCTTGTTTGTTGAGCACAACCGCCATCGCCACAGTTTGACCATACACGGCATCATCAAGTGCAAACGTACACACGTCACTGGCAAACTCAAATCGTTCAACAACTGCATCTACGTCAGCGGGATAGATTTTCATGCCGCCTTTGTTGATTTCATCACGCTCTCTACCACGTAGCACAAGCTTGCCTTGTTCGTTTATCAAGCCTATATCACCAGTGAAGAACCAGCCGTCAGATACGGCGAGTTGAGTGAGGTCGTCGCGTTGAAAGTAGCCTTTCATTAATGCAGGTGTATTGAGCCATACAAAGCCTGATTCGCCAACAGCACATTCATCTGCAGCACTAATGCCGTGCGCGGTTTCAGAGGTGCGAAGTACTTTTATGACGGCGCCCCATCCTTCGCCGATAAGGCCATCTTCAGCTGGCGTGTCTGCGTCGCTTAAGCCAGCTACCCAGCTACCTGTTTCTGTAATGCCATAAGCGTTACACACTTGGCGAGTACCTGTCCATTTGCGGATTTCTTCCCACACATGAGCTGAAAGCGGGGCAGAGCCACAATGCACACGTTTTAAGCTGCCAGCTTGCGGTGGACGCGACATTTTGAGCGCTACGCGCCAGATAGAGGGCACAGATGACATGAAGGTAATGCCATGCTCGTCTATGAGTGTGCCAAGACGCATGAGAATGTCAGGTCTAAATGGTGGCGTAATATATAAGTCTTGGCCTGAAAGCCATGGAAATAAGCAGTTGCAAATAAGGCCGTGACCAAAGTGTGTCGGTAACATGCAAAGAGTACGAGCAAAGGCCTCGGTGCCTAGTTGTTCACGTAAGGTAATCCAGCGTGTGCGCAGTGAGCGGTGCGTATGAAGCACCCCTTTTGGTGTGCCAGTAGAACCAGATGTAAATAAAATAAGCGCATCATCATCTAGTTTGCTTAGGCTGGCCATTGCTTCTTCTGTGCCAGTATCTAAGGTGTTAATCACAGTGACGCTTAAGCTGGCGAGCGCTTCGCTAACTGTGGTGTCTGTGTCGTCATCGACAACGGCTAATTTGGGTTTCGCTGCACCTACAAGTGTGGTGATTTCAAATGCAGTGAGGCGTGCGTCAATGGGTACTGCGCAAGCGCCCAAGCGCCAGATGGCGAGTAGCTCTGCAAAAAACTCTAGGCGATTACCAAAAGGTAAAAATACGCGGTCACCCGATTGTAAGCCTTGTCGCTGAAAGCGAGCAATGCGTCTCGCGATTTGGCTTGCAATTTCGGGTTTTCCCCAAGAGCGTCCGCTGATGGGCTCGCTAATTTTACCTACATTTAAATCAACAAACATTTTATAAAGTGACTTTCAATCTTTTAACTTAAACCAAATAACCCTAAAAAGAAGTGAGTGCGCGCTGAAAATGACGCATCAGCTTCTACATTCCAGATAAATATCAGGCTAAAAAACGTCCAAACACCAGCCATTCTTAGTATTCTAGCAGGGAGTGTGTTAGATAGCGATTTTCCAGCACGTGCTTGTTCGCGTAGCATGGAAAAATAGATGCCAGAGGCTAGGAGTAAGCAGTAAAAAAAGCGGGAGCGAAGTGAGTAAATCACATCGTAAATGTTACCATCAGCCATTGGAATCGCTTCTTTTATAATATGATAGTACATATTGCCAATAAAAGCTGCTGCAAATACAGCGGCAAGTAGCCTGATTTTGGGGTAAGCCACTAATTTTTTACCTAGCTGCATGAACGTGGGTAAAAAGAAAAATGTCGCTAGTAACTCTTTGAAATAGTAATAGTAGCGATTCCAAAACTCTACTACTGACTCGGCAAGCAATGGCTTGTAGGTGTTGCGAAATACGTTGAAGCCAAAAATACGTAATATGGCAATAATGACTAGGCCTTTGATGGCGTGGTTCAGTACTTGCCAGATCAGCTCGCAGTAAATGCTAAGCCAAGAGTTGAGCCATTGTCCATTTGCGCCATGCTCAACTAGGGTGCTGAGCCTTGGGATGCCAATAGTGTCCCCTGTTATTTGTCTGGTGAGTAGCTCGTCATTCCCGTAAACGAAAGTTTCCATTGTTTGCATGACGATGCGCCAGAGAGTCGCTAGTAGTATGAGTTTTAATCCAGCGAGCTGAGATTTTGCAAGCTCTTCTTCATTTTTAGCTTCAAATTTAGACAGAAAATCTAAACCTTTGCCGTAAGGTGTATTTGAGCCGCCGTAAGCTGGCCACACGGTGATGAAGTGGTCGCTTAGTTTAGATTTTGCTGCGCGCCCATGTTGACCAGAGAGTAAAATGTAGCCGCAGCGCCAAATTAGGTAGGGCATGCAAATCGCAATGCCAAACAATATAGTGTGTAACAGGCTATGGCTGGCGCTGGTGAGCCAAACAATGCTAAGTAAAAGCCAGTAGATGGTGTGTAAGCTGAGTTGAGGATTGTGTTTGATGAGCTTAGGCAGTTTTGCGTATTGGCTTGCTGCGTAATAAGTGAGCCAAACAATGCCGAATAATGCAATGATAACAATGCTCATGCCGACCCACTCGGTAGGTGCGCCTAAATCACCAGCTTTGTGCATGTGTTTTAGAGGTGTTTTAATGGCAAGGTAAACTGCGGCTATACTGAGTATTAAGCGTCTTTTGCTAGGGTTGAACCATGTTAAAAATCGACTAAGAGATTGACACCAAAGGGCAATAAGCTTGGGATTTTCATGAAACTGCATGATGTGATTGTAAATGGTTAACATCGTTAGCACGTGTGGTGTGAATGATTGTTGCTTATGTGGTTAGTGAATTTTAACTTAGCATTTTAGCAAGATTTTCATAGACTTCATCAACACTAGGAGTTTTTCTCATATTCCCTAGATTAATCGCTAGTGTATTTTCACCTGCTAGAACCCCTGTTAAATCTGGGTTGGTATCGGTGTAGATGGCTACAGTTGGTTTTTTGAGCGCAACAGCAAGGTGTACGAGACCTGTGTCAACACCAACAGCGGCTTTTGCACCTGCAATAATCTCTGCGATTTTTGCAATGCCGAGCTTGGGCAGTACAAGGGCATTGTTGAGTTTTGATGCTATTAACTCGGCACGTGCTTTTTCAGTAGCGTTGCCCCATGGCAGAGCTAGTAATAAATGCTGCGAGTTTAAGCGTTTGCCTAAGTCTATCCATTGCTCTGTTGGCCACAGTTTGCTGTCGCGGCTAGTGCCGTGCAAGGCAATGACATAATTTTGACCAAATGTAATCTCTGATGCATTAGGGATTGCCTTTATGCCATAGTCTGGCAGTGTATTTGGTGATGGGTATCCTACAGCTAGTGCGGCTAGCTGGCGATTGCGCGTGACAGCATGTTGGTTTTTTGCCACAAAATGTGTTTGCTGGTAAAAGCGCGCTGCTAGCGGTTCACGCGCAGACGATGCGTCTTGTCCATGTCTAACGCCCTTAGCCCAGCGGCTAATAATCGCACTTTTGAGCAAGCCTTGCGTGTCTAACACGTAGTCGTAATGTTGCTTAGCAAGTATGCTTCTTACTTGAGCGATTTCTTTCCAAGTGCTTTTGCTCAGTAGATTTTTACGCCAACGGCGCATTGCCACCGTGAAAACTTGGTCAACGGCTGGGTGCAAGCGCGGAATCTCAGCAAAGCTTTCTTCAACCACCCAATCAATTTTGATGTTTGGAAAGTGGGTGCGAATGTCAGCAAGAATGGGTAGATTATGGATGACATCACCCAAAGATGAGGTTTTAACAATCAGTAGTCGCGGCATGGGCGCTATTTTCGCATACAATTATCACTTTATTGCAAAGTGGTTGCCGCGATTTGAAATTCGCTTTTATTATTTTTAAGTATTTCCCCTTTGGTGGTGTGCAGCGAGACATGTTGCGCATGGCCCGAGAACTGGTGGTGTTAGGTCATCAGGTAGATATTTTTACCATGAAGTGGGAAGGGGATGCGGCAGGTGAAGGCATCAACACCCATTTGCTACCTGGGCGCGGTTTTTTAAATCATCAGCGATATGAAGATTTTTTTGCAAAAGCACATGCGGAAATCGTAAAAATAAATTTTGATTTGGTCGTAGGCTTCAATCGCGTACCAAATTTAGATGTGTATTTTGCAGCAGACCCATGTTTTGAGGCGAGGGCGCGCCAGTCGCGTAGTTTTTTTTATCGACTATTAGGACGTTATCGTAGCTTTGCAGGTTTTGAAAAAGCCGTGTTTGGGCAAGAGAGCCATTGCGAGATTTTGCTGCTAACGCCCAATGGCAAAGATGATTTTCAGGATTGTTATGGCACGGCAGATAATCGTTTTCATCTTTTGCCGCCCTATCTTTCAGCCAAGCGTATGGCCTTGCAAAATCGCACTGAGATGCGCCAATATCTGCGAGGGATTTTTGGCTTAGCTGATAGCGATAAAGTATTGCTCATGGTGGGCTCTGGTTTTGAGCGTAAGGGCTTGGATAGGGCGATTAGAGCGATTGCAGCTCTGCCTCAGGCCGTGAAATCGAACACACATTTGGTCATGGTGGGCGATGGTCGGGCGTATATTTTTAATAAAATGGCTGCAGATTTAGGTGTGGCAACTCATGTGCATATATCACAAGGCCGCACTGATGTTCCGCAGCTCATGCAAGGTGCTGATGTATTGGTGCATCCTGCGCTACATGAGATGGCAGGTAATGTGCTGCTTGAGGCAATGGCCAGTGGTCTGCCCGTGTTGGCTAGTGCCGTGTGTGGTTATGGCTTTCATATTGTTCAAGCGAGTGCTGGGCGCTTAATTCCTGAGCCATATCAGCAAAGTGAGTTTAATCAATTATTGGCTCAAATGCTCACTTCGGAAAATTTAGAAGCGATGCGCGAGAATGGTCTAAGCTATACAAAAAATATGATGGTGGATAATGACGGTAGTGCAGAGGCTCAATTGTTGCTAAATATTGCTAAGCGCCGAGCTGGACAGAAGGGTCTTGTGTGAACTTTTTAAGCAAACAACTAGAAATGCCTGCTGCGCTAAAGGATGTTTTTAAAGCGACGCAGCCTAATGTTAGCGTTTTTGAGCAAGTGATGGCGCTGCGTGGCAAGGTGTTTCGTGATGTGGCAGGTCGCAAAACCATGCAACTGAGTTTGGCGGGTCAGAGTTATTTTGTAAAACTGCATTTTGGTGTGGGTTGGCCTGAGATTTTTAAAAACTTAGTGAGCCTTAAAAAGCCTATTTTAGGCGCAATGACTGAAGTCAAAGCTATTCAAAAATTAACTCAAATAGGCATACCGACAACGCCCTTGGTGGCTTATGGAGCCCAGGGTTGCAGTCCAGCCAGTATGCGCTCTTTTGTGATAACTGAAGATTTAGGTGCAATAGTTTCGCTTGAAGACTTATGCGCAGAGTGGAAAGTGAAGCCGCCAACTTTGCGCTTTAAGCGCAAGTTGATTAATGCGGTAGCCGCGCTTGCAAGCCGCCTACATGCAAATGCGGTGAATCATCGCGATTTTTATATTTGTCATCTATGTTTAGATCGTCAATTGCTAGAAAGCGGAGAGATTAAACTATACTTAATAGACTTGCATCGCGCTTTGATTCACCCAAGCCCGCATACTAAGCTCAATATGAAAGATATCGCTGCATTGTATTTTTCTAGTATGGATCTAGGGCTCACGGTAAGAGATTTTCTGCGCTTCAAGCATTATTATTTAGCTCAAACACAAGGATTTTGGCAACAAACAGAAGCTAGAGCTGCCAAGTTATATGCAAAATTTAATAGTGATAAATTTCAAAAAAGATTGGCTGCAGAAAAATCTAGTGTAGATTAGTCATATGAAAAGCTAAGATTTCTGACATATCAGTTAAAATGTACGATGACAGAAAAGCGTTATACGGGGTTAGCATTGCTAAATTATATTTCTAGTAAATACGAACAGTTGTTATATCAAAACCAGTTAAGTACTTTTGAACAAGTATGGAGTCGCGAGGTCAACTGGTTTGAAACTCCTAACCAACGCCGAGGCGGATGGAGTGGGGTGGGCCGTGTAGTGTTGGAAGATGCAGATGGTACAAAATTTGGTGCTTATCTTAAGCGACAAGAAAACCATTGCCGTACAGCGATTACACATCCACGACGTGGGGTGCCAACGTTTCAACGTGAGTTTGAAATGATGCAGTATCTCGAGAGATGTAATGTTCCTGCGCCAGAAGTGTTGCTGTATGGACGCAATCCAGAGGGAGACCTAAAAGCCACGCTATTAACTAAGGAGTTAGCAGGTTTTGAGCCATTTGATGTGCTGACTGCGAAGTTATTTGCGAGTGGTCGCCCCGCAATGGTAGTTCAGCGCGAACTGTTAAAGTCTGTAGCGCAGCTTTCAAGAAAGTTACATGACGCGCGCGTGCAGCATCGTTCGTTTTACCCTAAGCACATTTTTGTGCAAACATTAGATGACAATCATTACAAGGCTGCGGTGATAGATTTAGAAAAGTCACGCATTAGAAGTGTGTCGCTTATAGCTACTTACTATGATTTAACCACCTTGCATCGACATGCCAAACACTGGAGTATGCGAGATCGAATTTATTTCTTAAAGCAATATTTGAATGTTAAAAAACTCTCAACTTGGCATAAATCATTAGCTCGCCTTATTCACAAGCGTGCAAATCGTGACTAATCGTGTGATATCTTTTGACTTCTCTCAATATAAGCATCCACAACTCGCCTCATTCAGCTTACATTTAAATAGCGGGCACGTTTTTGAATGCCACGAAATTGTGCGTTGTGTGCCCAATAAGCGCCTTGTTTGTAAAGGGGTGTGGGATGGTCAGTCAGTATATGTAAAACTGTTTATAGGTAAGCAGGCTAAGCGTTATGCAGCCCGTGATTTGCGCGGTGTGCAGTTGCTACAGCAGGCTGCAATTGCTACACCTGCGTTGCTGCAAGCGAGTGAGTTGTTGAACACAGATACGTCATGTGAAGCTCTGGTGTTTTCTGCAGTTGATCGTGGCCAAAATGCTGAAGAATTATATCAAAAAACAGATGTCGAACAGCGCTATCACTTAGCTGAGATGCTAGTGAAGGCAGTTGCCGAGCATCACCAGTCTGGCTTGATTCAGCACGATTTGTACCTAAAGAATTTTTTAATCGCATCATTGTCCAGTGGTCGGCAAGTTTACACCCTGGATGGTGACGGTATTCGCTCAATGTGGCCTTTTTTTCGGCGTTGTCAGGCGCAACGTAATCTTGCTGTGCTCCTCTCCAAATTTGAGTCGCTAGAAATGTTAGCTTGGCTACCAGAATTGCTGACCTTGTATGCTAAAGAGCGTGGTTTCTCAAGTTTTTCATCCGTCAGCAAAATGCAAGCTTTAATCTCACAGCATCGTTGTGAAGTGGTTGCAACCTATGCTGATAAAAAAGTGTTCAGGCAGTGCACTGATGTGGATTACCAAAGAACTCAGCGTTGGCTTTCTGCTGTGTCTCGAAATGACGTTCAGTTTAATTTTTCAAATTTTATGAACGAGCCAGATGCGTTTTTTGACTCAAAAGAGAGTAAACGCCTCAAAAATGGCAGAACTTGTACTGTGAGCTTGGTGACTATGGCTGACGAAAAGCTTGTGTTTAAACGCTACAATATTAAAAGTCGGTGGTATGGTTTTTTAGGTGCCTTTCGTAAAAGTCGAGCAGCAAACTCTTGGGCAAATGCACATCGCCTTTTGATGTATCAAATACCAACAGCCAAGCCTGTAGCGTTTATTGAGGAGCGTGTAAGTTTGTTGAGTAAGCGTGCTTATTTTGTTACAAGTTACATCGACGCCCCAGATGTGAAGGCCTATTTTGCAGATGACAACATTAACAATCAGAGCAAAAAGCAAGTTGCAGAGAATTTGGCTAGATTGTTTTTTAAGTTAAGGCACCTCTCTGTAGCGCATGGAGACTGTAAGGCTAGTAATATTAAGGTACTCAATCAACAAGTTGTGTTAATTGATTTAGATAGTTTGCATGAATATCGCTTAAAATGCTGGTTTAACGCTAAGCATGTAAGAGATTTGCGTAGATTGATGCAAAATTGGCAGCAAGATGTTGCGATGCAGCAATTGATCATCTCGGCATTTGAAAAAGTTTATCAAGACCACCAAGTTTTGCAAAAAGCTTGGGGCTCGCTAATGAAATGAAATTTATATGATTATTTTAGGTTTATCAGGTGCTTTAGGGCACGATTCCTCCGCTGCGATTATTGTCAATGGCAAAATTATTGCCGCCGCAGAAGAGGAACGTTTTATACGCGACAAACATGCTAAAAACCTCATGCCTGTTGAGGCTGCAAAATATTGCCTTAAAGAAGCAGGTGTGAAGCCAGAAGATGTTGATGTGGTAGCGTTTCCTTACGGTGAAATACCCTTGAGCTCTGCAGCACGTTGGCATTATGCTAAACGCTATTGGTATGCGCCAGACCGCGCTTTAGATGCATTGTTTAACGGTAATCGTCGCTACAGACGCAACCGCGATAAAGTGCTCAAAATGATGGCAGAACTTGGTTTGACTAAAGCCAAATTTCAGGCGGTTGAACATCACTTGACGCATGCCAGTAGTGCCTATCATTTAAGTGGCTTTAAAGAAAAAACTGCCATAGTCGGCATTGATGGTAAGGGCGAATACGCCACCACGTTTTTTGGCTACGGTGAAAACGGCAAAATCCACAAAATTAAAGAGTTTTACGACCCTGATTCGCTAGGTGGCATGTATGGTGCAATTACCGAGTATCTAGGCTTTGAAATGCTAGATGGCGAATTTAAAGTCATGGGTATGGCGCCCTATGGCGATGCTAGTAAGTATGATTTATCACGTTTAGTCAGCTTTGAAAACGGTGAGCTAAGAGTGAATACTGAATACGTCAATGTGGTTGGCTTGCGACGTTACAAAGAAAAAGGCAAAGGCTTCTACTTCACGCCCAAACTCATTGAGTGGCTTGGCCCTAAGCGCGAAGGCGATGAGATTGATGACCCCTACATTCACTACGCAGCCTCAGTACAAGCTTTGTTAGAAGACATTGCCCTGAAAATGATTGATTACTACTTAGGCGATATTATCCGTGAAACGGGTCGCATCTGTATGGCGGGTGGCGTAGCGCTCAATGTAAAACTCAATCAGCGCATTATTGCCCTGCCTCACGTGAAAGAGTTGTTTGTGCAACCTGCTTCTGGTGACGCTGGTACAGCACTTGGTGCTGCAAGCTATGTTGCGGCTGAAATGGGCGAGCCCTTAGAAGCAATGCAACATGCGTATCTAGGTCCTTCATACAGCAATGAAGAGTGTATTGCCGCCTGTGAGGCGCACCCAGCAAAACCTAAATTCACCCGCGTTGCCGATGGTGCAAAAAAAGCGGCTGAGCTATTAGCAGCAGGCCATCCACTGGCTTGGTTTCAAGGTCGAATGGAGTTTGGCCCACGCGCCCTAGGCTGCCGCAGTATTTTGGGCGACCCTAGTTTTCCTGGCGTGGCAGACCGCATTAACGCGCAGATTAAATACCGAGAAAGATGGCGTCCTTTCTGCCCTAGCATGTTGGACCGTGTGGCAGAGGATATTCTGCAAACCAGCCACCCAGCACCTTATATGACGTTTACTTTTGACGTGGCCGAACACTGGAAATCGCGCATTCCTGAAGTTGTCCATGAAGATGGCACGGCGCGAGCGCAAGTGGTGACTAAAGCGACGAATCCACGCTATTACGCACTGATTGAAGAGCTAGAGCGTCTGCGTAATGTACCTGTTGTGCTCAACACTTCACTTAACCGCCGAGGTGAGCCTATGATATGTTCTCCTACTGATGCTTTGAACATGTTTTATGGCTGTGATTTAGAGTATCTAATGATGGAAGATATCTTGGTGGAGAAGTAAAGAATTAGAATTAGGCATGTATTTAATCTAAAGCTATTGTTAATCTAAAGCATTTTTTATGTTTTTGTATTGAAATATATTAAATAAACGTGAAAAATGGTGCTTAAGATTTGACGGTAAGCCTTAATTTAAAGCATAATCAAAGACCAATACACATCTGCTTAGTAACCATGAAACAATCCCTTATAGAAATTACCCAGCGCATACGTGAACGTAGCGCTCCAACTAGACAAGCATATTTGCAGCGCATGGAAGCTGCAATTGCTAAGCCTCGCGGTGCAGACCGCATGGGCTGTGCCAACGTCGCCCATGCATTTGCTGCATTGCCAGCAAATGACAAGCTGCGTGTAGTTGCAGAACGAGTGCCAAATATTGGTGTTGTGACTTCATATAACGATATGCTCTCAGCTCACCAGCCATATGAGCGATTCCCAGCGATTATTCGTGATGAAGCACGTAAACTAGGTGCAAACGTGCAAGTGGCAGGTGGTGTTCCTGCTATGTGTGACGGTGTTACTCAAGGCGAGCCAGGTATGGAGCTGAGCTTGTTCTCACGCGATACTATTGCTATGGGTACAGCTGTTGCGCTGTCGCATGACGTGTTTGATGGGGTATTGCTATTAGGTGTGTGTGACAAAATTGTACCAGGCTTACTCATTGGAGCCTTGCAGTTTGGGCATTTGCCATGCGTATTCGTACCTGCTGGCCCTATGTCTAGCAGTAACATGAGCCATGGCGAAAAATCTACCGTTCGTGAACACTACGCACGCGGTATTGTTGGTCGAGGTGAGCTCTTGGCTTCAGAGTCTGCAGCTTATCACGGTGAAGGTACTTGTACATTCTACGGTACAGCGAATAGTAATCAAATGTTGCTAGAAGCAATGGGCTTGCATGTACCAGGTGGTGCGTTCATACACCCAAGCACTGGCTTGCGTGAGCATTTAACACGCGAGGCTGTGCGTACAGTACTCTCAATATTACCAGGTGAAAATCGCTTCACGCCAATCGGCCGTATGGTAGATACTCGCGTGATTGTGAATGCAATGGTGGCCTTGTTAGCTACAGGTGGCTCAACTAATCACCTCATACACTGGGTAGCTGTAGCACGTGCAGCTGGTATTATTATCGACTGGACAGACTTCTCTGACCTCTCAGAAACAACACCATTATTAGCTCGCGTATACCCAAATGGCTCAGCTGATGTGAACCAGTTCCAAGCTGCGGGTGGTCCTAGCTTTATCATTCGTGAGCTGATTGACGGTGGCTATATGCACTCAGATGTTTCTACCGTATCTGAAGGTGGTCTACACGACTATGGCAAAGTGCCACATCTTGTTAAAGACCATATCGTCTGGCAAGATTTACCAGAGCGTAGCCA
This sequence comes from uncultured Methylophilaceae bacterium, assembly GCA_964484985.1. GTDB lineage: Bacteria > Pseudomonadota > Gammaproteobacteria > Burkholderiales > Methylophilaceae > CAZAHP01. The sequence goes on from CAZAHP010000005.1 coordinate 14,471, forward strand.
AGATGAAGGAGTAGTACGCAATCCTGATACACCATTTAGCGAAACAGGTGGCTTGAAGTTACTCACCGGTAATCTTGGACGCTCAGTGATTAAAATTTCAGCTGTACCAGAAGATAGACAAATTATTGAAGCGCCAGCCATTTGCTTTAGTACGCAAGAAGAGCTGCTCTCAGCATTTAAAGCTGGCAAGCTAGATAAAGACTTTGTAGCGGTAGTCCGCTTCCAAGGCCCGCGTGCTAATGGTATGCCAGAACTACATAAATTGACGCCTCCACTCGCCGTATTGCAAGGCAGAGGTTTTAAAGTGGCGATTGTTACCGACGGACGTATGAGTGGCGCATCAGGTAAAGTACCTGCTGCGATTCATGTCAGCCCAGAGGTGTTAGCTGATGGACCATTAGGTCGTGTTAAAAATGGCGATATTATTAGACTCGATGCAATTGCAGGTACACTCAATGCGCTCGTAGATGATGCTACATGGGAAGCACGTGGTAAACGTCGTCACGGCGAGCCAAGAATTGCTTCTTTACATATGGATCAACGTGTCAGCAACGAGCACGGCATGGGTAGAGAGCTGTTTGGTGGTATGCGTAGAAATGTGCTGTCAGCCGAAGAAGGCGCTATTACTTGGCTGTAATTTGGTCAACTAACGATTGATACGCCAAATGCTCAAACACTTCTCTGTTGTGATAAGCCAGCGGAGAAGTGTTGAATGTCTAATAAAGACAGCTCACCAAGGTGCAAGCTAGCAATAGCGCGTATTGATGCCATCACAATCAACTTAAAATTTCCGTAATAACTTTGAAGTGAATTTAACATGAATACATTAGATTTAGCTAACCACGGTCCTGTAATCCCAGTCATTGTGATTAACAGAGTTGAAGACGCTGTACCTATGGCAGAAGCCCTATTAGAGGGCGGCATTAAAGTATTAGAAGTCACTTTGCGTACTTCATGCGCATTAGCTGGCATGGAACAAATTGCTAAACACGTACCTGATGCGATTTTGGGTTCTGGTACTGTACGTAACTTAAAAGATGCACAAGCTTCATTAGATGCAGGTTGCAAATTTGCAGTGAGCCCAGGATACACATCAGAGTTAGGCCAATTTGCACGTAAAATTGGTTTGCCACTGTTACCAGGGGTTTCAACTGGCTCAGAAATCATGATGGCAAATGCAGATGATTACTACTTCCTAAAACTATTCCCAGCGGTCGCAGTGGGTGGTATTAATTTGTTAAAAGGTTTTGCAGGTCCTTTTGGTGATGTGAAGTTCTGCCCTACAGGTGGTGTAACCGTTGAATCAGCACCGCAATTCTTGGCTTTGCCTAATGTTGTTGTGTGCGGTGGTACATGGCTCACTCCAGCTGACGCAGTTGCAAGAGGTGATTGGGCACATATTACTAAGCTGGCAAAAGAAGCCAGTGCTATTAAAGCAGCATAATTTATAGTTAATTTGTGGACTACAGCAAATACAACACCATCGTTTTTGATTGCGATGGTGTTGTTCTAAACTCCAATCAAGTCAAAATAGAAGCCTATTACAATACCGCTATTAATTTAGGTGCAAGCCCACTGCAAGCTCAGGCTTTGGTTGATTACCATATCAAGCTTGGTGGAATATCAAGATACGTCAAATTTGAGTATTTTTTGCGTGAAGTACTTAAACAAGAAGTTACTGAAGCCAGTATTCAACTGTATTTAAAAGAGTTTGGCAGTATCTTGGATAAAACACTGATGCAGTGTGAAGTTGCTGCAAATTTGCATGCACTAAAGCAAGCTACAACTCATGCGCGCTGGATGATGGTTTCTGGTGGAGACCAGGTAGAGGTGCAAACAACAATAGGGCGTCGTAATTTAGCGCATTTGTTTGAGGCAGGTATTTTTGGCAGCCCTGATAATAAAGATGTAATATTGGCGCGTGAAATTGAAAATGGTAATCTTAGAATGCCCGCTTTATTTTTTGGGGACAGCAAATATGACCATCAAGCCTCAACCAATGCAGGCTTGGACTTTGTCTTCTTAAGCGGCTGGACAGATGTTAAAGGCTGGCAAGCGTATTGCCAACAGCATCATATCAATATTCAGGTCAGTCTCTAGGCGATGTTAAAAGCAACAGCTTCTAGCCAAGATATCACCGCTGCTGAGTTCGAAGCAATGCAGAAAGATGCAGTAGTGCTTGAAAAAGACTATCGTGGCATTAAAGTCATGAAGTTGCCTACTGGTGATATATTTAAAATTTTTAGAATTCGTGGTCGCATTAGCGGTGCGTATTTCTACTCGTATGCCAAGCGCTTTTGTCGCAACGCCAATAGGCTAAAAAAGTTAGCTATTCCAACTGTTATCCCTAAGCAGATATATACCTTTACTGACTCTAGCAATAGCGCGGTTTTGTATGCACCATTAATAGGAAGAACGCTTAAAGAGATTCTGTATGCAGAGTCTTTAGATGAGCACTTATGTAATCAATTGGGTGAGTTTATGGCCAATTTGCATACATTAGGGATACACTTTAGATCATTGCATTTAGGTAATATTGTATTAACACCAGCAGGTAAGTTGGGTTTAATTGATATTTCTGATATGAGTATTTATGCATGGTCTTTGCACTGCCACACTCGAGTGCGCGGTATTAAACGTATGATGCGCTATCAAAAAGACATGAAAAAATTAAGCCAAGAAAAATGGGCGATAGTTATGAAAAGTTATTTTGATAGTAGTAAATTAAGTGCGCGCAATATTCGCAATATACAGTCAAAAATTAATTAGTTCATACTTTGAATGGGCGTGTTCTCAAAACGAAAAAGAGTATAAATAATGATAAGCTATTTCACTAAACAGTTTCAGGCGGTGCCAGCCTTAATGGGTATTTACAATGAAATTGGCGGACAATTTGTGAGTACGCGTAGCAATACGATACGTGCAATTGAAAAGGTGAATGTTAATGCGAATGTTGTTAAATATACAGAAAAGTTAGGTAGGCTCTCTAGAGGCCATCGAGCCCTAAAAGATGCATCTTTGATTGTAACTGGTGCGCCTTACTCTAGCTTACTTAAAGGTTTTTCGAGTAAGAAATATATGATTTTTACTGGCACTTCGCCAGCATTAACGACACGACAAATACGTGAAGATCATGCTCACTTTGATAAACTTTGTGCCATAGGGCCACGTATGATGCGCGTGATTGAGCGCTCAGAAGCTAAAGTTGAGGCGGTTTTAGCAGGGTATTTTCCATTTTTATCTTTTCCTGAAAAAAATAGTGCTGCTAAGTCAGCATTAATGAAGTTCACTGGTTTGAATGAAGCTAATATCACATTGGTTTATCTGCCAAGAGGCGAACCTAACGGCTCAATTGATTTAATGCTGCCAAAGATGATAGAGGCTGTTAAACATAAACCTTACAATTTGATTGTACGGCCGCATCCTAGTCAGTCCGTAAAGTTGCATTTGCGCGACCGTATACGTTTTTTGCAAATGCAAAGAGCTTTGCGCGCTTATCCTAATATCTATCTTGACTTAAACTACCTAAAACTCTCAGAACTATTGTCTGTCGCAGACTTAGTAATTAGCGATGGCAACTCGCCAGCAGAAGAGGCCTTATTTTATGACACACCACAAATTGTAGTAGAAAGTCACCGACTATCGCGAAGCATATTATCAGGGCGCATGAGAAAGCAAGGGTCAACTGAAGAGGATGTCGAGCTTGCAATGAGGGTGTACGATAACGGCCCAATTGTAACCCCAGATGTTAAAGATATTTTACTTGCTGCAGAAAATGCCTTGGTGAATGCAGCTCAGTATGCAAATAACCGACATGCCAACTTCGAGTTTGTGTTCGGAGAGAGGGCGTTTAGTAGGCAACATGCTGTGATAGATGAAATGCGTACCTATACTCGATAACAGGGTTTATTGATGCTTAATGCCTAAGCTTTGAGCGACTTTTCTTTTGAGTGTTTTTTTAGGTTTTTTATTTGAAAACAATGCATTGTGTTTGGTTTTTTTTGCTTGCACTAATACCCAGAATCCACGCCTAACAGGTGTCAGTTGAATAATATCAAAGTGTGGAATAAGTTTTTCTAACCACCAAGAGGCATCTTGTTGTATTAAGTGTGCGTTTCTACCATCAGCCAGCACTTTTTTTGCTGGGCCAGTATGTATGGTAAATAGTCCAATTTTTGAAGTAATCTTTTTTAAGTCTTCTAGCACACTTTCTAGGTAATCATATTCAATATGTTCTAGTACATCAATACACACAGCTAGGTCTGCAGGTTGCGGATTTCCATATTCAGGAAAAGCTGGATCATAAGGGTAATATTCAAACGATTTAAAGAAGTGTGAGAGCTCATCTTTTAGTCGACACTTACCAGCGCCATAGTCAGATATACTGCGAAAGCCAGATTTTTCAAGAATATTAATCACAAGAGGCGCGTAACCAAGAGAGGCTCTGCCGTATGTTGAGTCTTGGTGTAAGGTTTGTTGTTGCTCACGATACTCGCTTGAAATTGTTGCCATGCGTTTACCCTTCAAGTTGGTGCTAAAAATTAAGTGAAATAAAGCGCGTTAGTTTTTATTCTCTTTGGTTTGCATGTAGCATTTTCTCTTTTTCAGCAAACCACTCTTTTGAGTATTCGCAATTTTCGAACTCATTAAAGTATGGCCCTCCTAGCGTGAAGTGAGCATTAGAGACATTGTTATTTGCTTCATCATAATCTACAAGATGATTCCAAGTGTGCGGAATTTCACCTATTAAGTTATCATTTTCAAGCCATTTGAACTGATGTAACTCTAGCCCTGTTGCCGTGTTTACATAGTCAGGTGTCAGTGCTTTGCATTTTGCGTTGTTGAATAAAATGACGCTAGACCAGTTTTTCTTTTGATATGGCGTTTGTGGGGCATTTAGAAACTTAACCGTTTCTTTGGGTTGGTGTTGATGTTTGACAACTTGCACAGCATAGTTTTCATCACGTAGCGCCCATAGTTTAGCAATGTCATCGAGTACCAACATATCGCAATCCATGAAGATAGACCATCCTTCATAACTGCAAAGATACGGAGTGAGAAAACGAGAGAATGAGAATTCCGTGGATTGTAGTGGATTTGGCTCTCTCCTCATTAGCTTGCCCAAGTTGTTGAGTGCGATAGGGCTGATGCTCACAGGCTGTGATGATCTTGAGATAATGCTGTGGCTCATGACGTAAAAAGCAACGGTTTCTTTGGGGTCATAACCGATAAAAATTTTAATCAATTGCTTACTTTCATTGAAGAGGTGATTAAGTGCCATTATAAGATAAATGCTGATTGCTGGCGTTGATGTAAAACAAATTGCTTTTTAATGGCCATCAATGATCTTGTAAGGTTCTGGATGGATGTCGAAAATACCAGCAAGGCTGCCAGCTGCTTTGGATAGGTGTCTTACGCCATGGTAGTACTGACGCTTGAATCGGTTTTTTCCTTTTGCTAAGTATAAAGGGCAGACGATTAGCCCTAAGATGCCATCAAACAGATGCCTGATAGATTCTTTTAATGCAGTAGTAATTGCTGTTTTAATGCCCATCAGTTTTTTATTGACGTACACGCGATTAGTGCTAGAGCGGTATTGGCGTTTTAGCCGCCACATGATGGAGAGTCGATTGGCAATCACCTCTTCTGCGACGATGGCATTGCTGACGTGAATGATTTTTCCGCCTACATGAGCATAACGCATGAAGAAATCGGTATCGCTACCGCCTGTAAATGTCATTTGCGTATCAAACTGTAAATTGTAGCCATTGCTGGCAAGCACAAAGGCGCTTACTAGAGCATTGTTAGTAGAGGCTCTTTTTTTTACGGTGCCGTCTTTGGTATTTAAATCTCCTTTGTTGCCTAGCCATTCTGCGTAGTCACTAGGGAATAAGTATCTTACAGGGCCTGAGTATGCATCGGCAGGGTATGTTTTTGTTGCTTCGTAAAATGCCATTAACCAGCCATCCTCAGCCGTTTCATCATCGTCGATAAAGGCTATCCATTTTGCCTCTTGCGCTAAGCTTTTAGTGCATCCTGCGTTTCTGGCGTTAGGAATGCCTTGCTGATTTTCACAAATGTAATGGATGGGCATATGTCTTGTGTCAGATTGATACTCTAAGATGTTTGCGGCTGACCTCGCGGCATCGTTATCAATAACAAGAATTTCTACTTGCCACTCTTCAGGGGTTTTTTGAGATAAAATCGAGTCAATACATGTTCTAAGCATGATTGGTCGTTGATAGGTGCAGATGTTGATAATAACTTTTTGTTTAGACATCGGTTTTTATAAGAATAGATAACTTAAATAATAATAGTAGTAGTTTACCCACATTATAAATGATGATTCCCCTATGAAGAATGTACTTATTTACAGAAGGCGACTTTTGCCTTATTCCGAGACTTTTATTAAAGCGCAAGCAGAGTCTTTAACTGAATGGGAGTACACGTTTTTAGGTAGGGAGCTGTGTGATGATTTGCCTATAGATAAGACCAAGGTGCGACTTTTTCCTTCGGCTGGAAAAGGGTTTTTTAACAAACTCGCCAGTCTGTTTAGTCAGAGTGTGAAAAAACAAACTGAGCAGTTTATTGAAAGCTTGCGAGCCGAAGCATTTGATGTTTTTCATGTACATTTTGCTACAGATGCTGTAAATGTTGCCTATATTGCTGAAGCGCTCAATATCCCGATGGTAGTGACTCTGCATGGTTTTGATATCAATACTTATAAAGAGTTTTGGGAGAGTGGCAGCAAAGGAGATAAGAAAAAACAATACCCGCAACGATTGCTGGCCTTGGCTCAGAGGCCGAATATTTACTTTATAGCGGTGAGTGAGGCTATTAAGCAGAGGGCGATTGAGTTTGGTATTCCTGAGCACTTGATTACAGTGAAGTACATAGGAATTGATTTAAGTAAGTTCAAAGCGCCGAATTACAATTTAGAAAGCCAAAATATTCTTTTTGTCGGGCGTATGGTAGAAAAAAAAGGTGCGCAAGTGCTCATCAAGGCGTTTGCAAAGGTGCATGCCAATATGCCAAGTGCAAGGCTTACTATGGTGGGGGATGGTGAGCAGTTGCTGAGTAATCAGCAGCTTGCAAAAGAGTTGTCTGTGCCAGTTGAGTTTGTAGGTGCCAAATCTAGTGATGAGGTGGTGGCTTACTTAAACAATAGCCGAGTTTTTTGTTTGCCCAGTATTACCGCTGCGAGTGGTGATGCTGAAGGTATGGGGATGGTGATTCTAGAAGCCCAGGCTTGCGGTGTTCCAGTCGTAACATCGGCTCGTGGAGGTGCTACTGAGGGCATTGTTCATGGCGAGACAGGTTTTGCCTTTGCTGAAGGAGATGTTGATGCCTTGTCTGAGTATTTAATGCGAGTACTAAAAGATAATGAGCTTGCTTGTGCGATGTCTAAAGCAGGCATTAAGCTGATGGCTGAGCGGTTTGATATTAAAGCTTGCACTCAAGCTTTAGAGGCTTACTACGAGGCTATAGTATCTAAAGTATAGCCCAGTCATATTTAGGGTCTAAGTGATTTTCTGGGGATTGCACTGTAAGTGATAAGCATAGATAAAAGCACCAATGACCGTCGTTAAATAAAAGCCAGATGAATAGTTGATATATGACTCGAAACAGTTAACTACCAGCCAAAATGTAATAAAGGTCCATGAAAATAAATAGACCTCGTTGGGCATGCAACGCTGCTTCCAAGATTGTATCGAGTGTCGCCCAACTATTATGATGGTTGCTAGCATGGAGGATAAACCTATTAATCCAACGGCAACCCAAGCTTCTAAGTATGAGTTATGTAGATGACCAAAGTTTTTCCACAGTGGGTCGCTGAACCGCTTATCATGTTGAATCAGTCCTTTAATAGATCTAAATCCCCATCCTAATAACGGGCGCTCCAAGCCCCAGCCAAGCGCAGCCGACCAAGATGCAATGCGTATTCCGCTACTGTTGAGGCTGCCTTCCTTAAACTGGCTAGCTTGCTCAATGGTTTTGTAATTAATTGCCTCGGCAGATAAACGGCTATTGATTCTATTAAAAATTCCCATTGATGACATCATTGCAAAAATGATGATAATGGCAGCTAATATAAGCCACCATTTTTTATAGTTTTTTAGCCATGTGTTGGATAGTTTGCTTCGTAAATTAGGCAATTGTGAAGGGAGTGCGATAGAGCAGGCGATGGCAAGACCTAGCCAAACTGCTCGGTCTTGGGTGGTGATGGTGAACCACAGAGCTACAGCGGTCAGGCACGTTAGCCAAGTAGAAACGAGTAGTTTGTATTTTTCACTACAGGCGTAGTAGAGCCTTTTTGCAAAGAAGGCGATGCAGAGAAGTGTGGTCGCAAAAATGACTCCAGCATGTTGAGCATTACGAAAGCCCAGAGAGGGGCGGCCACCCTGCCAACTTGTCATCCAGTCTGCATAAGGAATTTTAAAAATAATATGCAATGTTACCCCTAATGCCGCGCTGATTAATACCCAAAAAGGGTTAATTTTTTTGAGGCTGGTGGCGTAGGCAATAAGGCCGAAAGTGAAAAAGAAATATAGGTACTTTTGAGATGACTTTCCTGAAAATAAGGTGAGTGAGCTGTCATATTTATGCCAGAGGTATTCACCATGGATGATAAGTGCGAATAGTATCGCAAGTATTGCTAAAGCATTTATGTTTTTATTTTTTGCTGGGTTGCTTAGCCAAGATAGTGTGCATCCAACTAAAAGGCTATAGATAACCCAATCAGTGTTTCCTAAAAGAAACCAAAGTGTTGGAAAAGCCAGAGCTAAAAAACTTAATGATGTATTCAATAGGCTTTCAGATGAAACATTGTTCAATTTAATCATGATTTGTATTGAGTATTAGCTTGTTGATGTTGGCTGGGGTAATCATGCGTAAACAATTTAAATGCCCAAGAGGGCATTCTCTCTTGAAGCAAGGGCTGCAGTCTAGGCCTAAGTACTCTACTACCGCTTGTGGATGCATAGGTGGTGTGTGGTGCGGGTCGCTTGAGCCGTAAATGGCGATGAGTTTTTTATCTAATGCGGCGGCTACATGCATTAAGCCTGAATCGTTGCTTAT
>CAZAHP010000005.1:23648-26571 GCA_964484985.1 uncultured Methylophilaceae bacterium
TGAGTTTTTTATCTAATGCGGCGGCTACATGCATTAAGCCTGAATCGTTGCTTATAATCGTGTGGCAAAGTGACATTAAGTCTATGGCTTCACCTAGCTTGGTTTTTCCACCTAAATCTAAGCATTGCATATTGGTAAGTTGGTTGATGTGATGAGTGACGGGTACATCTTTATCTGAGCCAAATAACCAAACCTGCCAGCCTTTTTTTAGTGCTTCATTAGCAACTTCGGCATAGTATTCTGCTGGCCAGCGCTTTGCTTCACCATATTCTGCGCCTGGGCATAGACCTAAAATGCGCTCCCCAGCTTGCTGATTGAGTTTTGCTAGCACTGTGATTGCGTTGTCTGCATTGGCAATCAGCTTGGGTTGTGGAATACTGGGTAAGCTAGCATTTTTATCTACGCCTAAGGCGACGAATCTATCTACCGTTCTGGGGAGTAGGGTTTTATTGAGTGGGCGTATGTCGTTGAGTAAGCCATAGCGCATTTCACCTAAAAAACCCGTGCGTTTAGGGATGCCTGCAGCAAATGGCAAAATGGCAGACTTGAGTGAGTTGACCAGTAAAATGGCCTGTGTGTAGCCTTTATTTTTTAAGCTGCGCCCAAATTGAATGCGTTCGCGTAGGTTAAGCTCGCCGTGTTTAAAGGGTAATGCAATGGCGTTTGTAACTTCTGGCATGCGCGCTAAGAGTGGCATTGTCCATGCGGGAGCGGCAACATCTATGATGATATTGGGGTTGCGAAGCTTTAGACTTTGAAACAGGCTGTGTGCTAAGACCATGTCGCCCACCCAAGATGGTCCAAGTATTAAGACTTTTTCTTCAGGATACACGTCATGCGTGTCTGCGCGAGCAAATTGCTGCGTTGCGCGGTACTCGAAACCTCGCTGTACACTGCGTACTATCTCGATTTCTGCGTTCCGTGCGCCTTGCACTTTATCTCGCTCGCTCACGCATGAGGTGTATCCTTCATTCATAACGCTAGTTAGCAAGTTTTTTGATGATGTTGCTGGTGCTGCGGCCTTCAACAACGTCAATCAGTGCTACTTTGCCGCCCCAAGATTTGACTTCAGCGCCGCCCACGACTTGGTCTTCTGTGTAATCGCTACCTTTAATAATCACATCTGGCTTCAGTGTGTTGATGAGTGTGAGTGGGGTATCTTCGTCAAATAAAATCACTGCATCGATAGATTCTAAAGCGGCTAGCACGCGCGCACGGTCGTTTTCGTGGATAACAGGACGAGTTGGGCCTTTAATTGCGCTCACCGAACGGTCTGTGTTTAAGCCTAAGATAAGCTTATCGCTAGTTTTTTTTGCTGCTTCTAAATAGGTCACGTGGCCTGCATGGAGTAAATCAAAGCAGCCATTGGTAAAGGCGATTTTGAGGTTTTGTTTGCGCCAAGCAGCCACTTTGCTTGTTAGGTGGGCGAGGTCACAAATTTTGTCAGCTTGCTCAGTAGCTTCTTGAGTAGTGAGTTCGTGCAAAAGCTCATCACGATGGATAGGCACAGTGCCCACTTTGCCGACAACGATGCCAGCAGCGATGTTGGCGAGGTGCAGCGCATCATGGTGGCCTAAGCCAAACATCATGCCTGCGGCTAGCGTGGCTATCACGGTATCGCCTGCACCAGAAACGTCAAATACTTGCTTGGCACTGGCGGGGATGTGCGCACTGGAGTTGTCATCGAGTACGGAAATGCCTTCTTCGCCACGAGTTACGGCCAAAAATTGCAGATTAAGTGTTTTGCGCAGCGCATTGGCGCTGGCTAATAGTGCATCTGTTTCACGCGCATTGACGCCGCAGGCTTCTGCGGTTTCTTTTTTATTGGGTGTTAGCGCGGTAGCACCTTTGTATTTGCTGTAGTCTTTGCCTTTAGGGTCAGCCAGAACGGGAATGTTAGCCGCTTTGCATGCAGTAATAATGCTTTGGCAAACCTCTGAGCTTAATACGCCCTTAGCATAGTCTGAAAGTATCACAATGCTGGGTTTTGCACTGAGTTGTGATTTAACTAGGTTTAGCAAATCACTATTTTCATTAGCGCTAAAGGCAGCATGGCTCTCTTGGTCTAGGCGCATCATTTGGTGATGCCCGCCCAAAATGCGTGTTTTGGTAATGGTTGGGCGCTCAACTGATTGCAAGACGCTGGATGCTTCTATGCCTTGCTGCGTGAGCATATTGAGTAATGCTTTGCCATCCACATCTTGCCCTACGCAGCCTGCGATATGTGTTTTGATGCCTAGTCCAGCGAGGTTGGCGGCTACATTAGCTGCGCCGCCAGCACGTTCGTTTTGTTGCTTTAGTAATACGATAGGCACAGGGGCTTCTGGTGAGATGCGCTCAACTTCGCCAATTAAGTAGCGATCTAGCATTAAATCACCAATAACAAGCACCCATTTGTTGTTATCTTGCGCAAACTCGTTACGTACAAGTGTGCTTAAGCGGTGTTGCAAATTCGATTGCATGTGTTAATCAGCTTCCAAAATTGAGCACAAACTATGGCCGATAAAAATATGCGCCTCTTGTATTCGTGCAGTTTCACTACTCGGCATAATTAAATTGAAGTCGCATAGTGTTTCTAATACGCCACCTGTACCACCGCTTAATGCGATAGTAGTTGCTCCTATTTTTTTTGCGGCTTCCACACCTTTTACAACATTTTTGCTATTGCCCGAAGTAGAGATGGCAATCACCACGTCTTTAGGCATACATAGCGCTTCAACTTGACGTGAGAAGATAAAGTCAAAACCATAGTCGTTGCCAACAGAGGTGATAATCGAGGTGTCTGTCGTGAGGGCAATCGCGGGTAAACCTGGGCGCTCTTTTTTGTAGCGACCAACGATTTCTGCGGCGATATGTTGGCTGTCTGATGCGCTGCCACCATTGCCCATGAGCAGAATTTTTCCACCTTGTTTGAGGCAATCAC
>CAZAHP010000005.1:26671-30312 GCA_964484985.1 uncultured Methylophilaceae bacterium
GGCATCGTCGTAGCCTTGGTCACCATCGCCATATGTGGCGGCAGAGCTTGCATATATGAATGGAATGTTGTGTTCTGCGCAATATGCCCACAGTTTTTGGCTGTAACGAATATTATCTTGAACGAGTTTATTAAAATCGCGCTCAGTGGTGGCGCTGATTGCGCCCATGTGGATAACCGCTTCTACTTTGTTGCCAGCTTGCAGCCAGTCGAATAGTTCGTCTTTATCTAAGTAGTTAGCATAATGGCGTTTAACCAAATTTTGCCATTGGTTTTCATGGGTAATGCGGTCAACAATGATAAGGTCGTCACGATTGAGCATGGTGTTTAAATGCCATGCAATCATGCTGCCTATCATGCCAGCGCCGCCTGTAATGACTATCATAAAAATTTCATTGAGCTAAAAGTGAAAGTATACCGCTTTATTAAGAGCTCGCCAAAGATGGCATGAGTTCTGTTGTCATGCATGGCTACTTATTAGTATCTGAAGCGACTTGTGCCTCTAATGAAAGGCCTATAACCCCAGCCCCAATATGGGTTGTAGAAAGGGTCGTAAAATATAGGTGGTTGCTGCTGCAAGGTTCGTTGTAGCCTATTTTTCTCTTGTGAGTTAGCTGCTTCACGTTTGTTAATTTCATCTGAAAAACTATCACGCAGCGCTTGTTCGCGTTGCGTGTGGATGAAGTCTAATACCTTTGCATCAACACCTTTTGCGTTAAGACTGATGCTTTCTGTAGGTGTTAGCTCGTAACTAGAGTGGCTGTTTTTAATTTGTTCTATAATTTGATCTGCGGTCACACCTTGATTTGAAAGCTTTACGATGTCATCTAGCGTCAGATTGGGCGCGGGTTTAGGCATTATTTTTTCTAGCTCTTCAGCTGAAATGCGTTCGACCTTAGGCGGCTTTAGAGGTGCGCTGGCGCAGGCGGTGAGTGCTAAAGCTGCCGCAACCAGCAGAATGATTCTAATGTGATTCATGACACCTCCCATGGGCTGGCTTAGCTCTTACTAAAGAGCATTCTCCCGCCTTTATAATCAACTTTGATAGTGTCTTTCACCGCAAAGTTCCCATTGAGAATTTCTTTGGCTAATGGGTTTTCAATTTCAGATTGAATTGCACGTTTTAAAGGTCTTGCGCCATACACTGGGTCAAAGCCAGCGTTGGCAATTTCTGTCACTGCGGCATCGCTAATTACAATCTCCATATCCATTTTTTTAACTCTGGATGCAAGGTTTTGTAGTTGTATGCCTGCAATCGATTTGACATGAGCCTCACCTAAGGCGTGGAATACAATCACTTCATCAATACGATTAATAAATTCAGGGCGGAAATGCGCTTTTACTTCGCCCATGACCGCGAGCTTAACCACTTGATAGTCGTCACCTGCCATACTTTGTATCATTTGGCTGCCGAGGTTGCTGGTCATAATAATCACAGTGTTTTTAAAGTCTACGGTGCGACCTTGTCCGTCGGTAAGACGGCCATCATCTAGCACTTGTAGTAGTACATTAAATACATCAGGGTGCGCTTTTTCTACCTCATCTAGCAAAATGACGCTATATGGTTTGCGGCGCACAGCTTCAGTGAGTGTGCCGCCTTCTTCATAGCCCACATAGCCAGGAGGCGCGCCAATTAGGCGCGATACGCTGTGTTTTTCCATAAACTCACTCATGTCGATGCGAATTAAATGGTCTTCGGAGTCGAACAAAAAGCTCGCCAAAGTTTTGCATAGCTCAGTTTTACCCACGCCTGTTGGCCCTAAAAATAAGAAGCTACCGTATGGGCGGTTGGGGTCGGCAAGGCCAGAGCGTGAGCGACGAATCGCATCGGCGACTAGGCGCACAGCTTCATCTTGACCCACAACGCGTTCATGCAATTTGTTTTCCATGGTCAATAATTTGGCGCGTTCGCCTGTGAGCATTTTACTCACGGGAATACCTGTTGCGCGGCTAACCACCTCTGCTATTTCCTCTGCGCCTACTTGTGTGCGTAGTAATTTGTTCGCTTGTTGTGGCGCATCGGCCGCTTGTTTGAGCTGGGCTTCTAAATCTGGGAGCTTGCCGTATTGCAACTCAGAAACTTTTTGCCAGTCGCCTTTACGTGTCGCTTCTTCAATTTGAAGTTTGATTTTTTCAATGGCTTCTTTAACGTGCTGCCCACCTTGAAGTTGCGATTTTTCAGATTTCCAAATTTCTTCTAAATCAGCATATTGTTTTTCTAGTGTATTGATTTCTTCTTTTATTAAATCAAGACGTTTAAGTGAGCCTTCATCTTTTTCACGCTTCACGGCCTCGCGCTCAATTTTAAGTTGAATTAAACGGCGCTCAAGCTTATCTAGAGACTCAGGTTTTGAATCTATTTCAATTTTGATTTTTGCAGCTGCTTCATCAATTAAATCAATCGCTTTGTCAGGTAAAAAGCGGTCTGTGATGTAGCGATGGCTGAGCTCTGCCGCAGCGACAATCGCAGGGTCGGTAATATCAACGCCATGGTGCAGCTCATATTTTTCTTGTAAGCCACGTAAAATAGCGATAGTAGCCTCAACTGAAGGCTCGTCAACCAATACCTTTTGGAATCGGCGCTCTAAAGCGGCATCTTTTTCAATGTATTTGCGATATTCATCAAGTGTGGTTGCGCCTACGCAGTGAAGCTCGCCACGCGCAAGAGCGGGTTTGAGCATATTGCCTGCATCCATTGCACCTTCGGCTTTGCCAGCACCTACCATGGTGTGGAGCTCATCAATAAAGACGATGGTTTGGCCTTCATCTTGTGACAGCTCTTTGAGCACGGATTTTAAACGCTCTTCAAATTCACCACGGTATTTAGCACCAGCAATTAAAGCGGCCATGTCGAGTGAAAGGACGCGTTTGTTTTTGAGTGACTCTGGCACTTCGCCATTGACAATACGTTGCGCTAAGCCTTCTACAATGGCGGTTTTACCCACGCCAGGCTCGCCTATGAGCACGGGGTTGTTTTTGGTGCGGCGTTGCAGCACTTGTATGGCACGGCGGATTTCATCGTCGCGTCCGATTACAGGGTCAAGCTTGCCTATGCGAGCGCGCTCGGTGAGGTCTATGGTGTATTTTTTCAGCGCTTCGCGGCTACCTTCAGCCTCTTGGTTATTGACAGAGTCGCCGCCACGTACTGATTTTACAGCTTTTTCTAAAGCAGATTTAGTGAGTCCGTGTTGTTTGAGTAGGCGGCCTGTCTCGCCTTTGTCATCGGCCAGGGCCAGTAAGAACATCTCAGTGGCGATATAGTCATCGCCATTTTTTTGCGCATTCTTATCTGTAAGATTTAGTAGATTATTAAGCTCGCGTGAGACGCTAACCTCGCCGCTACTGCCTTCAACTTTAGGTAAGTTAGCTACAGCTTGATTAAGTGATGTTTTAAGCGGGTTAATATTTACGCCAGCGCGGCCAAGTAATGAAGCTGTGCCAGCATCATCTTGATTTAAAAAGGCCAGCAATAAATGCTGTGCTTCAATATTGGGGTTGTCATTGCCAAGCGCCATGCTTTGCGCATCGGCAAATGCTTGTTGAAATTTAGTGGTTAGTTTGTCGAAGCGCATGGTGTTTCTCCTTCATCTTAAAACCTAGTTAGTAATAAGATGGGGGTGAAACACTATATTTCAATGCTTA
>CAZAHP010000005.1:30412-41078 GCA_964484985.1 uncultured Methylophilaceae bacterium
TTGTCTTGTGGCGCCTGCTCAGGTGCTGGGGTTTGCTCTTTCCAGTTGAAAAATATTTTTTTGCTGGAGTCCGTATTTAGCGTGATTTTGTAGGAGCGCTTTTCACCTTTGTAAATAGCGACTACCTGATAGTCTCCGTTAGGAAGTTTGACATAAAGATGGGGGCCAGAATCTTTGTTGTAAAACACAAGGCTGTCGGTTTGGTTATAAATACCTAACGCGACATTAGTGATATATGCGCCATCACCCTCGCTAAACACGATGCCTAGTGGGTAGCCTTTAGCGGCCTTGCGTAAGCTATCTAAATCTTCTTCACCAATTCCACCATTGAGATATTCAGGCGAGCTTGTGGCGGCCTGCGCATAATATGGGCTGGCAATAGCAATAAAGCAAATTATTCCCATCGATAAAGTAAGTAGAAGTTTTTTCATGAGCTGTCATCCTGCAACGCCTTAATTTGCATATCTTACATAGCTAATCGAATCTTGAAAGTTTTTTTAATAATACCACGGTATTTTTGATACATAAATTTACAAATAAATTACAAAGGCGCAACAATTTAGCGGGTTTTGAGGCGCTTTAACAAAAAGTCAGCATGTTAGAATGCTACGTTTTTGTCACAAAGCCTAGTGTGTGAATTGCATTAGCTAATATCAGCAATCAGTAAAACATGTTTTTTTAATAAATTACACAAGAATATGCGCACTTTTAGGCTAAGTATATGGTCTACAGTATGTGCATTTTGACAAGCCAATTTTCTTAATGATACGGAGTGAAGTTTTGTTAGCATCTGCTTACTCAACTGAACATCAGATTTTACCGCAAGCTTCTTGGTCGATATTAGACACTGAAGAGGAGTGGCAACGCTTTAGCCAGCCCGCTGCGGGTAATCAATCTGCTGTGCAATCTAGCTTATTGCTAGATGGCCTCCATTGCGCTGCCTGCTCGGGTATCATAGAGCGGGGCTTGAGCGAACTGCCAGGTGTGTTGAGCGTGCGTGTCAGCCTCTCGAAAAAGCGCGCTTCAGTCATTTGGTTGCCTGAGTTAACTAAACCTTCCAAGATATTAGCCGCAGTCACTGCACTTGGCTACAGCGCCAACCCTGCTTCGCAGTTGGAAAATACAAATCTAGCCTTAAAGCAACAACGTACAGCCTTTTGGCGTTGGATGGTAGCTGGTTTTTGCATGATGCAAGTGATGATGTATGCGGGTGCTAACTACTTTACTTCAGCTGGTGAAATCGCACAGGATACGCATCAGCTGCTTAGTTGGGCGTCTTGGTTGCTCACATTGCCAGTTCTGCTATTTTCATGTCAGCCCTTTTTTAGCCATGCGTTTACCGATTTAAAACTCAGACGAGTAAGCATGGATTTGCCAGTGGCGATAGGGATTGCCATTACCTTCGTTGTGAGTACAGCTGCAACTTTTGAGCCTAAAGGCTGGTGGGGTAGCCAAGTTTACTTTGATTCGCTTACCATGTTTGTGTTCTTTTTGCTCTCTGCACGCTTTATTGAGGCAAAGTTACATACAAAAACACTAGGGGCGCTTGAGGGCTTAGTAAGTCGTATCCCTGAAAGCATAGAACGTAAAAATACAGATAATACATTTACTCGCGTACTCAACTCTCATCTTAAAGTGGGTGATATTGCCCGCGTACACTTGGGCGAAGCTTTCCCTGCCGATGGGCAGCTACTCTCGGCTGAAACCAGTGCAGATGAATCACTCTTAACAGGCGAGTCCACTCCTGTTCATAAAAATTTAGGCGATGTCGTGGTTGCTGGCAGTTACAACCTAGGGGCTACCGTAGAAATGCGTGTAGATTACTTGGGTGAAAGCACACAATATGGTCAAATTGTTAAGCTCATTAACCAAGCTGCAACCCAAAAGCCTAGACTTTCTCAAATCGCAGATCGCATTGCTACACCGTTTTTGGTGATGGTGATGGTGAGTGCGGCTTTAGCCGCAGCGCTGTTGTGGAGCACAGATAAAGCCCAGGCTTTAATGACAGCGGCAGCTGTGCTTATTGTGACTTGTCCATGTGCGCTTTCACTGGCTACCCCCGCTGCTATGCTTGCTAGCGCCAGTGCCTTTGTAAAGCGTGGCATTTTGATTAGGCGCCTGCAAGCCATTGAGAGCATCTCAGAGGTTGATACTGTGATATTTGATAAGACAGGCACCTTAACGTCGAATCATATTAAAGTAAGTCAGATTGAATCAAAAGCTGGCTTAAGTCGTGACGATGCGCTAACCTTAGCCGCCGCGGTCGCAGAGCATTCAAAACACCCTATAGCACGTGCTTTGTTTGCAGCAAACCCTAATATTGCCGAAGTAATTCTTCTGGAAAATGTTAAAGAGACTGTAGGTGCTGGCATCAGTGCCACAATGACGGGGTGGAGAGATTTAATTGGCGAGATTAAGTTAGGCTCAGCTCAGTTTTGTGCGACTTCAGTCACAGACACTCAATTACAAGCGGTGTATCTTGCCAACCAAGATGGTTGGTTAGCAACATTCCATCTTGAAGAATCAGCCAAGCCAGAGGCTAAAGAAACAATTGCAATGCTTAAAGCGCTGAATTTAAATGTAGAGCTTTTGTCTGGTGATCAGTCATATAGCGTGGCGCGGACAGCAGGGCAGCTAGGCATAGTTCAATATCAAGCTGCATGCTCACCGCAAGACAAATTGATGCGCTTACAAGCACTCAAAAAACAAGGTAAGAAAATTCTAATGGTAGGTGATGGCCTCAATGATGGCCCTATATTAGCAAGCGCACATGCTTCAATCGCCATGGGCAAAGGCGTGCCTTTAACTTTAGCTCAGGCTGACTATATTTTGCTGAGTGGTGATATTAGCCAAATTCCTTTTTTGCTGAAGCATGCTAAAAAAAGTATGCGAATTATTCAACAAAACATTATTTGGGCCGTAGTTTATAACGTGGTCTGTATTCCACTAGCATTTTTCGGGGTGCTTACCGCTTGGATGGCTGGTTTAGGTATGGCGATGAGCTCTTTGTTTGTGATTGTGAATGCTTTGCGATTAGGAAGCTACTCAGACCAATTAAGCATGCGTAAGTCTAATTGATGGATATTTTATTCATCTTAATCCCGCTCTCCGTCATTATGGCGATAGTGGTGCTCGGTGGCTTGTGGTGGGCAATCTATCACGGGCAGTTTGACGATATTGAAGATGAGGGTAAGCGAATTTTAGAAGAAGACGAATAAATACTTGCTGCAATTGCAGCGGGTTGATTTAGGTCAATAGATAGAATGGTTTTTTTTAGTACGATGAAGTTGGTAATAATTTTAATTAGAGTGAATGAAGGACTAATTTGATGAGCAATAGTAACGTAAGCGCAACATATTATGACGACTATGCGGTAAGAGGTTTTACCGTCATGGCCGTTGTATGGGGGGCTGTAGGTATGTTGATGGGGGTCATTATTGCCGCCCAGCTGGCATTTCCTGAGCTTAATTTAGGTTTGCCGTGGACAAGTTTTGGACGTCTTCGTCCATTGCATACAAATGCGGTAATTTTTGCATTTGGTGGTAGCGCATTATTTGCTACTTCATACTATGTAGTACAACGTACTTGCCAGACGGCATTGCGTTTCCCTATGCTGTCGCGCTACACCTTTTGGGGCTATCAGGCAGTGATTGTTGCTGCAGTAATTACGCTCCCACTGGGTTATACATCAGGTAAAGAATACGCTGAGTTAGAGTGGCCGATTGACCTGTTGCTTCTGGTTGTTTGGGTTTCTTACGCCATTGTGTTCTTTGGCACGATAGCCGCTAGAAAAGTAAGGCATATCTATGTGGCTAACTGGTTCTATGGCGCATTTATTATCGTGGTGGCTATTTTACACATCGTAAATAGTATGGAAGTGCCAGCTGGCTGGTTCAAATCATACTCTGTGTATGCAGGTGTACAAGATGCGATGATACAGTGGTGGTACGGACACAATGCTGTAGGCTTTTTATTGACAGCTGGTTTCTTGGGTATGATGTACTACTTTGTACCTAAGCAAGCTGCTCGCCCAGTGTATTCATATCGTTTATCTATCGTACACTTCTGGGGTTTGATTTTTACCTATATGTGGGCTGGTTCACACCACTTACATTACACAGCACTACCAGATTGGACACAATCAGTAGGTATGGTGCTTTCACTAATCTTGCTAGCACCAAGCTGGGGCGGCATGATTAACGGCATGATGACCATGTCAGGCGCATGGCACAAACTACGTGATGACCCAATCTTACGCTTCTTAATCGTATCTCTTTCATTCTATGCGATGAGTACGTTTGAAGGCCCGATGATGGCGATTAAAACTGTGAATGCACTTTCACACTATACCGATTGGACGATTGGTCACGTGCACTCAGGTGCTTTGGGTTGGGTCGGTTTTATCTCTATGGGTTCAATTTATTACTTGATTCCAAAGTTATATGGTCAAACTCAAATGTATAGCAAAAAAGCCATAGAGCTTCATTTCTGGATGGCAACTATCGGTATCGTACTTTACATCACTGCAATGTGGGTTTCAGGTGTGACTGCAGGTTTGATGTGGCGTGCGATGAACGATGACGGCACCTTAACTTACACTTTTGTAGAGTCAGTTAAAGCCATGCACCCATTCTATTTTATTCGTATGTTAGGCGGCTTACTCTACGTAAGTGGCATGTTCATTATGGTATGGAACGTATTTAAAACCATATCATTAGGCAAGCCTGTGAGTGCCAAAATACCATTAACACCAGTTCATGCATAAGAGAAAAATATGAGCGCAGATAATCAGAAAAAAGGCTTTTCACACGAAAGCATAGAAACCAATAGTTTCTTAATGATCGTGTTAATTTTGTGTGTCGTTTCGTTTGGCGGCCTAGTGGAAATTGTGCCACTGTTCTTCCAAAAAACAACGACACAACCTATCGCAGGACTCAAGCCATATACCGCGTTACAGTTGGCTGGACGTGACATTTACACGCGTGAGGGCTGCTATGTTTGCCACTCACAAATGATACGTCCATTCAAGGCTGAAACTTTAAGGTATGGCCACTACTCAGTAGCGGGTGAGTTTGTGTATGACCACCCATTTCAATGGGGTAGTAAACGTACAGGGCCTGATTTGCATCGGGTAGGCGGTCGCTACAGTGATGAGTGGCACAAAATCCACCTCATCAACCCACGCGATCTAGTGCCAGAGTCTGTGATGCCTGCATACCCTTGGCTGAATGAAAATAAAGTAGACGCTAAAAGCATGCCTGCACACATGCGAGCGCTTACCAAAGTGGGTGTTCCATATACTGAAGCAGAAATTAAACAATCAGTCGATGACGTTTACGATAAAACTGAAATGGAAGCACTGATTGCATATCTGCAAGTTCTGGGTACGCACCTTAAGTAAAGGCGCTGGTCATGGACATTACAGACTTACGCATTATTGCAACGGTAGCCAGCTTTATTACCTTCATTGGTATTTGGGTGTGGGCATGGTCTAAAGGCAATAAAAAAGATTTTGATGAAGCGGCAAGATTGCCGCTTGAAGGAGAAGATTCATGAATGATTTTACCAGTAATTTTTGGCCTTACTTTATCGCGGTGATTACGCTTGGCGGCATAGTAGGCAGCTTGATAGTGTTGTTTGTTACCAGCAAGTCTAAAGTGGTCATGACAGCAGATAACACTACTGGTCATGTTTACGATGAAGATATCGTAGAAATGAACAACCCGATGCCAAGATGGTGGATGTGGTTATATGTGATTACCTGTATCTTCGGTTTTGCTTATTTTGTTTTATATCCAGGCATAGGTACTTTTAAAGGTACTAAAGAGTGGACACAGGTTAAGCAATATGAAGAAGAAGTTGAAGAGTCCAAGAAAGCCTTAGCGCCTATCTATGCTAAATTTACCGCAATGAAAGCAGAAGACTTGGCTAAAGACCCTAAAGCGATGGCGATTGGCGAGCGTTTATTCATGAATAACTGCTCACAATGTCACGGTTCAGATGCGCATGGTAGTAAAGGTTTCCCTAATTTGACCGACCACGACTGGTTACATGGCGGTACTCCAGAAAAAATTAAAGAGACCATTACTTTAGGTAGGCACGGCATGATGCCCCCTATGGCGCAAGCAGTGGGGACACCTGATGATGTGAAAAATGTAGCTAACTATGTACTAAGTCTCTCAAATAGCCCGCATGACAGTAAACGCGCAGAATTAGGCAAAGCTAAATTCGCGGCCTGTGCAGCTTGTCATGGCGTGGATGGTAAAGGTAACCAAGCCATTGGCTCAGCTAATCTTGCAGATAATATCTGGTTACATGGATTTGGCGAGGCTGCAATTATGGAGCGCATTATCTTAGGTAAAGAAAACATCATGCCAGCACAAGGTAAACGTTTAACACCTGAGCAAATTCATGTGTTGGCGGCTTATGTGTGGCAGTTTTCTAACCATGATGATTAAGCATTGAAGTGATAATTTGTTTTATTTTTAATTAAAGAAAAAAATTGACCACCCCAACAAAAGCTACTAAGAAAGTAATTCCTATCGTTAGCGACGCGTCGCAAGAACAGGTCGTGTCGCTGTACGAGGCTCAGAAAAAAATCTACCCACGCAGTACATCTGGGTATTTTAATAACTGGCGTTGGGTGATTGCTTGGATTACGCAAATTGTCTTTTATGGCGTGCCATGGTTGCAATGGGGGGGTAGGCAAGCGGTGCTACTTGATTTAAGTAGCCATAAGTTTTACATATTTGGTTTGGTCTTATATCCACAAGACTTAATCTACTTAGTGCTGATATTGATTATTTCAGCGCTATCCTTGTTCTTGTTTACTGCGGTTGCGGGCAGGTTGTGGTGTGGTTTCTCATGCCCGCAAACGGTTTACACCAAGATATTTTTATGGATAGAGCTCAAAACTGAGGGTGACCGCTCAGCACGTATGCGTTTAGATAGCACTAAGTGGGGCTTCACCAAACCAGGGCTTACTAAAGCCTATAAAAAATCCTCAAAACATTTTTTCTGGATTACATTTTCAATGTGGACAGGCTTCACCTTTTTAGGCTACTTCACGCCTATACGGGGTTTGTTTGATGGCATTTCAGCATTAAATCTAAGCGCTTGGGAAAACTTCTGGATATGTTTTTACGCCTTTGCAACTTATGGCAATGCAGGCTTTCTGCGCGAGCAAGTGTGTAAATACATGTGTCCCTATGCACGCTTTCAAAGTGCAATGTTCGACAAAGACACCCTAATCGTTACCTACGATCAAGCCCGTGGTGAGCCTCGCGATGGGCGCTCTCGCAAGGTCGACGCTAAAGAAAAAGGCTTGGGAGACTGTATCGATTGCAATATGTGCGTACAAGTCTGCCCTGTTGGTATTGATATACGCAATGGTTTGCAATATGAGTGTATTAGCTGTGGCTTATGTGTAGACGCATGTAATAATATCATGGAGAAAATGAATTACGCACCTAATTTAATCAGCTTCTCTACTCAAAATGGCATTGCCAATCACTGGACTAAACATCAAGTGATACAAAAGATATTCCGTCCGCGCGTGCTGATTTATAGTGGAATATTGATGGCGCTGTGTATAGGTTTTGCGACATCACTAGCGCTTAAGTCCTCATTTAAAGTAGATGTGATGCGTGACCGTGGTGTGATGTCACGCTTAGTGCCAGGTGGGAATGTCGAAAATGTGTATCGACTACAAATATCCAATGCCACTGAGAGCGCTAAAGACTACCATATCTCAGTCAGTGGCTTAGATGGTTTATCACTTGCCTCTGAAGCTGACTTTACAGTCAATGCGGCTGAGTCACGTACTATTGCTGTAAGCTTACAAATACTCGATGGTAGTATTGATAGTGGCTCACATCCCATAATGTTTAATATCGACTCAAAAGCTGAAAATGATGAAGCAAGTGAGCGTGTGAGTGAGAAATCTATTTTCTTTATGTCGCGCTAAGCGCTGAATTAAAGGTCATCAATCATGAACAAACAAAATACACCGACTACTCAAGTAAGCCAACAATGGTGGCGCTCTGGTTATGCTTGGCTGGCTTTTAGTGGCCCCGCGATTGTGGTTGTGGCAAGCTTTTTGACAGCTTATATTGCTGTAAAAGGCCAAGACCCGATTATTGAAAAAGACTACTATGAAAAAGGTTTGAATATTAATAAAACCTTACTCGAAGCAAAAACAGTAGAAGAAAAAAATGCGCTAGCCCCAGCCATGCAAGCACGTAACCACGCAGCGACTGGCGTCAACACTCAGCCATAATCATGCAAACCGCGCTCATGATGAGCAGCCTGCTCATGGGGGTTGTGGGTGGGCCTCACTGTGTTGCTATGTGCGGCGCAGCTTGTGCATCACTTACCCAAACCAACAAACCTTACGCTTTAATGCAATACCATCTAGGTCGCTTATTTGGCTATGCGATACTTGGTGCAATTGCCACATTTGCCATGCAAAGCCTAGCATGGCTTTCAGGCTACACCGCGAGCCTACATCCCTTATGGACATTCTTTCACGTATTGGTTTTTTTCTGGGGGCTGGTGCTGATGCTCTATGCACGTCAACCTATTTGGATAGAGCAGACAGGGCGCAATATCTGGCAACAGGTAAAAAAGCTTAGTGCGTTACACGGTGGTAATTTTTATATAGGATTGCTTTGGGCCCTCATGCCCTGTGGCTTGCTTTACTCTGCGGTTCTGCTAGCGTCATTCAATGGCGAGCCACTGAGTGGCGCATTGAGTATGGCTGCATTTGCGCTGGGCTCCAGTGTTTCTTTATTTATAGCGCCATGGCTATGGCTAAAAATTAAAACCAATGTTGCTGAACCTTACGGCATGCGTATCGCAGGCTTTATGATTAGTGCCGCCAGTGCTTGGGCAATTTGGATGCAGTTAATGCATGATACTAAGGTGTGGTGCGCCTAGTCAGAGATACGCGCGAGACTAGGCGATAGGCTATAAAATTGACTAGTTGCTTTCATTTTTTCAGCAATATGAAAGCAACTGATTTTATTCCCACTCAATCGTTGCAGGTGGTTTGCCTGAAATATCGTAAACCACGCGATTAATCCCTCGTACTTCGTTAATAATGCGGTTAGAAACGCGGCCTAGTAGGCTATATGGCAATTCAGCCCAATGAGCCGTCATAAAGTCACTAGTCACAACGGCGCGTAGTGCTACAACATAGTCATAAGTGCGCCCGTCACCCATCACGCCAACCGATTTTACTGGTAGGAACACAGTAAAGGCTTGGCTAGTAAGGTCGTACCAAGTTTTACCTGTTTTTTCATCTACTGTGTTGCGTAGCTCTTCGATAAAAATCGCATCAGCACGTTGCAAGAGTAGTGCGTAATCACGTTTGACTTCGCCTAAAATACGCACACCTAAGCCAGGGCCAGGGAAGGGGTGGCGGTATACCATGTCTTTAGGTAAGCCCAGTGCCACGCCTAGTTCGCGTACTTCATCTTTAAATAAATCACGTAATGGTTCTAAGAGTTTTAGACCTAATTGCTCTGGCAAGCCTCCTACATTGTGGTGACTCTTAATAGTGACAGCCTTTTTAGATTTTGCGCCACCAGACTCAATCACATCAGGGTAAATAGTGCCTTGTGCTAAGAAAGTGGCTCCTTTAACACCTGCGCCACTTGCCTTGAGTTTTGCAGCTTCGGCTTTAAATACCTCAACAAACTCGCCGCCAATAATCTTACGTTTAGCTTCAGGGTCGCTCACACCTGCAAGCTTGCCCATAAACTGCTCGGTAGCGTCCACACGTATGACTTTGGCGTGTAAGCGGCCAGCGAACATCTCCATGACCATATCGCCTTCGTTGAGGCGAAGTAAGCCGTGGTCAACAAATACGCAGGTGAGTTGGTCGCCAATCGCGCGGTGAATGAGTGCAGCCGCAACACTAGAATCAACGCCGCCTGATAGCCCTAAAATGACTTCTTCATCACCCACTTGCGCTTTGATTTTTGCAACAGCTTCAGTGATGTAGTCACCCATAATCCAATCAGGTTTTGCGCTGCAAATCTCTAATACAAAGCGCTCAAGTATGGCTTGGCCTTGCTTGGTGTGTGTGACTTCTGGGTGAAACTGTACCGCATAAAATTTGCGAGCTTCATCCGCCATTGCAGCAATTGGCGTGGTATCGTTGCTTGCAATCACTTTAAAGCCCGCTGGCAGTTCAGTCACTTTATCACCGTGACTCATCCAAACATCAATCAAACCGTGACCTTGGTCATTAGTGGCATCTTGAATATCACGGAATAGCGCTGAATGGCCGCGTGCGCGCACTTGCGCATAGCCAAACTCGCGTTTAGTCCCCGCCTCAACTTTGCCGCCGAGTTGTTGCGCCATGGTTTGCATGCCGTAACAGATGCCTAATACTGGCACGCCTAATTCAAAAACCGCTTGGGGTGCTTTATCGGTTTCTTCTTCATACACGCTGGCATGACTACCAGAAAGAATAATGCCATCTGCGCCAAAACTTTTTACAAAGTCATCAGAGACATCGCAAGGGTGAATTTCACAATATACATGCGCCTCGCGCACGCGGCGTGCGATGAGTTGGGTGACTTGTGAGCCGAAGTCGAGAATGAGTATTTTTGAGTGTGACATTGTTTGCGCCATTAAAATGCTTAAGGGCAAACGCTAT
>CAZAHP010000006.1:0-1467 GCA_964484985.1 uncultured Methylophilaceae bacterium
GCCTCTACGATTTCAGGTGTGAGGCTTTTGCCCACTATGCCTCGTATATCATAGGCTTTGAAAATTTCTTTAGGTGGATTTTGCATCATTTATGGGCTCTTAAAAATTCAAAAATTCGTGATGGAAGCCAGTCTTGGCCTGTTTTACTGTGTTTGCCAGCAAAGCCGACATGGCCACCATGTTGAGGGAATACTCGTTCAACCATTGGGCTCACTTCATGCGCTAATGGTAAGTCTTTAGCAGGCAAAAAGGGGTCATTTTGCGCGTTAATTAGCATGGTGGGTAATTTTATCTTATTTAAAAATGGTCGGCTGTTAGATTGTTGCCAATAGTCATGTGCGTCTTTAAAACCATGCAGTGGCGCAGTAAATAAATTGTCATATTGCCATAAGGTTTTACAGTTTTGTATGGCTTGCGTATCAAAATCTAATTGGTATTTTGCAATGAGTGCTAGGGCTTTAGGTTTTAATGTCTTTAAAAACAGTTTGGTGTATACCATGTTAAAACCCGTGCCTAGCACGTGACCTGTCGTGGGGAGTGATACAGGCGCTGAAATCGCCACAGCTTTGTCGATAATAGCCTGAGCATTATCTTCTTGCTCACCTAGCCATTTGAGTAAAGCATTGCCGCCTAGAGAAACACCCGCAGCATGAATACTTCCCAATTGCTCTTTGCGTAATCGTCTGAGTATCCAATCTATTTCAGCTGAGTCGCCGCTGTGATAGCTGCGCGGTTTGAGGTTGTCTAAACCACCGCAGCTTCGAAAGTGCACGACTACACCATTCCAGCCTAGTTGCCCTGCATGCGCCATGATGCGTTTTGCATAATGTGACTGAGAGCTGCCTTCTAAGCCATGAAATAAGACCAGTAGTGGTTGTTCTGATTTGTAGCTGAGCCAGTCTAATGCAATGATGTCACCGTCAGGTGTATTCCATACTTCTCGGTCAAAGTGAGGTGATGGAGAGGGCATCCATAATGCTGGATAAATGGTTTGCACATGACACCCAAGCAAATACTTGGGGGGTAGATAGTGGTGCGGCATTTGAGATGCTTATGTAAGTCTTAAGCTATTCGGCTTCTTCTATCCAAGCAAGTTGTATGGCCTCTAGGATTTTTTCACCACATTTGCTAGGGTCGTCATTAAATCCATCGAGTTCTTGTACCCATTTGAACAAATCGGTAAATCGTATGGTCTTAGGGTCTGTCTCTGGAAACTTGTCGTATAAAGATTCAGCAATGCGTAGCGTGTCTGTCCATTTCATGATGCTCTCTTGTCGGTGGTTTTATAACAAATCGATTATAGCCTGACACTGAATAATGGGTGCTTAATAATTGCTGAAATTTATAGTGAACAGCGCAAAAAAAAATGCCTGCCATCGTGCTGGGGAGCTTAATGATGGCAAGCAAGAAGCGATCGGAGATTACGCTTGTATACACTTACGCAAGCCTTGTGCCAGCATTTAAAGT
>CAZAHP010000006.1:1567-11840 GCA_964484985.1 uncultured Methylophilaceae bacterium
TATTTAAAGTCTTAAGACTCACCAAACGGAAATCATGACCATGTTTAGTACTTCTCGCAATTTAAAAATCGCAGACCCCGCACTCGCTAAAATGATAGACGATGAAGTTGTTCGTCAATATGAGCATATTGAGCTGATTGCTTCTGAAAATTACACTAGCCCAGCAGTGATGGAGGCGCAAGGCTCTCAGCTGACTAATAAATATGCAGAAGGCTACCCAGGTAAGCGTTTTTACGGTGGTTGTGAGTATGTAGACCAAGTAGAACAATTAGCAATCGACCGCTTAAAAGCATTGTATGGTGCAGAGTACGCTAACGTGCAGCCGCACTCAGGTTCGCAAGCCAACCAAGCGGTATATTTTTCTATTTTAAAACCAGGTGATACCGTAATGGGTATGAACTTAGGTCATGGTGGTCATTTAACACACGGTTCACCTGCTAACCTTTCAGGTAAGTTATTTAATATCGTTGCCTATGGTTTAAACGATAAAGAAGAAATTGATTACGATGAAATGGAGCGCATTGCGACTGAAGCTAAGCCAAAATTATTGATAGGCGGTGCTTCAGCTTATGCACTACGTTTTGATTGGGCGCGTATGGCGGAAATCGCTAAAAAGGTAGGCGCTTATTTTATGGTGGATATGGCGCATTACTCAGGTTTGATTGCGGCGGGCGTTTACCCTAACCCAGTACCACATGCTGATTTTGTTACTTCTACTACACACAAAACTTTACGCGGCCCTCGTGGCGGTATTATTTTGGCTAAAGCTGAGTATGAAAAAATGCTTAACTCAAATGTGTTCCCAAGCTTACAAGGCGGCCCTTTGATGCACGTGATTGCAGGTAAGGCGACTGCTTTCTTAGAGGCTGCGCAGCCTGAGTTTAAAGAGTATCAAGCGCAAGTTCTGAAAAATGCAGATACCATGGCTAAAACCTTGGCTGAGCGTGGTTTGCGTATTATTTCAGGTCGCACAGAATCTCACGTTTTCTTGGTTGATTTGCGCCCTAAAGGGCTTACTGGTAAGGCTGCTGATGCTTATTTAGGCCAAGCACATATTACTGTGAATAAAAACGCGATTCCTAATGACCCAGAAAGCCCATTTGTGACTTCAGGCATTCGTATTGGCTCACCAGCCATTACAACACGCGGCTTTAAAGAAGCTGAGGCTGCACAAGTAGCACATTTAATCGCTGATGTATTGGATAACCCAACTTCAGAAGCGGTGATTGCAGAGACCAAAGCAAAGGTTCACGCGTTGACGAGTCGCTTTCCTGTGTATGGTAAATAGGTGTTGAGTTGTGGGTTACTGGGCATTAGCTAAAAGTTATTATTTGCTAAAACTGTTGCCTAATGGGCTGCGATACGCAGCCCATGACTACCAACTTACAAAGATAAATTTAATATGAAATGCCCATTTTGCGGTGCGGATGATACCCAAGTCATTGACTCACGCGTCAATGAGGAGGGTAACTCTATCCGTCGTCGGCGTCGCTGTGCGAGTTGTGATAAGCGCTTTACTACCTTTGAAACGGCAGATTTACATCTGCCGCAGGTCGTTAAGCAAAGTGGTCACCGTGAGGAGTTTAGCCGTGACAAACTGCGTTTATCTTTTACGCGCGCATTACATAAGCGCCCAGTGCCAACCGAGTATGTAGATAAAGCGCTCGATCATATCACCCAAAAAATGCTGGCACGTGGAGAGCGTGAAGTGCCCGCGCGCGATTTGGGCGAGATGGTGATGTTAGAGTTAAAAATGATGGATAAAGTCGCTTATATTCGATTTGCTTCTGTCTATCGTAGCTTTCAGGATGTGGACGACTTTCATGAGGCGATTAGAGATTTGTAAATGGCAAACTCAGCAGACTCATCTTTAAGTGTGCTTAAGTGGATAGGCCTCTGCTGTGGGATATTGGCGTTTATCATTACCATCGTATTTTTTATTTGGTGGGGCATGAAAGAGCGCTTTGTATTTGGCGGTGAGCCATTTAACCAAGTGCTTTGGATGACCTCTAAGCCGACTCCTGAGAATCGTTGTTATCGCGGCGATATGGCGCTTGATATCAAAGAAAATGTGCTACAAGCTGGATTCACTCGCGAAAAAACCACACTTTTGTTAGGCCGCCCGAGTTGGGAGGACGCTAGCCACTCTGAATATGAGCTAGGCTATTGTCTATGGGCAACACATGGCCTACGTCTCTTTTTTGATGAACACGATGTTCTCGTGTTTAGTCGTATCTCACAGCATTAATATTATTTAAATCATGTTCAGCGCAGACGATTATCAATACATGGCGCGGGCTTTATATTTGGCTGAGCACGGGCTTTATACCGCTACGCCTAATCCACGAGTAGGCTGTGTGATTGTGAATCATGGCAAAGTAGTAGGTGAGGGTGCGCATCTTAAGGCTGGCGAGCCGCATGCCGAGGTCTTTGCATTACGTGAGGCAGGCGAGCAGGCGCGTGGCGCTACCGCGTATGTGACGCTTGAGCCATGCAGCCACACAGGACGCACGCCGCCTTGTGCAAATGCATTGTTGGATGCGGGCGTTAAACGAGTTGTCGCGGCCATGCAAGACCCGAACCCACTCGTGGCGGGGGCAGGCTTGCAAAAGTTGCGCGAGCAAGGCTTGCAGGTTGAGCATGGCTTGCTAGAGGTGCAAGCGCGTGAACTTAACGCAGGGTTTATCTTGCGCATGACTGAGCAAAGACCATTTGTGCGCAGCAAAGTAGCTGCCAGTTTAGATGGCAGAACCGCTTTAGCCAATGGACAGAGTCAATGGATTACTAGCGAGGCCTCTCGCCTAGATGTGCAACACTGGCGCGCTCGCTCGTGCGCCATTCTCACAGGAATAGGCACAGTATTAGCAGATAATCCTATTATGACAGTGCGCACCATAGCGCAAGCGCGCCAGCCATTGCGTGTGATAGTCGATAGTCAATTACAAACACCTGCTGATGCTAAGATTCTACAAGGTGGCCTTACTTTAATTGCATACGTGCAAGACAAGCAAGGCCGTGCTGCCACATTACAAAAAACAGGTGTGGAGCTCTTATGTTTACCTGAAACGCATGGCAAAGTGTGCTTAAAAAGCCTATTAAGGGCGCTTTCAGCGCGTGGAGTGAATGAGTTGATGTGTGAGGCAGGCTCGGGCTTGAACGGCGCTTTATTGGCGCTAGGCTTGGTCGATGAGCTATTGCTTTATTATGCGCCAAGTATATTAGGTGCAGATGGGCAAGGTATGTTTGGCATACCCGCACTTACTAGCATGCAACAGCGCATCAATTTGCAAGTCAGCGAGCTGCGGCAAGTAGGCAGCGATATTCGCATACGCGCCAAACCGTTAATCTAAATTACTCCATGTTAGTTGATACCCATTGCCACCTAGATGCTGCCGAATTTGATGCAGATAGGCCGCAAGTTGCACAGTTGGCTTATGACCAAGGGGTGGGCTGTATTGTGGTGCCTGCGGTGCATCGCAGTAATTTTGATGCGGTGATTTCACTCGCCAAGCAAGATACACGTTGTCAATATGCATTAGGCATACATCCTATGTATGTTGAGGCCTCAAGTGAGCAAGATTTAGTTTTACTAGATGGTGCGTTAAAGCGGCAACTTAATTCTGCGCAGCCACCAGTAGCCATAGGTGAGATAGGCTTAGATTACTTTGTGCCCAATTTAGATAGGCAAAAGCAAGAGATGTTTTTTGTCGCGCAGCTTAAGCTCGCCAAAGCTTATGATTTACCAGTGATCTTGCATGTGCGCCGCTCTGTGGACGACATACTCAAGCATTTGCGCAGATTTCAACTAAAGGGTGGCATAGCGCACGCTTTTAATGGTAGCCGTCAGCAAGCGGATGAGTTTGTTAAGCTGGGTTTTAAATTAGGTTTTGGTGGCGCGATGACCTATACGCGCGCATTAAAAATACGTGAATTAGCTGCTACACTGCCTTTAGAAGCTATCGTTTTGGAGACTGATGCACCTGATATTCCACCAGAATGGATAGGTCATGGCGGCAGAAATAGCCCAGATCAGCTAATTAAAGTTGCGCAAGTTTTAGCCGATATTAGAGGCCTAAATTTAAGCCAAGTGACTGAAATGACTACAAAGAATGCGCTGCAAGTATTGCCTAAAATAGCTGACTTATGCACACCACCTCAAGTATTACTTTAACATGTGTTAAAAAGTGTTACCAATCCAATGACATACGTTAACTTGTTGATTTTAAATGAAATTTATTTAGGTTAAAAAATAAGCGATTTAAAAAAAACGTTATGAAATGAATAGTTACATTTTTAAGTCACAGCAATCCACAAAGTTATCCACAGATTTTGTGGATGACATTTGTATGAAACAAGACTACTTTCACAGTAGTAAAAAATAGACAAGTAAATTTAATGAAAATTCAAAATAAAAATTATTTAACGATAAAAATTTCTGATTGCGGTCAACATGTGAATATTATTGACCAAACATTGCTGCCACACTCATTTGAAATAAAGGCGATTCATAGCTTAAATCAAATGATAGAGGCTATTAAAACCATGCAAGTACGTGGTGCGCCACTCATTGGTGCCTCAGCAGCTTATGGCATGATGCTGGCCATGCAAGAAGATGCAAGTGACGCTGCACTTGATGTTGCGGCAAAAACTTTAATCGCTAGTCGCCCAACGGCTGTTAATTTGCGCTGGGCGGTGGAGCGTGTGTATGAAAAGTTACAAGCGGTCAAAATTACTCAGCGTTTTGAGTTGGCTAAACAAGAAGCGCAAAAGATTTGTGATGAAGATATACAGATGAATTACGCCATAGGCCAACATGGTTTTCAATGTTTGCATCAACTTTATACAGAATTAAATCGCCCGCTTAATATTCTTACGCACTGCAATGCGGGTTGGCTGGCGACAGTGGATTGGGGCACGGCGCTTGCACCTATTTATGTTGCCCATAACGCAGGCTTGCCTGTGCATGTGTGGGTGGATGAAACGCGCCCACGTAACCAAGGCGCCAGTTTAACGGCTTGGGAGTTAGGGCAACATGGTGTGCCACATACCGTAATTAGCGATAATGCTGGTGGGCATTTGATGCAGCATGGGCAGGTTGATATGGTCATTGTAGGTGCAGATCGCGTTACGCGTACAGGCGACATATGCAATAAAATTGGCACTTACCTGAAAGCTTTAGCGGCATTTGATAATCATATTCCGTTTTATGCGGCTGTACCCAGCCCTACCATTGATTGGGCCATTTTAGATGGGCTTAAGGAAATTGAAATTGAAGAACGTAGCGCAGATGAGCTCGCCTACATCTCAGGATTAACAAAAGATGGTAGCTTACAAACTGTGCGTGTGATTCCGCCAACTAGCAAAGCCGCTAACCCTGCTTTTGATGTGACTCCTGCAAGATTGGTCGCGGGGATAATCACCGAACGCGGTATCTTTACCCCACAACAATTGGCTACTGCTTTTACTGAGGTTTGACTATGCAAAGCTTACGCGAGCACTTACTCTTCACAGCACAAAAGTTGTCATCATCAGGCTTAAATCGAGGCACCTCTGGCAATGCCAGTGTGCGCTGTGGAGATGGCTTTTTAGTGACCCCATCTGGCATGAAGTCTGAGGTCATGACCGCTGAAGATATGGTGGAAATGAATTTTTCTGGCGAGTGTTTAAGCGCTGGTAAGCCTTCAAGTGAGTGGCGCTTTCATCGAGATATTTTAAAAGCGCGTTCAGAGGTGGGGGCAGTGGTGCATACACACAGCATGTTTGCAACGACGCTTGCATGTCTGCATAAAAGCATCCCGCCATTTCACTACATGATAGCGCTGGCAGGGGGTAATAGCATACGCTGTGCACCTTATGCCTTGTTTGGCTCACAAGCTTTATCCGATGCTGCGCTAATGGCTTTAGAAGGCCGCAAAGCTTGTTTGTTGGGTAATCATGGCATGATAGCGCTCGGTAAAGATTTGGCACAGGCTTTTGATGTGGCGTTGGAGGTGGAAACATTATGTGAGCAATATTGGCGAGCACTACAAATAGGCGAGCCTGATATTTTAAGCCCCGAACAAATGGCTGAGGTCATGGAGCAGTTTAAAAGTTACGGTGCTTGGGCAAGCCCAGCTAAGTAGCTTGCTGTTTTGATATTAAAACGTAAGTGACTTGGCTGAGTGCTTGTATATTAGTCTGACGCGTCGTGCGCATGATGATGCCCATGCTCACTATCTAATAAGCTATAGTAATTTGATGGTGTTAGAATCGTAGGTAGTGCTTCATCTAATAAGTTTGGATAGTCTTTACTATAATGTAAGCCCCGGCTCTCATGGCGCTCCATGGCGCATTTAACAATCAGTTCAGCTACTTGCAGTAAATTTCTAAGCTCTATCAAGTTATGGCTAATGCGAAAGTGGCTGTAAAACTCATGTACCTCATCACGCAGCATGTGGATGCGATGCATCGCACGAGTGAGTCGTTTATTGGTGCGCACAATGCCTACATAGTTCCACATAAAGCGTCGTAACTCGTTCCAGTTGTGGGTAATAATAATTTCTTCGTCTGCATCTGTGACACGGCTTTCATCCCAATAAGGCAATGTCACTTCAGCTTGTTCGGGTGCAGCTAAAATATCTTGTGCCGCAGCTTGCCCAAATACCAAACACTCTAACAGTGAGTTGCTGGCAAGGCGGTTTGCGCCATGTAGACCAGTACAAGCGGTTTCGCCTATCGCGTATAGCCTTGGTAAATCGGTGCGCCCTATGTGGTCTGTCATAATGCCACCACAGCTATAGTGCGCAGCTGGCACTACAGGTATAGGCTGCTTGGTGATGTCGATACCCAGCTCCATGCAGCGCCTATAGATGGTGGGGAAGTGTGAAAGTATAAAGTCTGCGGGTTTGTGTGAAATATCTAAATATACACAGTCAAAACCATGTTTTTTCATCTCAAAGTCAATTGCCCTAGCAACGACATCACGAGGTGCAAGTTCTGCGCGCGAGTCGTGATTCAGCATAAAGCGTGTGCCATCAGGCAACTTAAGTATGCCGCCTTCACCACGAACCGCTTCAGTGATTAAAAATGACTTAGCTTGTGGGTGGTAAAGGCAAGTTGGGTGAAATTGTATAAATTCCATATTTGCCACACGGCAACCTGCGCGCCAAGCCATGGCAACGCCATCTCCTGTACTAACGTCAGGGTTAGTGGTGTATAGATACACTTTACCTGTGCCGCCTGTTGCTAGCACTGTGTGCTGCGCTGCAATAGTGAGTACTTTGTCGGTGTGGCTGTTAAGCACATACGCACCTAAACACTCAACACCTTCAATGCCAACTTTTCTAGTAGTGATTAAATCTACGGCGATATGGTCTTCTAGCAATTGAATGTTGGGGTGCGTACGTACTTTTTCGGCAAGTGTTTTTTGCACCGCGTGTCCCGTCGCATCTGCTGCATGTAAGATGCGTCTGTGGCTATGGCCTCCCTCACGCGTGAGATGAAAGCCACTGTCATCATCCTCACGAGTAAATGCTACGCCTTGCGCGATGAGCCACTCAACGGTTTCTCGACCATGCTCAGCGACAATCCGTGTTACTGCGGCGTCACACAGGCCCGCGCCAGCAATTAAGGTGTCTTGTATATGCGCTTCGATAGAGTCATCATCATTCCATACGGCTGCAATCCCGCCTTGAGCCCAGTTGCTAGAGCTGTCATTAATGGCGCGTTTGCTCACTAAGCACACGGTTTTTTCATCAGCGAGTTTGAGCGCTAGTGTAAGGCCGGCAAGGCCACTACCAATTATCAATACATCATATTGCTGCATAAGAATGCTTTAACCTAAATTTTATTATGAATGAACTTTTGTGAGTTTAGCGCTGTCTGTGTAAGTAAGCTAGTGAATACAAGGTGAGGAGTCATAAGCGATGTTAAATCCACAAACGATAGAAGAATTTTCGCGTTTAAGTTTCGTAGATACAGCGGCGCAGAGTTATACTACCAGTACTATTGAAAAAACACACAAGGGGAGCGTAAACTCTATGGGTGAAAACCCGGCTGCGGCCAATAGAGAGCTTGATCAAGCTTTAGTTGAGCGCGCGCAGCGCGGTGACCAAAAAGCCTTTGGTATGCTGGTAGAAAAATATCAGCGTAAACTTGGCAGACTGCTTTCACGCATGGTGCGTGACCAAGCTGAAGTTGAAGATGTAGTGCAAGAGTCTTTTATTAAGGCTTACCGCGCATTGCCTAATTTTCGTGGTGATAGTGCTTTTTACACATGGTTATACCGTATAGGCATTAACACAGCTAAAAATTATTTAGTTTCAATGGGGCGCAGGCCACAAGTGGTCAACGATGTTGAAATTGAAGATGCAGAAAACTTTGAAGATGCAGATGAACTCAGGACGATGGATACACCTGAAACTGAGTTAATGACCAAAGAAATTGCGAAAACAGTGAATGACACGATTGCTGCTCTGCCAGAAGATTTAAGAACAGCAATTACCCTGCGTGAAATGGAAGGTCTAAGTTACGAAGAAATAGCCGCGATTATGGCTTGCCCAATCGGCACTGTACGCTCGCGTATTTTTCGAGCGCGTGAAACCATTTCAGAAAAGCTACGACCTTTGTTAGACACGCCGCAAGATAAACGCTGGTAGACAGATGATGTGTTTAACTTGTAATAAGTAATATGAGTTTTGGAGAAGAAGTATGAAAGATCAAATTTCAGCTTTGATAGATGATGAACTAGACCTAGAAGATGCCGAGCATTTGCTGACAGCGATTAAGTCTGGTGGTGCACTAGGCGAGTGCTGGGCTACCTATCATCTTATCGGTGATGTCATGCGAGGTAACCCAGTTTTAAGCAGTGATTTAAAACAACGAGTGATGAGCCAGTTAGCTGAAGAGCCAGTAGTGCTAGCACCTCAAGCCGCGACCAATAAAGCACTTGCTACTAAACGTACGCTGCCTATCATTTGGTCAGTTGCAGCATCTGTTGCTGCGGTCTTGTTTGTTGGTTTGGTGGTGGTGCAACAACAAGTACAACCTGCCAATGATGCATTGGCACCAGTAGAAATAGCGCAAAATATGCCTAATGAGTATTTATTAGCACATCAAGCCTCATCCCCTAATAGCGTTGCCTATTATATTCAGCCAGCAGCATATTCAGAGAGTCGTAGGTAATGCTTCGTTTTGTCTTGGCTTGCTTAGTAGCAAGCCTTTTTACTTTTGGCTTAATGCTGCAAGCACATGCAGAGACTGAGTCTCAAGAAGAAGCTTGGCAAGCACTTGCTAAGGCTGCTCATGCAGCGCGTGAGCTGAGTTATAAGGGCATATTCACACATCAAACAGCAGGCCATATGCGGTCGGTAGAAATTACGCATATGAACGCAGGTCAAGGTGAGTATTCTCATATCGTCATGCTTGACGGAACACCCATGGAGATGTTGAAGCAAGGTCAGGATGTTGTGATTTTTAATCCTCAAGGTGAGAAGGTTGTTATTGAAAAGCGCAGAGGTCAGCTACTTTTCCCAGCTTTACTACCTGCTAACATGGATTTAATTAAGAGCCTTTATCAAGCTAAGCTTGGAGCAGATGAACGTATAGGTGGCCGAGTTGGGCAAGTAGTGAGTCTAGAGCCCCGTGATCAATATCGATACAGTTACCGCATATGGGTGGACAAAGAATTTAGTTTGTTGTTGAAAATAGTCACGTTAAATAAAACAAAGCAAGCAATAGAGCAAATTGCATTCAATCAAATTAATTTATTAAATACTCAAAATTTAGATTGGTTTCAACCTAAAATCGACCAAAATAAGCCCTATGTGATGGAAAAGTCTCAAGCTACTCAGGGTGACTCAGGTGTACAAGAAGAGTGGAAATTAGTTCAAATCCCCGCTGGTTATCGGCAGATTGACCATATCAAGCGTGCAATGCCAAGTAAGCTAGAAGCGAACAAGGTGGTGATTGTGAATCAGCTTATTTTTTCAGATGGCTTGTCTTCAGTATCATTATTCATAGAAAATTTGGCCAAAGGTGTGCGACCAAAAATGGGGCATGTGACTGTTGGTGCTACCAGTTTTTATGCAAACGTGGCTGAAGGCCGCCAGATTATCGCTGTGGGCGAAGTGCCTGAGGCCACTGTAGCAGGCTTTGCAAATGCCGTGAGTTTTAATAAATAAACCTTAAGAAGTGAAAAATGATAGAAGAGTATGCGGTTGTAGTCGATGTTAAAAACGAGGTGGCTTTATTAGAAATAGAGCGTAAAACAGCTTGTGGACTATGTGGTAAAACT
>CAZAHP010000006.1:11940-37212 GCA_964484985.1 uncultured Methylophilaceae bacterium
GTGACACAAGTCGTACATGGTAATGCAGGTATGCAGTTTCCTGGTATGGACGACGAGGCTCTGGGCGAGCTATTTAGACGTTTTGGTATGCCTATGCCGGGTGGGCAAGGTGCTCCACAGCAAGATTACAAATCTCAGTCACTAGGCTCAGGTTTTATTATTAGTAGTGATGGATATATTTTAACCAACGCTCATGTAGTGAATGAGGCTGATGAGGTGATTGTCAAGCTCTCAGATAAACGAGAGTTTAAAGCTAAAATCATAGGCGCAGATAAGCGTACAGATGTGGCTTTGGTTAAAATTGACGGAGCAAACCTACCTAAAGTGACCATAGGTGACCCTAGCCAGCTTAAAGTAGGTGAGTGGGTGGCTGCAATTGGCTCTCCGTTTGGCTTAGAAAGCACGATTACACAGGGTATTGTGAGTGCAAAAGGCCGCGCATTACCACAAGAAAATTTCGTACCATTTATTCAAACCGATGTAGCTATTAATCCAGGTAATTCTGGCGGCCCTTTGTTTAATCTTAAGGGCGAAGTGGTTGGAATCAACTCGCAAATATATAGCCGTAGCGGTGGTTATATGGGACTTTCGTTCTCAATTCCTATTGACGTGGCGATAGATATTTCTGACCAACTTAAAAGCAATGGAAAAATTACACGTGGTTGGTTAGGTATAGGTATACAAGAGGTCACCAAAGAGCTTGCTGAGTCATTTGGCATGAAAAATACCAATGGCGCACTAGTTTCAAATGTAGAGAAAGGTAGTCCTGCCGAAAAAGCAGATTTAGAAGCGGGTGATGTGATTTTGAAGTTTGATTCCAAACCTATGGTGACATCAAGTGATTTGCCGCGTGCTGTGGGCGCAACTAAGCCAGGTAAACAAGTGCCTATTGAGATTTTACGCAAGGGTGCGATTAAAACGCTCAATGTTACTTTGGGTGAAATGCCTAGTGAAAAGGATGATGTGGCGGCTAATAAAGCGCCTGTTAAGCCAGAAGTGAATAAGCTAGGTTTGGTGTTGCGTGAGCTCACACCACAACAAAAGAAAAAAATTAATGGTAAAAATGGTTTGTTGGTTGTTGATGCGCAAGGTTCAGCTGCACAAGCAGGCATACGTCGTGGTGATGTGATTCTGGGCATGAACAACACAGAAGTGCAAAACTTTGACCAATTTAGTAAGCAAATTAATGCTGTGCCTAATGGTAAAACAGTCGCTTTGCTGGTGCTAAGAGGTGAAAATACCTTGTATGTGCCAGTTAAGGTGATTAAGTAACTAATGACTGTTTAGCTAAGTTAAAAAGCCCGCAAATGCGGGCTTTTTTTATTACTTAAAGCATTACTTTTGTGAAGCTCTAATGCTGATGATGCCGCTTAAGGCAATCAAGCCTATGGCTAACCATTTGTCTGATGTGAGTATTTCGCCCCAAAATATCCAGCCTAATAAACTAGAGAATACCACGGTCGAGTAAGCTAAGCTGCCGACGACTAATGGGTTGCCAGTACGATAAGCGCGTGTCATGGCAAGCTGGCCTGCGGTGGTAGCTAAACCTAAACCTAGTAAAATTGGTAGGTCGTGTAAGGTGGGTAAATGTACTTCATACAGCAGCATCCACAAAAATCCACCGACGGTACAAGCTAAAGAAAAATAAAATACGGTGCGCCAATCAGGCTCGCCTGCACGTGCGAGTAATGTGACATGCACATACACCATGCCTGCACCCAGCCCAGAAAGTAGGCCAATGGCACCTGCGGCTAGCTCATCAAAGTGCAGGCTAGGCTTTAGTAGTAAAGCGACACCAACAAAACCTAATACGATTGCAAAAATCAAAGATTTTTTAGCAGGTTGATGTAATACAAAAGGTAAAATCATCGCCATAAATAAGGGCGAAGTTTGATTAAGTGTGGTTGCGGTTGCTAAGGGTAACTTTGCTAGTGCGTAGAAGAAGAATACCGTCGCAACAAAGCCAATAATAGAGCGCGATGCATGTTTGCCTACATAAGTGGTGGCCAGAGATTGTTTGTTGCGCCATACATGCCAGTAGATAAACAAAAGCCCAATCCAGCCACGATAAAACACTAATTCTGGGCTGGTGAATTTGCTAGAAGCAAGTTTGACTAATGCTCCCATCACGGCAAAGCAAAAGGCACCTACAAGCATCCATAGGCTGCCAAGCTTTAGTTTTGAAATTGTTGAAAGCGACACTATTCTGAACTGAGATGTGCGGACATTTGTTCGCGCATCCATAAGTGAAAATGCTCTAAACCAGTTTCCATTGGATGTTGATACGGGCCGCGTTCATCAAGATTTTGGCTAAATAGGGCGCGTCTGCCATCGTGCATGCGTTGACAGATTTCTTTATCTTCAATAGCCGTTTCTTCGTAGGCTGCTTGTTGCGCCTCTGCATATTCGCGTTCAAATAAGGCAATATCTTCTGGGTAGTAAAACTCAACAACATTGGTGCAAGCATCGACGCCGCGCGGAATAATGTGCGAAACCACTAGTACATTCGGATACCACTCTATCATTAAGAAAGGGTAATATACCATCCAAATGGCGCCGTATTTAGGTTGTGTTTTGCCTTGATATTGAGCGACTTGTTCTTGCCAGCGCTGATAAATAGCTGAGCCAGATTTTGTGAGCGACTGTTTAAACCCAACAGTCTGCACACTGAAGTTTTCACCAAACTGCCAGTTGAGATCGTCGCAATTTACAAAGCGGTTTAAACCTGGGTGGAATGGTTCTACGTGGTAGTCTTCTAAGTAAACCTCAATAAAAGTTTTCCAGTTGAATTGGTATTCTTCAACTACTACACGGTCTAGCATATAGCCAGTAAAATCAAAGTCTTGTGCAACGCCAAGCGAGGCAAGCTCTTTGGCTACATTACGCTTGCTATCAAATAACAAGCCTTGCCAGTTTTGTAAGCTTACGTTGTCTAAATGCAAACACGGATTTTGCTCAAAATGTGGGGCGCCTAATAATGTGCCTTCGGTGTTGTAAGTCCAGCGGTGTAGCGGGCAGACAATGTGCTGAGTATGGCCAGTTCCGTCAAGCATAATCGCTTGGCGGTGCCTACAGATGTTGCTAATTAAATTAACACTATCTTGGTTTCTAATCAGTGCTTTTGCTTTTTGCATCCAATCTAGCGTGCGGTAGTCACCAACATTAGGCACCATCAACTCATGGCCGACATAGCGTGGCGCTTTGTGAAAAAGCTTTTGTTTTTCAATCTCATAGATTGCAGGGTCGGTATACCATGCAATTGGTAATTGCGGTGCAGTGTTACGCTGTATAGAGGTGACTGAAGCGATAGAAACCATAAGTTGTTGGCTGATTGAAACTTTGCAAAAATGCTTGGGGTTGAAATTTTGCCCGAATTGGCGGTTTTTTCAAGACAATTTTGGGTTAAAAAACAATAAATCCATGCGTGAGTACTTAAAATTAAGCTGCAATTTCTTGATTATTACGCCTTTTTGCGCTAATCTCGCTATTTGGTTTGCACTCATGTTTTATCAAAAATTAGAGTAATTTTACGCGAATTTTTCAGGTAAATATACGTATGCACTTAGTAGTCGTGGCAGATAATGTAAATAATCGTCGTATTTGTTGCGATGCTTCTGGTATTCAGTCTACGCTAGGTCAGCGTAGGTGCATACATGCTAGGCAATTGTGCCTTAATAACTGTATTGTCAAAAAGTTAGCTAGTATTTTCACAAACTAATTTAGATATGCTGCAGACGGCGGCATTTGCCGCCGTTTCTTTTTTAGTCATGCAAGTTGGCATGCAATTAGATTTAATAGAGTAAATATATGTCAGAACATTTAATGAACACCTACGGCAGGCAGCCAGTAACCTTTGTTAAAGGTGAAGGCGCTTGGTTGTACGATGCCGAAGGCAATCGCTATCTAGACGCCTTGTCTGGTGTTGCAGTCAATGGCCTTGGTCATGCTCACCCAAAATTTGTGGCTGCAGTGACTGAGCAAGTTGCACGCTTGGTGCATGTTTCTAATATCTACAATATTGCAGAACAGGCTCGCTTGGCAGATAAACTCGCCGAGATTTCAGGCATGGACAAAGTATTCTTTTGTAACTCTGGTTGCGAGGCCAACGAAGCGGCAATTAAAATCGCGCGTTTGTATGGGCATAATAAGGGTATAGAAAACCCCGAAATTATTGTGATGGAGCGTAGTTTTCATGGTCGTACCATGGCCACACTGTCAGCAACAGGCAATCGCAAAACGCAAGCAGGTTTTGAGCCGCTTGTGAGTGGTTTTGTGCGCGTGCCTTTCGATGATTTAGAAGCTGTAAAGCAAGTCGCGAATCGCAAAAATAACGTAGTGGCCGTGTTGGTTGAGCCTGTGCAGGGTGAAGGTGGCATTCATATTCCCGCAGACATTAAAGCTTACATGCAAGGCTTGCGTAAA
The DNA here is from genome assembly GCA_964484985.1 of uncultured Methylophilaceae bacterium. Taxonomy (GTDB): domain Bacteria; phylum Pseudomonadota; class Gammaproteobacteria; order Burkholderiales; family Methylophilaceae; genus CAZAHP01. The sequence goes on from CAZAHP010000006.1 coordinate 16,363, forward strand.
GTTTGCGACGAAAATGGCTGGCTATTAATGTTAGATGAAGTGCAGAGCGGCATTGGCCGCACTGGTACTTGGTTTGCATTTCAGCACACAGGTATTACGCCTGATGTCATGAGCTTGGCGAAAGGGTTAGGCTCAGGTGTGCCTATAGGCGCATGCGTAGCTAAAGGCATTGCGGCAGAAACATTTACCCCAGGTAAGCACGGCTCTACCTTTGGCGGTAATCCACTCGCAACAGCGGCTGGTTTTGCTACGCTCAGTATCATTACTGAAGAAAAATTGCGCGAGAATGCTGAGGAAGTGGGCAACTACTTAAATTCGCAATTTAGCCAGGCGTTTAAAGGCAATAAAGCGATAGTGAATATTCGCAATGCTGGTTTAATGGTAGGCATTGAACTGGATAGACCATGTGCTGATTTGGTGAAATTAGCACTCGCTGAAAAGTTACTCATTAACGTGACTGCGGATAAGGTGATTCGATTACTTCCACCGTTGATTTTAACTAAACAAGAAGCACAAGAGCTGGTGAACCGCCTTGTGCCTATCGTCAATAAATTTTTAGAGGCGGCTTAATTTAAGGCTAGCACTATGACTATTAAGCATTTTTTACAATTTAATGATTTAACGCGTGATGAGATAGAGTATATCTTTGAACGTGCTACTTGGATTAAATCGCAATTTAAAAATTACAAACAATATTGGCCTCTGCAAGATCGCACTTTGGTGATGATTTTTGAAAAAGCCAGTACGCGTACGCGCTTGTCGTTTGAAGCTGGCATGCATCAACTGGGTGGTTCAGCCATCTATTTGAATACGCGTGACTCTCAATTGGGGCGTGGCGAGCCAGTCGAAGATGCTGCTCAAGTCATATCACGCATGAGCGATATTGTGATGATACGTACCTTTGAGCAAAGCATTATCGAACGCTTTGCTGCTAACTCGCGTGTGCCAGTGATTAACGGGCTGACTAACGAGTATCATCCATGCCAGATTTTGGCTGATATTTTTACTTTTATTGAGCATCGTGGTTCAATCCAAGGTAAAACAGTGGCGTGGATTGGCGACTCAAATAATGTTTGTAATACTTGGCTGCAAGCGGCTGAAGTGCTTGATTTTAATGTGCATGTTTCAACGCCGCCTGAGTACGAAGTAGAGCCTGAGCGCGCTAACTTATATGGCACTGACCATTTTGAAGAGTTTACCGACCCCATGGAGGCCGCGCGCGATGCAGATTTAGTCACAACAGATGTCTGGACAAGCATGGGCTTTGAAGCTGAGAACGAAGAGCGCCGTAAAGACTTTGCCGACTGGCAAGTCGATGCCGACATGATGAAAGTGGCTAAAAAAGATGCACTCTTTATGCACTGCTTGCCTGCGCACCGTGGTGAAGAAGTCTCTGCTGAAGTGATAGACGGGCCGCATTCAGTAGTGTGGGATGAGGCTGAAAATAGGCTGCACGTACAAAAAGCCCTTATGGAATATCTGCTCCTAGGCAAGGTTTAATTTGTCAGAGCAAGACAACAGAGATATATCGCGCCATATTTTGCCTGTTTCGGCAACCATGGTAGGTGTGTGCATGACGGTGATTACCGTTATGCAGCTTGCGCCTAAAAATAGCGTTTCAAGCTGGGCAGATAAATTATTAGCAATATGCAGTTTGGTTTTTCTTGTGAGCACCATGCTTTCATACTTGTCACTTAGGTCGATTAAAGATGCTACGCGCATAGAAGTGATGGCTGATCGTCTATTTATATTAGGTATGATGATGATGGTGTTAATTAGTTTTTTAGTGGCTTTTGAGTTATTTGTCGATTGAGTTAAAGGGTTTTAAAGGTTAAGAATGAGTGAAATTAAAAAAGTCGTTTTAGCGTATTCTGGTGGTTTAGACACCTCCGTGATTCTTAAATGGTTGCAAGACACCTACCAAGCGGAAGTGGTGACCTTTACCGCTGACTTGGGTCAAGGTGAAGAGTTAGAGCCAGCTCGCGCAAAAGCTAAAGCGGCAGGCGTGAAAGAGATTTATATTGATGACGTGCGTGAAGAGTTTGTGCGTGACTTCGTGTTCCCTATGTTCCGTGCCAATACAGTGTACGAAGGCGAATACCTATTAGGTACTTCAATTGCACGCCCGTTAATCGCTAAACGCTTGATTGAAATTGCGGCTGAAACCAAAGCCGATGCCATTTCGCATGGCGCGACAGGCAAGGGCAACGACCAAGTGCGTTTTGAGTTAGGCGCGTATGCCTTAAACCCAAACATTCAAATTATCGCTCCATGGCGCGAGTGGGATTTACTCAGCCGTGAAAAACTCATGGCTTACGCTGAAAAACACGGCATCCCTGTGGACATGAAACACAAACAAGGCGGCAGCCCATATTCTATGGATGCTAATTTATTGCATATTTCTTACGAAGGTCGCCACTTAGAAGACCCAGCAGCTGAGGCAGAAGAAAGCATGTGGCGTTGGACAGTTTCTCCTGAAAAAGCGCCAGATGAGGCTGAGTATTTAGACCTCGAATACGTGAACGGTGACATCGTTGGCATTAATGGTAAAGCGCTGAAAGCGCATGAAATTTTGGCTTACCTCAATACCGTAGGTGGTAAACACGGTATTGGCCGTTTAGACTTGGTAGAAAACCGCTATGTAGGCATGAAGTCACGCGGTTGCTACGAAACACCAGGCGGCACCATTATGTTGAAGGCACACCGTGCGATTGAGAGCATTACATTGGATAGAGAAGTGGCGCACTTAAAAGACGATTTAATGCCACGCTACGCCAGCATGATTTACAACGGCTACTGGTGGAGCCCTGAGCGTATCGCCTTGCAAACACTCATAGATCATACGCAAAAATCAGTCAACGGTTGGGTGCGCGTTAAGCTCTATAAAGGCAACGTCATTGTAGTTGGGCGCGACAGCAAAACAGATTCATTATTTGATTCTACAATTGCTACCTTTGAAGATGATAAGGGCGCGTATGACCAAAAAGACGCAGGCGGATTTATTAAGCTTAATGCTTTAAGAATGCGTATCGCAGCGAATTTAAGAAATAGAAAATAACAAAGATATCAGGAGATTAACATGGCACAATTTGACAATGTAAGCGTAAAGAAAAAAGCGAATATCTATTTTGATGGTAAATGCGTAAGCCATACCGTGATGTTTCCTAACGGCACGCGCAGTACTATTGGCGTGATTTTTCCAAGCTCACTCACTTTTAATACGCAAGCACCTGAGTTAATGGAAATTAACTGCGGTGTTTGCAAAGTGCGTTTAAATGGCGAGACTGAGTGGAAGACCTACAGTGCAGGAGAGAAGTTTACTGTGCCAGGCAACTCATCGTTTGAGATAGAAACAGTTGAAACGCTAGACTACGTTTGCCACTTCGAGTAGTTAAAGATTCGCAGGCTGCTTTGCGAGCGCTAGTCGAGCTGACTAAAGGCTTGGCTCTGAGGTTTTTGTTTGCTGTACTCATCGTATTGTCACCGCACTTACGCCTTGCATAGCCTGCGCTTTATAGATTAAAGAGGAATTTAACAATGCCAAGTTTTGATATTAGCTCTGAAGTCGACATGGTCGCCTTAAAGAATGCGATTGACACAGCAGGTAAGCAAATCACCAATCGTTATGATTTTAAAGGCTCTTCAGCTAAGGTTGATCTGAATGAAAAAGACAGCATTATTACCATTTACGGTGACAATGACTTTCAACTCGACCAAGTGAAAGATATTTTACTGCCCGCCATGGAGAAAAAAGAGCCTGATTCAACCAAGCGTTTAGAGCATAAAGACGTGCAAAAGGTATCTGGTAACAAAGTAAAACAAGAGTTGAAAATTCGCGCAGGTATTGATAGCGATTTAGCCAAACGCATTACTAAGCTCATTAAAGACTCAGGCATGAAAGTGCAAGCGAGTATTCAGGGTGACGAAGTTCGTGTGACGGGTGCTAAGCGCGATGTGTTGCAGGATGCGATTGCTTTTTGCAAAAAGAATGTGACAGATTTTCCGTTGCAGTTTGGAAATTTTAGAGATTGATTTTTTAGCCACTTTATTGGCAACTAAGTTTTATAGGTAGTATTTATGGCAAAAACGCTTTACGAAAAATTATTTGATAGCCATGTTGTGCGCGAGGAAAACGGCACGGCATTGCTTTATATCGACCGTCATTTGGTACATGAAGTAACAAGCCCGCAAGCCTTTGAAGGCCTAAAACTGGCTCAGCGTAAAGTGTGGCGAGTCAATTCAATTCTTGCCGTGCCAGATCATAACGTACCGACTACGCCTCGTGCCGATGGCGTAGCAGGTATTGCTGACCCGATTTCACGCTTGCAAGTACAAACTCTTGATGAAAACTGCAATGATTTTGGCGTGACAGAGTTCAAAATGAACGATGTGCGTCAAGGCATTGTGCATGTAATCGGGCCTGAGCAAGGCGCGACTTTACCAGGGATGACCGTGGTATGCGGCGACTCACACACCAGTACCCACGGCGCTTTTGGGGCGCTGGCACATGGTATTGGTACTTCAGAAGTTGAGCATGTGATGGCGACGCAATGCTTGGTGCAAAAGCGCTCAAAATCGATGCAAGTTTTGGTTGAAGGCCAATTGGGCAAAGGTGTGACTGCTAAAGACGTGGCCTTAGCTATTATCGGTAAAATTGGTACAGCAGGTGGCACAGGCTATGCCATTGAGTTCGCAGGCTCTGCAATTCGTGGATTAACCATGGAAGGCCGTATGACCTTGTGCAATATGGCGATTGAAGCTGGCGCACGTGCTGGCATGGTGGCCGTTGATGACACGACAATTAATTACGTAGAAGGGCGTCCATTTGCCCCTAAAGCTGAGCAGTGGGAAAGTGCAGTCGCCTATTGGCGCACTTTGCATAGTGATGATGGTGCTAAATTTGATGCTGTCGTTGAATTAAAGGCCGAAGATATTGAGCCACAAGTCACATGGGGCACTTCACCAGAAATGGTCGTAGGCGTTGATGGAAAAGTGCCAAGTTTGGCGCAAGCTAAAAACGATGTGCAGCGTGGTGATTGGGAGCGTGCATACGCCTATATGGGCTTGAAAGCTGATATGCCAATCACAGACATTACAATTGATAAAGTCTTTATCGGTTCTTGCACCAACTCTCGCATTGAAGATTTGCGCGCGGCTGCGCAGGTGGCTAAAGGCAAAAAAGTCGCTAATAATGTCAAGCTTGCTTTAGTCGTGCCAGGTTCTGGTTTGGTTAAAGCACAAGCTGAACAAGAAGGGCTAGACAAAATCTTTACTGATGCCGGTTTTGAATGGCGTGAACCAGGTTGTTCTATGTGTTTAGCCATGAATGCCGATAGGCTTGAGCCAGGTGAGCGTTGCGCATCAACCTCAAACCGTAACTTTGAAGGTCGCCAAGGTCAGGGTGGGCGTACACACTTAGTAAGCCCTGAAATGGCAGCAGCAGCAGCAGTCGCAGGTCACTTTGTTGACGTGAGAAACTTTTAAGGGCGTTCAAACATGAAAGTTTGTATCTTATTACTACTCGTTGTTACTCTAAGCGCATGCAATACCATTAATGGTATGGGCAAAGATTTGGAAAAAGCAGGCGAAGCTGTCCAAAAATCCACAAAATAAAAGTTTATCAATATGAAACCATTTACCTTACACCAAGGCTTAGTTGCCCCTCTCGACCGTGCTAATGTCGATACAGATGCAATTATCCCTAAACAGTTTTTAAAATCTATTAAACGTAGCGGCTTTGGCCCAAATGCTTTTGATGAGTGGCGTTATCTTGACCACGGTGAACCTGGCATGGATAACAGCAAACGCAAAATTAATCCAGATTTTGTGTTGAATCAAGCCCGTTACCAAGGTGCGAGTATATTGCTCACACGTGAAAATTTTGGTTGTGGCTCAAGTCGAGAACACGCACCTTGGGCGCTTGAAGATTATGGCTTTCGCGCCATCATCGCGCCTAGCTATGCGGATATTTTCTTTAATAACTGCTTTAAAAATGGCATGTTGCCTATAGTCTTAAGCGATGAGATTGTTGATGGCTTATTTAAGGCGGTTGAAGCAAACCAAGGTTATCAATTAACGATTGATTTAGACAAGCAGACGGTGAATACCCCTGACGGAAAGTCTTATGCATTTGAAGTAGATGCGGTACGCAAACACAATCTGCTTAACGGTTTAGATGATATTGGCTTAACACTTCAACATGTAGAAGCGATTAAACAATTTGAAACAAAACACAAAGCCAGCCAGCCTTGGCTATTTAATTAAACTTTAAGGGTTTTAGTATGAAAATTGCAGTATTGCCGGGTGATGGCATCGGTCCTGAAATTGTTGCACAAGCTGTTAACGTTTTAAACGCGCTTAATTTAAATTTAGAAATGACAGAAGCACCTATTGGTGGTGCAGGATATGAGGCGGCGGGTGACCCCTTGCCAGACGCAACGCTCAAGCTAGCCAAAGAGGCTGATGCTGTGTTGCTTGGTGCAGTGGGTGACTGGAAGTACGACAAGCTAGAACGCCATTTGCGCCCAGAGCGCGGCCTGCTGCGTATTCGTAAGGAGTTGAATTTATTTGCTAATTTGCGTCCAGCTTTACTTTACCCAGAATTAGCTTCAGCCTCTACACTTAAGCCAGAAGTGGTTTCTGGCTTAGATTTGATGATTATTCGTGAGCTCACTGGCGACATTTATTTTGGCCAGCCACGTGGTATTTCAACATTAGAAAACGGTGAGCGCGAAGGCATTAACACCATGCGCTATAACGAATCTGAGATTAAACGCATTGGTCGCGTGGCTTTTGATATTGCCATGAAGCGTAACAAAAAAGTATGTTCTGTCGATAAGGCTAACGTGCTCGAAACCACAGAACTATGGCGTCAAGTCATGATTGAGCTGTCAGCTGAGTACCCAGAAGTTGAGTTGAGCCATATGTACGTAGATAACGCAGCAATGCAATTGGTGCGCGCCCCTAAGCAGTTTGATGTAATGGTGACAGGTAATATTTTTGGTGACATTTTGTCGGATGAAGCTTCAATGCTCACAGGCTCTATCGGCATGTTGCCTTCAGCATCTTTAGATGCAAACAACAAAGGTATGTACGAGCCTAGCCATGGCTCTGCGCCTGATATTGCAGGTAAAAATATTGCAAACCCATTAGCCACAATTTTGTCTGTGGCCATGATGTTGCGTTACACCTTTAACGACGAAGCAAATGCGACTCGCATAGAAAATGCAGTGAAAAAAGCACTCGCTGATGGCTATAGAACCGCGGATATCTGGACAGAAGGCACCAAAAAAGTGAGCTGTTCTGAAATGGGAGCGGCAGTGGTTGCAGCGCTTGCTTAATATTGAGTATTAAAATTAGGATTCATGAAATGTTAAAAGTTGGTTTTGTAGGCTGGCGCGGTATGGTGGGCTCAGTGCTCATGCAACGCATGATGGATGAAAACGATTTCGCGCTCATCGAGCCACAGTTTTTTACCACCTCTCAAATTGGTGGCGCTGCGCCTAATGTTGGTAAAGAATCTGCTCCATTAAAAGACGCTAAAAACATTGCCGATTTAAGCGCAATGGACGTAATACTTTCATGCCAAGGTGGCGATTACACTAGCGAGATTTTCCCTCAATTACGTAATGCAGGTTGGCAAGGTCATTGGATTGATGCGGCCTCTACTTTACGTATGGAAAAAGATGCCGTCATTATTCTCGACCCAGTCAATATGGATGTCATCAAAAACGCCTTGCACCAAGGTGGTAAAAACTGGATAGGTGGCAACTGCACCGTTTCGCTTATGTTGATGGCGCTGAACGGCTTATTCAAAGCGGATTTAGTTGAGTGGGCTACCTCTATGACTTATCAAGCAGCATCAGGTGCTGGCGCACAAAATATGCGTGAACTGATAAACCAAATGGGCGTAGTTAATCAGTCAGTCAGCTCATTATTGGTAGACCCTGCCTCAGCTATTTTAGAAATCGATAAAACTGTTGCAGATACCATACGTGCAGATAGTTTTCCAACTCAGAGTTTTGGCGTGCCTTTGGCTGGGAGTTTAATCCCGTGGATAGATAAAGATTTGGGCAACGGACAAAGTAAAGAGGAGTGGAAGGGTGGTGTTGAAACCAATAAAATTCTCGGTCGAGAAGCTAACCCAATCGTGATAGATGGCCTCTGTGTGCGTATAGGCGCGATGCGTTGCCATTCTCAGGCGCTCACTCTCAAGCTTAAAAAAAATGTGCCGATAGATGAAATAGAAAGCATGTTGTCTGAAGCAAATGCTTGGGCAAAAGTTATCCCAAATACGCGCGAGGCGAGTATGCGTGAGTTAACGCCAGCTTCGGTTACAGGTACTTTAACTACCCCAGTTGGGCGTTTACGTAAATTGGCGATGGGTGGAGATTACCTCTCAGCATTTACAGTGGGAGACCAGCTGTTATGGGGTGCAGCCGAGCCACTTCGTCGTATGCTAAGAGTTCTTATAGAAGTTTAAAAGAGTTAAATTATATTTTGATTAAATTTTAAAACTAACTTAAGATAGCGTACGTACATAATGCGCATTATGAGCTTGCATCTGTAACTGATTGATGTTAATTTAATATTTGATTAAGAGTTTGATAAGGGTGGGATAGTGCATAAGTCCAAATTAAAACAGCTGAGATTGGCCGTATTGCTTGCGTGGATACCGCTTTCAGTAAATGCAGCAGGCCTAGGCAAGTTAACAGTCAATTCAGGTTTGGGTGAGCCACTCAATGCTGAAATTGAACTTGTTTCTACAACACCTGAAGAAATGTCGTCGCTTTCTGCGAGAATTGCTCCAGAAGAAGCCTATTCAGCACAAGGCATAGAGCGCGTAGGGATACACAATTCTATACGCGTTGAGGTAAGTAAGCGTGCAGGTACTTCAGTTCTTAAGTTGAGCAGTAGCCAGCCAGTCGCTGACCCTTTCTTAGATATGCTGATTCAAGTGGATTGGGCTACGGGAAGGCTGGTTCGTGAATACACTGTCTTGCTAGATCCACCTGGCTACTCAGCAGAGCAAACTAATAATATTTCAGTGCCTGAAGCTGCGCAAACGGTTTCTCCAGCTCCAGTGCAATCTATGCCAGAAAAAGCTAAGCCTGAGCCTGTTGTTAGCTCATCTCAGAAGACGGCCCCAGTAGAAAATAATGAAGATTACAAAACTAAACGTGGTGATAGCCTAGCTAAAATTGCTCGTGAGATGCAAGTGCAAGATGTTAGTTTAGATCAGATGTTGGTTGGCTTGTATCGCGCAAACAAAGATGCTTTTGATAACGATAATATGAACCAGTTAAAAGTTGGGAAAATTATCAAAGTGCCTACGCAGGCTGAGTTATTGGCAACACCAAAGCAAGACGCTAGCAAAGAAGTGCGTGTGCAGGCTGCTGATTGGAATAATTACCGAAATAAACTTGCTGGCATCGTTCAAGACTCTGCTAAGACAGGTAAATCTACGACGCCGGATGATGTTAATGCAAATGAGGCGTCTCCAAAACCAGACTCTTCAGCAAGCAAAGGTAAGATAACAGCACCAGCTGTGGATAAAGCAGTGCCTGCTGATACATCAGCACGAGATGTGGTCAAGCTCAGTAAGAGTGAAGGTGATAAGAAAAAGGCTGATGCTGAAGGCTCTCAGGCCATGAAAGATAAGCTAAATGCATTGCAAGAAGAAAGCGTAGCTCGTGAAAAAAGCATAAAAGAAGCGAACGTAAAAGCTAACTTATTGGATAAGCAAGTTGCGGATTTGCAAAAGCTGCTGGCGATGAAAGATAAGTCGTTAGCTGAAATGCAAAAAAATGCAGAAGCATTAAAAAACCAGCCAAAATCAGAACCAACAAAACCAGTTGAACCGCCGCCAGTAGCTGAAAAAGCACCTGAGCCAGCTGCAGTAACCCCTCCCGCTGAAGTTAAACCAGCAGAAGCGGTAACTCCGCCAGTAGTAGAGCCTGCTAAACCAGTAGAGCCAGAAAAAATAACACCACCACCCGCACCAGTAACTGCTGCTCCAGTAGAAGCCAGCTTGCTTGATGGCGTAGACCCAGTATTGCTAGGAGGGGGTTTGGGCGGTATTGCTTTGCTTGGCGGTGCTTGGGCATGGCTGCGCAATAAGCGTAAGCGTAATCTCGATAACTTCGAAAAAGGCATATTAACTGCGGGTGGCTTAAAAGCTAACACTGTTTTCGGTAATACGTCTGGCGGTACAGTTGATACGGGTGATACCTCGTTCTTGACTGACTTCTCACAAAGTGTCAATGGAATGATAGATACGCATGATGTAGACCCGATCGCAGAAGCAGAAGTCTACATGGCCTATGGTCGTGAAGCGCAAGCCGAAGAGATATTGAACGATGCTATAGCAAAAGATCCTACCCGTTACGAGTTGCATCTCAAGCTGTTAGAAATCTACGGTGGACGCAATGATTCATCAGCATTTGAGGCAATTTCAGGTGAATTGTACTCAACACTAGGTGCAACTCACCCAGTGTGGGCTAAAGTTGCTGAACTTGGTCGCAAGATGGAGCCAGATAATCCACTATACGATAAACCTGAAACGACAATAGAACCGCAGGCATTAGAGGCAGCAGTTACTAATACAGCCAGCGAGTTAGATGAAGATGCGGGCTCAGATGACGATCAAATATTAGATATTGGTGACTTTGGTGGAGCTGAAGCATCAACAGATAATGGTTTAGATTTTAGCTTCTCAGGTGATGAAGAGTCAGTTACTCAGGCTGATCCGCTTAGTATGTTATCAGAAGCTGATTCTGAAGAAGCTCTAGTTGCTAGTGCTGATGATGATTCCTTGGATTTTGATTTAGAAGCTAATGCTGAGTCAGAGCCAGCGGTTTTTGATTTGAGCAGTACTGATGCAGATAGTGCTTTAGAGTTTAATGAGAGTGCTGAAGTTACAGATATTAGCTTGGACTTCCCTGCTAGTTCTGTTGAAGCAGTTCAAGAAGACTCAGATTTAGCGATGGATTTTAATTTGGGTGATGTAGATGCTCCAGCAGTTGCATCAGAGGCTGAGTCATTTGATTTATCTATGCCAGAGTTAGAGTTGCCAGATTTGTCAGCTCAAGTGGATGCGCCGGCTGAAGTGGCTGAGTTAGTGATTGACGATGCTTTGTCGTTTGATGAGCCTGTAGCTGCTGTTGATGCTGCTGCGACCCCATTGGAAAGTGTAAGTGAGATACTTGAGTCTGTTGGTGAGTTAGACTTCAACTTTGATTTGGATGCCTCGTCTGAAGCTGAGCCAGTGCTTGATATTACTGAGCCAGTCAGTGTTGCTGAGCTTCCTGAAGTTTCAACAGAAGATGATATGTCACTGGCTTCTGCACCTGTTGCACCAGATATTGATTTGTCAGAAATTAGTTTAGAGCTAGACGAGTCTGCAAATGTTGAAGAAATATCGATGAGCGTGACTGAGGAGTCTGAAGATGTAAATACCAAATTAGATTTGGTGACTGCATATATCGATATGGGTGACAGTGAAGGTGCTCGTGAGCTGTTAGAGGAAGTGATTAAAGAGGGTGGTGCAGGGCAACGTGAGCGAGCAGAAAAAATGCTAGCAAGTTTGTTATAGCGCTATCTAGTTGAGGCATAATAAAAAGGCCGAGCGTAATGCTCGGCCTTTTTGTTTAAAACTAAGTATTGGTCCTTAATGTGCGAACATTGCATCCTACAATTAAAATTCTGAGTTTAATATTGCTGGCAATTTCTGTATATCAGCTGTCCGCGCAAGCTTTGTGTGTGTTGTTGATGTTACTAATGCTGCTTTTATTGTTTTATAGGAATAAGGATTTTATTAAGCTAATAAAACGAGCAAAGTGGTTGCTGATTGCGATGCTGGTGATTTATGCGCTGACTACACCTGGTGAGTATATAAAAACTTGGCCATTGGAATTTGCTCCTACCTACGAAGGCATTTATCACGGCCTAATGCAAGCCATTAGAATGTTAGCCATGCTTGCTGGGTTGGCGCTGTTGAATGAGCTCACAACGCGTGAAGAACTTATTGCAGGCTTTTATATTTTGTTAATGCCTTTGAAGTGGTTAAGGCTGGCTCCTGAGCGTTTTGCAACCAGATTGTGGCTTACTTTGTACTATGTTGAGCATGCTTCTGAAGAAGCCAGCGTGAGAGTTAAATCATCTTTAAGTGAGCGCTTAGCTCAGTTAGATTCTGAGCTAGCAACTGTAGCGCTAGAAAGAATTAACTTAAAGATGGCTGAGTTCACTTGGCAGGATGGCTTAGCTCTTTTTGTAATCTTTATTTTGGTCTATTTATTATGCGTATAGCCTTAGGCATAGAGTATAACGGCTCTGAGTATTTTGGCTGGCAAAGCCAATCAGGTGGGCATACTGTACAGGACACCTTAGAACAAGCCTTGCAAGTGTTGGCAGGACATTATGTGCGTGTGGCCGCTGCTGGGCGCACAGATACAGGCGTGCACGCATTATGCCAAGTTGTGCATTTTGATACGCTGACTGCTAGACCAATCAGTGCGTGGGTGCGCGGTGTGAATGCACATTTGCCTGTGAGTGTACGAGTCATTTGGGCTAAAGTTGTAGATGATTCTTTTCATGCAAGATTTGACGCAATCGCACGTAGTTATCAATACGTGTTAATGAACCAAGCTGTTGCACCTGCCATTATGGCGGGTAGGGCAGGGTGGTTTCATTTGCCCTTGGATGTTAGTGCCATGCAAGTGGCCGCAAATTATCTGAGGGGTGAGCATGATTTTAGTGCTTTCCGTGCTGCAGATTGTCAGGCAAAGTCACCTATTAAAACCATGCATCAGGCCTCTATTAACGAGATAGGAACTCGTATTGAGTTTAATTTTACTGCCAATGCATTTTTACATCACCAAGTACGCAATATGGTAGGCGCTTTAATTTATATAGGTAAAGGTAAATATGCGCCTGAGTATATGTTGGAGTTGCTTCAAAGTCGTGACAGAACAAAGTCACCACCCACTTTTTCGCCTGACGGTTTGTATTTGGTAGGGGTAAAGTATGACAAAAAATGGAATGTTTCAGAAAGTGAAAGTCGTATTCCTTGAGCTTTTCTAGCACATAAGTATGACAACTGGAGTGACAGCGGCTCAACTTTAAGTTACCCTATCGCCTCTAGTTTATACGTAGACAAATCCCTTGCGAACTCGCGTTAAAATTTGCGGAATTACCCGCGTTGAAGATGCTCTTGCTGCTGTAGAGGCAGGTGCAGATGCGATTGGTCTGGTCTTTTACGCTCCTAGCCCTCGGGGCGTAAAAATTAATCAAGCTGCTGAAATATCAAATAAAATCCCCGCATTTGTATCTGTGGTGGGTTTGTTTGTGGATGCAACACCTGATTTTGTACGTGAGGTGCTTGCTGAAGTGAGCTTAGACGTGTTGCAGTTTCATGGTGAAGAAACCCCTGAGTATTGCAGACAATTTGATTTGCCTTATATGAAGGCAATTAGGGTTAAAGCTGATACAAATTTGGTACAATACGCATTAGATTTTCATGATGCAAAAGCCTTGCTACTTGATACATATACCGAGGGCATGGCGGGTGGCACAGGGCATGTATTTGATTGGAACTTAATACCTAAAGATTTGCCACATACTGTGGTGCTTGCTGGAGGGTTAAACTCTGAGAATGTCACCCAAGCAATTAAACAAGTTCGCCCATATGCTGTTGATGTCAGTGGTGGGGTAGAGCTTACTAAAGGAATCAAGAGTGCGGAAAAAATTGTCGCATTCATACAAGGAGTGAGTAATGCAGCTTTATGATATGCCCGATGAACGTGGCCACTTTGGTATTTACGGTGGCACGTTTGTAGCCGAAACCTTAGTTGAAGCGCTGGATGAATTGCGTGTGATGTATGAGAAGTATCGTCACGACCCTGAGTTTTTAGCTGAGTTTGCGCATGATTTAAAATATTTTGTTGGTCGTCCAAGCCCAATTTATCATGCCAAAAGATGGTCTGATCGAGTGGGTGGTGCGCAAATCTATCTAAAACGCGAAGATTTAAACCATACGGGTGCTCATAAGGTTAATAATACAGTAGGTCAGGCTTTGCTAGCTAAACGCATGGGCAAGCCGCGCGTGATTGCTGAAACTGGAGCAGGCCAACACGGTGTGGCAACGGCTACTATCGCAGCACGTATGGGCTTAGAGTGCGTAGTGTATATGGGGTCGGAAGACGTAAAACGTCAAGCGCCTAACGTATTTAGAATGAAGCTTTTAGGTGCAACTGTAGTGCCTGTTGAAAGTGGCTCAAAAACTCTGAAAGATGCTTTAAATGAAGCCATGCGCGATTGGGTGACCAATATTGAAAATACTTTCTATATTATTGGTACAGTGGCTGGGCCGCATCCTTATCCGATGATGGTGCGAGATTTTCAGGCTGTAATTGGCGTTGAGGCGAAACTTCAAATGCAAGAAATGTTAGGTCGTCAACCTGATGCTGTAGTGGCTTGTGTGGGCGGTGGCTCTAATGCAATGGGTATTTTTTATCCTTACATTGATGTGCCTAATGTGCGTTTGATTGGTGTTGAAGCTGCTGGCTTTGGATTAGAAACAGGCAAACATGCTGCGCCACTCACTGCAAATAGTGCTGTGGGTGTATTACATGGTAACCGTACCTACTTGATGCAAGATGCCGATGGTCAAATTATCGAAACACATTCGATTTCTGCTGGTTTAGATTACCCTGGTGTTGGCCCTGAGCATGCTTGGCTCAAAGATAGCAAACGTGCTGAATACGTTGCAATTACTGATGACGAAGCAATGGCAGCCTTCCATAGCTTGTGTCGTACAGAGGGCATTATTCCTGCGATGGAATCTAGCCATGCTTTAGCCTATGCAGAAAAGCTAGCCAAAACAATGTCTAAGGACCAAGTGGTTTTGGTAAATCTCTCAGGCCGTGGCGATAAAGACATCAATACCGTCGCTAAAATTTCAGGCATTACCCTTTAAACTTAAGGTTCTCGAATTACATGTCACGTATACAACAAACATTTGCCGCGCTGAAACAACAAGGCAAAAAAGCTTTAATCCCCTATATCACCGCAGGTGATCCACACCCCAAACATACAGTTGCACTGTTGCATGCTCTTGTTGAATCAGGCGCTGATGCGATTGAGCTTGGTGTGCCATTTTCAGACCCAATGGCTGATGGTCCAGTGATTCAGCGTGCAAGTGAGCGTGCTTTGGCACATCATGTAGGCATGGGCATGGTGTTTGATATGGTAGCTCAGTTTCGTACAAAAAATACACATACGCCAATAGTGCTAATGGGCTATGCTAATCCAATTGAAGCTATGGGTGCTGAAAAATTTGCAGCTCGTGCAAAAGCCGCTGGCGTTGATGGTGTATTAACAGTAGATTATCCACCAGAAGAGTGCGTTGAATTTGTTAGCATTTTACGTGGCTATGACATAGACCCTATTTTCTTATTGTCGCCTACAACCGAGCCTTCACGCGTGGATATTATTGTGAAGCAGGCCAGTGGTTTTGTGTATTATGTATCACTCAAAGGGGTGACAGGCTCTAAGAATTTAGAGATTTTAGAAGTGACGGACCGTGTAGCAAGCATTCGTAACAAAACAGATTTGCCGATAGGCGTAGGTTTTGGAGTGCGCGATGCTGCAACGGCTAAAGCCGTGGCTGAAATTGCAGATGCAGTTGTGGTGGGCAGCCGTATGGTGCAGGCGGTTGAAACTTCTACAGAAGATAATCTCATTGCAAATGTCAAAGCTTTAATGCTTGAGTTGCGTACAGCAATTGATTCCAACTAATTGAAATTGAAGGAAACAACATGAGTTGGTTAGAAAATCTATTACCACCCAAAATTAAACGTAGTTTTGGCGTGATGAAAAAAACTGTTCCTGAAGGTTTATGGAGCAAGTGTCCGTCGTGTGAGTCTGTGCTTTATCGCAGTGATTTAGAAAGCAACGCTGAGGTGTGTCCAAAATGTGGCTACCATAACCGTATTTCTGCTAGAGCACGTTTGAATTTGCTACTAGATCAAGAGGGGCGATTTGAAATAGGTGCTGAAGTTGTACCTGTAGATCCTTTGAAATTTAAAGATAGTAAACGTTATGCAGACAGATTAAAAGTTACACAAAAAGAGTTGGATGAAACTGATTCTTTAGTGGTGATGCAGGGCACAATTAAAACCATGCCTATTGTGATAGCCGCCTTTGAGTTTAAGTTTATGGGCGGCTCCATGGGGTCTGTCATGGGTGAGCGTTTTGTTCGCGCTGTGCAAACCTGTATTGAGCACAAAGTGCCATTTGTTTGTATCGCGGCAAGTGGCGGAGCGCGTATGCAAGAAGGCTTGTTTTCGCTTATGCAGATGGCCAAAACAAGTGCGGCGCTCACTCAGCTTAGTGCAGCTGGTTTACCGTTTATCTCTGTGTTGACTGACCCAACAATGGGTGGTGTTTCAGCCAGTTTTGCAATGTTGGGTGATGTTATTATTGCTGAGCCGCAAGCTTTGATAGGTTTTGCAGGCCCTCGTGTGATTGAGCAAACAGTCCGCGAAACCCTGCCAAATGGTTTTCAGCGCGCAGAGTTTTTACTCGAGCATGGCGCTATCGACATGATAGTAGACCGTCGCCAATTGCGCGATAAACTAGTGAACTTGCTCACGACTATGCAGCGACTTCCTGCTGTGCAGTAAACGCCACGTTTCTATCTGTGCCATTAGAACAATCTAAACAACGTGATTTAGCCGCATGGCTAGGCTATATTGAGGCGCTACACCCTAAGTCTATTGCGATGGGGTTGGAGCGTGTTAATCAGGTAAAACAACGATTACAGCTTAACCCTACATTTCCAATTGTTACGGTTGCAGGCACTAATGGTAAAGGCTCAACATGTGCGATGTTGAGCCGTATTTATCATGAAGCTGGTTACCAAGTTGCCACTTATAGCTCTCCACATCTTATTCGATACAACGAGCGGGTATGTGTGGCTTGTGAGCCTGTAAGTGACGAAGCGCTATGCGAAGCATTTGCAGCAATAGAAGATGCACGTGGTGAGATTGAGCTTACTTATTTTGAGTATGGCACACTTGCCGCAATGTGGCACTTTATGCATTGTGAGGTTGATGTTGCAATACTCGAGGTGGGTTTAGGTGGGCGTTTAGACGCGGTCAATATTTTTGAGCCCGTTTGTAGTCTTGTTACGAGTATTGATTTAGACCACATTGAATATTTGGGCAACACTCGCGAAAGCATAGGCTTTGAAAAAGCAGGAGTGTTTAGGTCAGGATGCCCAGCAATATGTGGTGATTTAGCTGCGCCAAGTAGTTTGTTACAGCATGCTGCTAATATTAACGCAGATTTAAAGCTAATAGGACGTGACTTTTTTTGGAAAAAAGATAGTCGCGACGCCACATGGAGTTTTAAACAGGATAATGTTGTATTGGATGCATTGCCTTTACCTGCCTTGTTAGGTGAGTTTCAGATGGATAACGCTGCTTGTGCTTTAGCAGCAATAACTGCAATGCAAAATCAGTTACCGCTTAGCCAGTTGCATATCGAGCTTGGACTAAGCAGTGTGACTTTAGCAGGACGTTTTCAAACACTGAGGTCTCAACCCAATGTGATTTTAGATGTTGCACACAACCCTCATGCTGCAACTGCGCTTTCAAACAATTTAAAGTCTAAATCGTGCTTAGGACGTACTTTAGCAGTATTTTCTATGTTGGCTGATAAAGATATTGCAACTGTTGTAGAAGCCTTAAAATCAGACATTGATAGTTGGTATGTTTCAGCAATAGACCATGTGCGCGGGGCTAGTGCAGAGCAATTGCTTAAAACTATTCAAGAACACACACAGGAAAAGCAGATTGTATTATGTGCGGATGTGGCTTCAGCCTATCATCAAGCCTGTATAGATGCGACTGAAAATGATAGAATAATAGTGTTTGGTTCATTTTTTACGGTGGCTGAAGTATTGCATTTAGCGCCATCGAAAAATCAAGCCTCTTAAAAGTAATGGGAAGATAGATGCCATCTGAACAACAAAATGAGCAAGAGATTCAATTTAAAAAGCGCGCGCGCAGGCGTTTAGTAGGAGCGGTTGCCTTGGTTTTGTTAATGGTGACCATTTTGCCTATGATTTTGGATGATAGAGCAGCCAAAACTACAGCGCCAGATATTGAAATTAGTATTCCTAGCCAAGATAATGTCGAAGAAAGTAAAGCTTTTACCTCTAAAGTGATTGCGGCCCCAGCAAAAGAGGCTGAGCAGCAGTCTACACCTACTGAAGTTAAACCAATAGAGCATGCTATCGCTGAAAGCGCGCCTGAGGCTGATAAAAAAACTGTGATAAGTACCGATAAAAAGTCTGAGGCCTTAGCAGAGCAAAAGCCTAAGAAAATTGAGGTGAAAAAAGCAGAAACAACTGAGGTGGCAAAGCCCGAGCCTGAAAAAGTTGAGGTCAAAAAAGCAGACTCCGTAAAAGAAGAATCATCTTCAAAACCAGTTGAGCCAAATGCAGCTGAAAAATCAGCTTCTGGTTTTATGGTGCAAATTGGAGTGTTTTCTAGTGAAGAGAATGTAAAGCAATTACAGCAGAAACTTAAAGATAAAGGATTTAGCTCTAGTACAGAGAAAATTCAGACGCCTAAAGGTGAGAAGATACGCTTACGCGTTGGACCATTTGCCGATAAAGACAAAGCCGAGCAAGGGCTTGCTAGTATAAAAGGTGCTGGCATGTCGGGTATGGTTGTGAGTCACTAGTTATAACTGATATTAGAAAAACTAAGGGCTACAATGACCAGCTTTGATTATTTTGTATTAGCGATTGTAGGTGTTTCGGTGCTCCTTAGCATGATGCGAGGCTTTATGCGAGAGTTGCTCTCCTTTATAAGCTGGGTGGCTGCTTTTTTTGTTGCTAAACAATATGCTTTGCAAATAGTGCCTATGTTGCCACAAGATATACCTACAGAAACATTAAAAACATTAGCTGCATTTTTAATGCTTTTTTTAGCAACTTTGTTACTATGTACTTTACTTGGAATTGCTTTATCGCAGATACTTAAAAAAGTGGGGCTTGGCTGGCTTGATCGCACTTTGGGTGGGGTTTTTGGACTGGCTAGAGGCTTGGTAATAGTAGGCGTTTTAGTTATGCTGGCGGGGTTTACCAGCATACCGCAAGATTTAAGATGGCGTAATGCAATGTTCAGTGCGCCACTAGAATATATGGTGATTAGTTTGCTTCCTTGGATGCCGCAAGGTATCGCTAAGCATGTGAAGTATGACTAACGCAAAACACGACATAATTTTAATTTGGGGTGCTTAACACATGTGTGGAATTATTGGTGTAGTGAGCAAAAGTCCAGTCAATCAGTTGTTGTATGATGGATTGCTGGTTTTACAACATCGTGGACAAGATGCTGCTGGTATCGTTACTTGCGACGGCAGCACGTTTCATATGCATAAGAATAACGGGCTGGTACAAGACGTTTTTCAAACGCGGCATATGCGTAATTTAAAAGGGAATGCAGGTATTGCACATGTGCGTTATCCAACTGCGGGCTCATCAAGTGCTGCTGAGGCGCAGCCTTTTTATGTGAACTCTCCATTTGGTATCGTGCTTGGTCACAATGGTAATCTAACCAACTCAGCACAGCTGAAGTTGGAAATGTTCCGTCAAGATTTACGTCACATTAATACTAACTCTGATTCAGAAGTATTGCTCAACGTGCTGGCTCATGAAATTGAGCATACAGCTAAAAGTGCGGTGTTAGATACTGATGTCGTATTTGAGGCTGTTGCTGGTGTACACAAGCGTTGCAAAGGCGCATATGCAGTAGTTGCCATGGTTGCCAACTTCGGGCTAATCGCCTTCCGTGACCCGAATGGTATTCGTCCTTTGGTAATAGGTAAAACTCAAACAGAGTATGGTGATGAATATATTGTCGCTTCTGAAAGTGTTGCATTAGACGTGCTTGGCTATGAAGTCGTGCGTGATGTAGAGCCAGGTGAGGCTGTTTTCATTGATATGAATGGTAATTTCTACTCACGCCAATGTGCTGAAGATGCAAAACTCAACCCTTGCATATTTGAATACGTTTATTTGGCACGACCTGATTCAGTGATTGATGGCGTGTCTGTTTATCAAACTCGCTTACATATGGGCGAAAGTTTGGCTGAGAAAATTCATAGGGAATGGAAAGATCTAGATATTGACGTGGTCATTCCTATTCCTGACACAAGCCGTCCAAGTGCGGTGCAATTAGCGAATGCGCTCAACCTGACCTATCGCGAAGGATTTATTAAAAATCGCTATATTGGCCGTACATTTATTATGCCAGGCCAAGCGCTGCGTAAAAAATCGGTACGTCAAAAGCTAAATCCTATCGGCATGGAATTTAAAGGTAAAAATGTACTGTTAGTGGACGACTCTATCGTACGCGGTACAACCTCAAAACAAATTGTGCAAATGGCACGCGATGCAGGAGCCAATAAGGTGTATTTTGCTTCAGCTGCGCCTCCTGTGCGCTTTCCTAATGTGTATGGCATTGATATGCCTTCACGTGATGAGTTGCTGGCAACAGGTCGCACTGATGAAGAAATTTGTGCTGAGATAGGTGCTGACGCTTTAATCTACCAAGATTTAGATGCTTTAATTAAAAGTGTACAGTTAAGTAATCCTAATATTAAATCTTTTGATTGTTCATGCTTTGATGGTGAGTATGTAACAGGAGACATCGACGATGTTTACCTCTCTAATATTGAGTCTACACGAGGCGATAAAGGTGATGAATACCGCAGACCAAACACAAGTACTCAGTTAGATTTAAACTTGATTACTGGTAAAGAGTTTGAGGAAGAAGC
>CAZAHP010000007.1:0-1462 GCA_964484985.1 uncultured Methylophilaceae bacterium
CGCGAGTTTGCAGATCAGCACAAGGTGCAAATGTGGACGCAAAGCAAAGGGCCAGATACCGTTAAGCCACTCTATCCCACAAGTGGCGAAGCTTTGGTGTATAGCTTACCTGAATACAATTTACGCTATCCATTTAGCCCAACTGAGTTTACTCAGGTTAACCCTTACATTAATCGCGTGATGATACGCCGCGCAATGCAGTTGCTTGAGCCTCAGGCAAATGAGCGTATTGCCGACTTTTTCTGCGGTTTAGGTAATTTTACTTTGCCAATCGCGCGCAGCGGTGCTGAAGTGATTGGTTATGAAGGCTCAATGGCACTGGTTAAGCGTGCTGTTGAAAGTGCAAAAATAAATGCCTTAGAAACTAAAGTTTCGTTCAATGAAGCCGATTTATTCTTGATGACCCCAGATAAGCTGAAAGCTTTGGGGCATTTTGATAAATGGTTGATTGACCCACCACGCGATGGTGCCATGGATTTAATTAAGTCGCTTGCTAATGTTGGTGAGGATATGCAGTTTAGCCCCAAACGTATTGTGTATGTCTCTTGCAACCCTGGAACGCTGGCGCGTGATACAGGGCTGCTGGTATTGCAAAAAGGGTATAAACTAAAAGCATGTGGTGTGATTAATATGTTCCCACATACTAGCCATGTAGAATCTATCGCCATTTTTGAAAGAGCTGAATAAGTAAAGTTTATCAGTCTTTGTCTTTAGGACACTTCTACTTATTTTGCTTAGAATAAGGAGAGCGAGATGTCTGAAGAGCGCAATCAAAGAGAAGTGTTTGATGGTAAGACTTATCGAGGACCTGATAGGCGCAAGAAAGCTAGGCGCAAATCAGATCAGCTCATTAAACTGCTTAAGTATTTAGTCGTGGTGATTGTCACGGTGACAATAGTAAAATTGTTTAAATTTTAGGTTATTAAATTTAAAATTATTTAAATTTTAAATACTGGCTATTAGTTGCTTTTATAACGGTATCCTTTAATATCTAGGGCATGAGAAAGTATGCCCTAGTGATTCTGTTTTTACTTAGCCTTGTTGCATGTAAGCAATTAGATTCAGAAAAAACTATACGCTTTGCAGTCGCACAAGCCCCGCTCAACTTAGACCCCCGCTACGCAACAGATGCAGCCTCAGAGCGCGTGAATCGCTTGCTTTATCGAGCCTTGGTTGATTTTGATGAGCATGCCAAACCACAAGCCGATTTGGCTAAGTGGCAAATGATTACTCCAACAAAGTATCGATTTACGCTACAAAATAACGGTCGAACATTTCACAATGGCAGCACGCTTAATGCCGCTGATGTTGCCGCGACTTATCAATCTTTGTTGGCGCTTAAAGACGCACCGAATCGCGCTGAGTTTTCTAATGTTAGTGAAATCCAAGTATTAAATGCTGATACGGTAGAGTTTTATTTGAGTCAAGCAGATGCTGACTTCCCCTCAAAACTCATCATAGG
>CAZAHP010000007.1:1562-19232 GCA_964484985.1 uncultured Methylophilaceae bacterium
CGATTTTGAATAATGTAAAAGTGAGAGAAGCGATTGCTCATGCTATTAATCGCCCAGCAATTATTCAATATGCCATGATAGGCGGCACACGAGAAGCGACTGCGATATTGCCACCCGAGCACTGGGCAGGAAATGCAGCGCTTAAATCTTACGATTACAATCCACAATTAGCCCGTCAGTTACTTGAGCAAGCAGGGGTTAAGCTACCACTGAAGCTGACCTATAAAACCTCAACAGATGCACAGCGAGTGCGGCTTGCTACCATTATGCAGGCGCAAATGCGTGAGGCAGGTATTGAGCTTAAGATTAGCAGCCTAGACTGGGGCACGTTTTTTCAAGATGTTAAACAAGGCAACTTTCAGCTTTATGGCCTGACATGGGTAGGCATCAAAACACCTGAAATCTATGCTAAAGCTTTTCACAGCAAAAACACGCCCCCTGACGGTTTTAATCGGGGACGTTTTGCAAATTCACAGGTGGATGCTTTACTAGACAAGCAGGATTGGCAAGCGGCGACTACGCTAATACATGAACAGCTACCTTACATTCCTTTATGGTATGAAGGTCAGTTTGCTGCAATGCGTAAAGATTTGAAATATTACAATCCCAAACCTGATGGTAATTGGGACGACTTAAAAACGGTGATGCCTTAAGCCGCCACAACCCCAAATAAATGACCAACACCTGCGGTTGCAGCCATTGCAAGCGCACCCCAAACGGTGACTCGCAGTGCTCCTTTGCACAAGCTTGCGCCACCTGCTTGTGCTGCTAAACCGCCTAATAATGCTAAAAATACTAAAGATAAAGCTGCGACGATGATGGATATAAGCTCAGTAGGAGCAAACCAAGCAACAATTAAAGGTAGTAATGCACCTAGTGCAAATGTGAGCGCAGAAGCCATTGCAGCTTGCACTGGCTTAGCCGTAAGTATTTCAGAAATACCGAGCTCATCACGTGCATGTGCGCCTAATGCATCATGCGCGGTGAGTTGAACCGCAACTTGATGCGCTAAATCATGGCTTAAACCACGCGCCATGTAGATGCCGGTAAGTTCTTTTAGCTCATTTTCATGGTCAGTTTCTAGCTCTTTAGTTTCTTTGGCCAAATCTGCGGCCTCAGTATCTGCTTGAGAGCTTACTGAAACATATTCACCTGCTGCCATAGACATTGCACCCGCTACTAGGCCCGCCACGCCTGTGAGCAAAATTGACTCGTGGCTAGCATTTGCGGCTGCAACGCCTATCACCAAACTGGCGGTAGAAACAATACCATCATTAGCACCTAGCACCGCGGCTCTAAGCCAGCCAATACGGTGGGATTTATGAAATTCTGAATGTCTCATGGCAACTTTCTGTGAGAGGATAACAATGTTAACAATACTAACGATGATTAATGTCTTTGCGGCCCGTTATCATGGCTTTTACTAAATTTTCTTTATCAATATAGCTAGATAACATCACACCGCCTACGTGTATGGCTACAAGTAGTAGAGTAAAGTTCGCAAAAAACTCGTGTAAACCTTCCCAAAACTCTTCATCTTGTTCATTGACTGCGCCAGCTTCATGTGCGGCTTCGCCTGAGCCTTGCATTTCTTTATCTTCGACGGCCTCGTTCTCTTCAGCTTGCGCTGTTGGAATGATTGTAAGCTTTGAGTTTACTGAGCTTTGGTTGCCATAAATGTTTGCAAACGGGCCTGCGTTGTCCTCAACTGCATATAGCGCTAAGCCACTATACACGGTTACACATAAGCTTAATAGCAGGGCAATCACCATCGCGCCGCCAGCTGGATTGTGACCCAAAAAATGTTGCGGTTTTTTATTGATTAAGCCTTTTAAGTAACCTATAACCGCACTTGGTCGATAAATGAAGTCAGTAAATCGTGCATGCTTGCTACCAATGATTCCCCAAACAATTCTAAACAACACTACACCACCTACAATATAGCCCGCCCATACATGCTGCGTCATAAAGTCGTCTTCGGTAAAGTAAGCGGTAAAAAAGGCGGCAACGAGTGTCCAATGGCCAATTCTTACAATGGGGTCCCAAACTTTTATATTGTTTTTCATCATGATATTTCTCCTTAAAATGTAGCATTGAAAATGACGCGCTTACATATCAATGATTAGGAAGTGCGTTAAACTGTCTACATCATCTACCTAAGATAGGCGCATGTATATGCGTCATTTGACACGCGCTAATAAATTCAAGGAGTTAAGTAAATATATGTCACAAGACTTAGCTAATCAAAAACTTATTAAAATCAGTTTGTTGCTATACGCTACGATTTTTGTATTAATCGTTTTAGATGTCATAGGGGATTATTCAGATGGTATTGATTGGGAGCATATTGCCGTTGAACTCACTGTCTTGATGATTGCTGTGATAGGCCTGAGTGTATTGGGCAGAGCTTATTATCAAAATATGCAAGTCACTTTAAAAACTTTGCAATCAGACCTCGCGGTTGCGCGTGATGAAGCTAAACGCTGGCGTGAAGAAAGCCGAGATTTGATTCAAGGTTTGGGCTTAGAAATACAAAAGCAATTTGTGCGCTGGGGTTTGAGCCAAGCTGAAAGTGAAATTGGCTTACTAATACTGAAAGGTTTTAGCCATCAAGAGATCGCTGATATTCGCAATGCGAGCGAACGCACCGTGCGCGAACAGGCGAGGGCGCTTTACCGTAAAGCGGGCATTACAGGGCGCTCGGAGCTCTCTGCATTTTTTCTAGAAGATTTGTTACTGCCGAATATCGCTCAGCCTAATATTCAGCCGAGTAATACTCGCAGTTAATACATCTCGCAGTTAATACATTAAGCACGCTGCCAAATTGCAGCTTGCTTAATGTAATACAGAATCTAGTTTATACAGACTCTGCCATATCTAAGTCTTCTGCCTCAACAACTTGCGCAGGCGCTTTGTATTTAGCCGCATGTTGCATTAAGCGCACCATGTTGCAGGTGTAACCATACTCATTGTCATACCAAGCGACTATTTTCACAAAGGTGGAATCTAGCATAATGCCTGCATCGGCATCAAACACACTCGCCGCTGGCCAACCTCTGAAGTCAGTCGAAACCACTTTTTCATCAGTATAAGCAAGTGTGTATTTAAGAGCGCCTGTAGAGGCTGCTTTCATAGCATCACAAATTTGCTCATAAGTAGCTTCACGATTTAGCTCAACCGTTAAATCGACAACCGAAACATCTGCACTAGGTATGCGAAGCGCCATGCCTGTTAACTTTTTGTTGAGCGAAGGAATCACCTTACCAACAGCCTTGGCCGCACCAGTGCTAGAGGGGATGATATTCTCAAAAACGCCGCGCCCGCCGCGCCAATCTTTTTTGCTATTACCATCCACCGTTTTTTGTGACGCTGTAGCCGCGTGTACGGTGGTCATCAGCCCACGTTTAATGCCAAAACTATCATTCAGAACTTTTGCGATGGGGGCTAAAGCATTGGTGGTGCATGAAGCCGCTGAAATAATAGGCTGACCTTCGTAATCATTTTGATTTACGCCATAGACAAACATGGGCGTGTCATCTTTACCAGGAGCAGATTGCACCACAATTTTTGCACCGCCTTGAATATGCGGCATGCAACTTTCTTTCGTAAGAAACACGCCAGTACACTCAACTACAACATCAACACCTGCACTCGCCCAATCAATATCCGCGGGGTTGCTAATAGAGGTGACACGTATTTTTTTGCCATCAACGATTAAGTTTTCGCCCTGAAAGTGCGCATCGTATTTGAATCTGCCATGAACTGAGTCAAACTTAAGCATGTAAAGCATATAGTCTGGCTCTTCAATCCCGTTGATTGCAACCACCTCTATATTACTGAACTCAGCCTCATTTAATGCGGCTCTTAGCACCATACGGCCGATGCGGCCAAACCCGTTAATTCCTACTTTGATAGTCATTTTACTGTCTCCTAAGACATGAGCTTTGTCTGTTACAAGCAATTTTGATGCTAGATAGTGAATTTTTGATGAAGGACTCTTGAAGTTTTAAATGACAGCCCCATAGTTACAACATTGTGTAAACAAGATGGAGGTTAATAATGACGACAGCGACAGCTCAAAAAGAAACCCTAGGCTTTCAGGCAGAAGTAAAACAACTACTGCAATTGATGATTCACTCACTATACAGCAATAAAGAGATAGTGCTGCGTGAACTCATTTCTAATGCATCTGACGCATCAGACAAATTACGTTTTGAAGCGCTTTCTAACAACGCCTTATACGGCAGTGACTCAGAACTCAAAATTCGCGTGGCTTTTGATAAAGCTGCTCGTACATTGACGATTACAGATAATGGCATAGGCATGAGCCGCCAAGAAGTGATTGATAATATAGGTACCATTGCTAAATCAGGCACACGCGAGTTTTTTAATGCACTTTCAGGTGACCAAGCTAAAGATGCAAATTTAATCGGTCAATTTGGTGTGGGTTTTTACTCAGCTTTTATTATTGCAGATAAAGTAACGCTCACTACATTACGCGCTGGCGCGACTGAAGCGGTTAAGTGGGAATCTAAAGGCGAAGGCGACTTTACCCTGGAGCCAGCCGATAAAACAACACGCGGCACCGAGATTGTAATGCACCTACGTGAAGGTGAAGACGAGTTTCTGAATGATTGGAAACTAAAAACCATTATCCGTAAGTATTCAGACCACATCACCTTGCCGATTATCATGAAAAAATCGGAATGGAAAGATGGCGAACAAGTACCAACCGATGAAGATGAAGCCGTTAATAAAGCTTCTGCACTATGGGCTCGCAGCAAAAGTGATATTACCGATGAAGAGTACAAAGAGTTTTATAAGCACGTCTCGCATGATTTTGAAGAGCCACTCGCTTGGAGCCATAGCCGTGTAGAAGGTAAGCAAGAATATATTTCGCTGCTATATTTGCCAACCAAAGCGCCATTTGATTTATACGACCGTGAACGCCGTCATGGCATTAAGCTCTATGTAAAACGCGTATTCATTATGGAAGACGCAGAAAGGCTCATGCCTCAATACCTGCGCTTTGTACGTGGCGTGATTGACTCAGCTGATTTACCGCTCAATGTTTCACGCGAGATTTTGCAACACAGCAAAGACATTGAAGCCATTAAAGCGGGCTCAGTGAAAAAAGCATTAGGCTTGCTTGAAGATTTGGCAGAAAACAAACCTGAGGAATACAGTAAGTTCTGGGGTGAGTTTGGTCGAGTGCTAAAAGAAGGTCCTAGCGAAGATTTTGCCAATAAAGATAAAATCGCAGGCTTGTTACGTTTTGCTTCAACCCATCTTGATACTGATGCGCAACAAGTTTCATTTAAAGACTATATTGCTCGTATGAAAGAAGGCCAAGAGGCCATTTACTATATCACTGCCGATACCTTTGCTGCAGCCAAACATAGCCCGCATTTAGAAATCTTCCGTAAAAAAGGCATCGAAGTCCTGCTCTTATCTGACCGTGTAGATGAGTGGATGCTGGGCAGCCTGACTGAGTTTGAAGGCAAAAAACTTCAATCCGTTGCCAAAGGCGATTTAGATTTAGGCAAGCTTGAAGATGAAGCTGAAAAAGAAGCGCAGAAAAAAGTGGAAGATGAAGCCAAAGACTTAATTGAAAAAATCACTACAGCATTGGGCGATAAGGTTAAAGAAGTGCGCGCGACGCATCGTTTAACAGACTCACCAGCATGCTTAGTAGCAGGCGAAAATGAGCTTTCAGGCAACTTAGAACGTATGCTCAAGGCGGCAGGCCAAAAAACACCTGAAAGCAAACCTACGCTTGAAATTAACCCAGAGCATCGCTTGGTTTCACGTATTAAAGCTGAGTCAGATGGTGCTAAGTTTGATGATTTAGCGCATTTATTATTTGACCAAGCATTGCTTGCAGAGGGCGGTCAGCTAGAAGACCCAGCAAGCTTTGTAAAACGCATGAATAGTTTAATTACCTAAAGGTGATAAATAAAACAAGAAGAAGCTAAATCAAAGATTCGGAGTGTTTCATCGAACCCACAACTCAAAAGGTTGTGGGTTTTTTGTTGCCTAAATATTTAATATCGCATCTTGTTGACAATCTAAATGAGAATCATTATCATTTGTTTGTGGTGTTCATTAAGGAGAATGAAATGGCTAAGCAAACAGTAGTGGGACAGACCGTATTACCAAGCAATACAGCATGTAAGGTGATATACAACAAAACCTTAGATAGTGTTGAGGTGGAAGTTGGTGGCACCTCACTTAAATTTGAGGCGGGTAGTTTTATTGTCATGAATGAAATGCTTAGAAAAGCAGCAGCTAGGATTGTGATGCAAACAGAAATACAGTTTTAACCTAGAGCTGGCAGATTCAATTGCATAACTGATTAATCAAAAACTGTGTTCAACCATAGCAATTGTAAAAATGAGAAGGGGTAAAAATGAATCAGAAAGGTTCTGTAGGAAGGAGTCAATTGTATGACCCTGAATTACCTGATGCTTGTTCAGTCATGGCATCTTTGTTGTGTGTGGCTACTGTTTATGCAGGCAAGCCGTCATTAGAGTTGGCTAAGCTGGCCTATAGTTTAGCCGAAAAGCTTACTGCGCCTGAATATGCAGAAAGTGAGTTGATTTGTAATGTATCTAGACGTTTGCAAATTCAATGGGGCTTTGTAGTGAGTGAATATCACCAAGTTAATCATGCGGTTTCTAGTATGAAGAGTATGGCGCATTAGCCAGTAGCAACTAACAGCAAGTTATAAAATTAAGGAGTCAGTATGTCAAGAATGATAGGGCCAAGGCTCAAAATAATGAGAGCATTAGGCGTAGATTTGCCAGGACTTTCGCAAAAAAGTATAGAGCAAAGACCAAACCCTCCAGGGCAGCATGGTGCTACAGCAGCTCGCAGAAGAAAGTCTGATTACGGCCTTAAGTTGCAAGAAAAGCAAAAAATTAGATTTAATTATGGGCTAAGTGAAACACAGCTGCGTAGATTGATGAGGCATGCTAGACGTGGTGCAGCACCAACAGGTGAAACACTTATGCAGCTACTTGAAAGGCGTTTAGATAATGTCGTATTTAGAGCTGGCTTTGCTCCTACCATACCAGCAGCTCGCCAATTGGTGAATCACGGACACGTCTTGCTAAATTGCTTATGCGTCAATATAGCCTCTGTGAGATTGCGTAAAGGTGATGTTGTAAGCCTAAAATCTGAAAGCATTAAGATTCCTATGGTGCAACATACATTACAACATATGCCATTAATACGACCTGAATGGCTAAATTGGGATGCATTGTCTCTGCAAGTGAGCGTATCGCATATGCCCGCTGTAGAGGATGTGCCTTTTCCTATTGATGTTCAACAAGTGGTCGAGTATTACGCAAACAGAATGTAATAAGAGCAATGTTTTCGCTAACCATCTACCGATCTTGGTTGATGTTTACATTTTTTGACTTAACTGAAAGAGGTCACTATGAGTAACGAATGTAAAAAAGTCATGCTGGCAGGTAATGACGGTTGTAGGGTGATGTATTGCGAGACGCATCAAGTGGCAGAGTTGGAAATTGGAGCGCTTAGTTTGCGATTAGATATTGAGGCCTTTAACACGCTCAATGAGTTGTTAATTGACGCTACTCAGAAAATTGATTTGCTACAACATGTAAAGATTCAACAACAGCAATTGATGCTTAGAATTAAACATACTTAAAACTTGTTGCAAATGTAAATGATAAACGTTATCATTTACATTATAAATTGCATGATTAGCCAGCCAACGGAAGCCCCAATTAGCCAGCCAAAATGTTGAAAATTACTTTCAAATGAAAAGCTGTTAAAAGGGAATAAAAATGAAATTGGCAAGAAATAAAATAATCGATGCTAAGGTAAAAGATGCTTTAAGAGGTAAAAAAATAGCGAATCAAGTGGGTTTACCTTTTGGCGTATTGATAGCAGCAGTGCTCAGCACAGGTGCTTATGCGGCAGATACAGCTAATGAGGCAGAGAGTGCAAACGCCAAGCCACAGGTGGTTGCAGATGCGCAGACTATGCCAGAAGTTGCAGTGTCTAGTGCAAAAGACAAAGTCAGTGATGGCTATCAGGCGACTAAAACTCGAGTGGGTAAAACAGTACAAGATCCGCAAGATATTCCACAAGCCATTACTACCGTCACTAAGCAGTTGATGCATGATCAACAGGTGGGCTCATTGCGCGAGGCCTTAAGAAACGTTTCTGGCTTAACGTTTAATGCGGCAGAAGGCGGGCGTGCAGGAGATAACTTTATGCTTCGCGGTTTTTATTCTTTTGGTGACATTTACCTAGATAATATGCGTGATACAGCGCAGTACAACCGTGAAACGTTTAACTTAGAGCAGGTGGATGTATTGCGCGGCTCTGCCGCTATGCTGTTTGGTCGTGGTCAAGCGGGCGGGGTGATTAACCAAGTCAGTAAGATGGCTGAGTTGCAAGATAGTAATTTAGTGACAGGTAGTTTAGGTGAGTACGATTACCACCAGTTTACAGGTGATTTTAACAAGAAAATTACAGAAACTTCCGCCATACGTGTCAATGTCATGGATAGACATGAAGAAACATATCGCACTAATCCATCAGATGGAGATCGCCCTGAGATTGATAGAGAAGGCATAGCTGTTAGTTTTGGCGCAGGCATAGGCACTGAGAATGAGTTCTTCTTAAATCATATTTATACGCAGACGCGTGATGTGCCAGATTTTGGTATTCGATTTGACACAGATAAGCGTCCGCTAAGTAGCAGTACGAATGGCCGTTCTGATAAAACATTCTGGGGTAATAGCGACAACTTTGATGACAGTGACACCCGCATGACAACCGCTATTTTTACACACAAATTTAGTGAAGATACCCAATTAAGAACGCAAATTAGAGATGCTGATTATAAGCGTGGTTACTGGGCTAAAACACCAGGTGCTGTAGTGCCAACAGAAGACAATAAAATTGGTGGTAATGTAACGCGCAAAATGCATTATGAAACGCAGAATATACAATCTGACTTTAGCACCAAGCTTGATTTAGCAGGTATGACGCATGAAGTGCTCACTGGTGTTGAGTACTTAAAAGAAGAGAATTATAGGAATGGTTTGCAGCCTTTAAACCCTGCAACAGGCTTGCCATATAGATCTAGAACAGGAGCGCTCTTAACAGGCACGGCGCTTAATACGGCAATTGCAGCGACTGGAGTTACTTATAACCGTCACCAAGCATCTCTATCAGCAGTAGCATCAACTTTTGAGGCAGATAACTATGCTGTATATGCGCAAGATACGATTGAGTTTGTGAAAAACTGGAAGCTGTTATTTGGGATGCGTCGTGATGAATTGCGGGCTGAATACTCAAGTACCAGCTCACCTAAGCTAAGTTATGGTGAAAACAGTTATCGTGCAGGCCTCTCTTGGCAGCCAAGCGTGAGTTCACACTACTATACAGCATGGAGTGACTCATTTAGCCCAACGGCAGATTTATACCAACTCACTGTTGCCCCGCAACCACCAGAGCGCAGTAAGACCTTTGAAATAGGCACTAAATGGTTATTTCTAGATGGTGATTTAGCGTTTAGAACCGCGCTTTATAGCTCTACAAAAGACTGGGAAAGAAATACAGATTTAGAGTCTACAGCGGCTATTCTGACTAAAAAACGCAGAACCAACGGTTTAGAGTTAGAAGCTACAGGAAAACTGACAGATGATTGGGATGTATTTGCAGGGGTTGCATTCATGGATGCCGAGATTTTAGAAGTTGCAGAAAATGTGAATGCTACTACTGGTGCAATTACCAAAGCCGACTCAAGATTTAAAGGCCAGCGCGCACGAAATACACCACCAGCTACGTTTAATTTTTGGTCAACTTACAAGATTAACTCTGCTTGGAAGGTTGGTGGTGGTGTAGAAGCTAAAGCATGGCGTACTGCTTATGTACCAAGTGCTGCTGATGGTGGCGCGGCATTTGCAGGTGGTGGCTTTCACCCAAATTATGCGCCCGGCTACGCACGCTTAGATGCTTTAGTGGCTTATGAGCAGCCTAAGTGGGCGGTTAGATTAAACGTGAAAAATCTACTTGATAAAGAGTATTACGATGCCATCTACGACAATGGTGGTTTGGTCACACCTGGTAACGGTAGGCAAGCGATTGTCACTACTGAATATAAATTTTAACTGAGTTTTCTATGTTATTGCATATTCCTAATGTACTGAATGAAGCTGAGCTAAAAGAGTTACAAACGCTCATGCAAAAAGCCGCTTGGACCGATGGAAAAGTCACTGCAGGTACTCAGTCAGCTCAGGTAAAACGCAATATTCAGTTACCAGAAACAAGTGCGGAGGCAGAGCTAGCAAGGTCGATTGTATTAAAAGCCCTTGCTAGAAATGCTTTGTTTTTTTCGGCTGCCTTACCAAAAAAAATCTACCCGCCATTATTTAACCAATATCGTGAGGGCATGGATTTTGGAGCGCACATTGATAACGCCGTGCGAACCCATGCCATCAGTGGTACTCACGTGCGCACTGATATTTCTTCTACACTTTTTTTAGCTGACCCTAATAGTTATGAAGGTGGCGAGCTGGTGGTTGAAGATACCTATGGTCACCAAATGGTGAAGTTACCTGCGGGAGATATGGTGCTATACCCTGGCACCAGTCTGCATCATGTGCGCCCCGTCACAAGTGGGGCGCGCATTGCATGCTTTTTTTGGACGCAGAGCATGGTGCGCGATGACGCGCAAAGAACGCTGCTATTTGATATGGATGCAGCAATAGCAACTCTCAGAGAGCAGATAGGTGATAGCGCTGCTGTGATTAGGCTTACGGGTAATTATCATAACTTGATACGGATGTGGGCAGATACTTGATTTACAGAGATTACTTTAAATATATGAAAAATATGATGAAACGACTAAAAAAATTTGGTTTTTTAACTTTAATGTTAACTTCGCCTTTGCACTCTTTTGCCTCTGCAGAGTGTGCTTCTCACCCTAAAAATGAGTGGGCTTCAGAAGAAACGCTAAAAGAAACGCTTAGAGAAGAAGGGTACATCATCAAAAAATTTAAAGTGGATGGTAATTGTTACGAGGTGTATGGGCGTAATAAAGCAGGGAAAAAAATTGAAATTTATTTCGACACCAAAACCTTAGAGATTGTGAAAGCTGAAGTTGAGCGCTAAACAAGAAATTGTTTGGAGTGTATGGGTCAGGCTTAGCCATTGGGTAGTTGCAATCATCGTGCTGATAGAGTGGCTAAATGAAACGGGCTATTGGCATCGTCTATTAGGGTATGTTTGCACAAGCATAGTGTTATCACGCTTGTTATATGGGTTTGCCAGCCAGCGTGAAACATCTCAGTTTTATTGGCCTAGTTGGCTAGCGCTTAAGCAGCATGTGCAGATGTTGTTAATAAGTAAAGTAGAAGCGCATAAGGGGCATAACCCGCTTGGTCAATTGGCGGTTTACTTCATGTGGTGTTTGATAGGTGCATTAGCGTTAACTGGATGGCTAAGCAGAACCGATGCTTATTGGGGTGAATCTGGTCCTGTGGATGCACATCAACTTTTATCCGATGTGCTCATGGCTTTGGTGGTGTTACATGTCTTGGCCGTCATGGTAATGAGCGCACTAAGTAAGGTTTTTTTGTTAAAGCAGATGATTACTGGCCGAAAATCATCATTTAAATCAACATCAAGAACGTCATTAGAAATAGAGTGAAAATGCAATGAGCAATATTTTGAAAAAAGACGACTCAACAAATCACGAAGTAATCGCACAAGCAAACTCAAATAAAGAGTTGATGAGTAGCGTTGATTTATTGCGTGGGCAACAGCAGCTGGCGATTGCACACGATGGAGAGGTGTACCTGCTTAGAGTGACCAAGCAAGGTAAGCTCATTCTAACAAAGTAAAAAATATCATATGAATCAAAAGCTAAATTTAAGTTCGCCAATCCCGTTTGCAAAAGAGAATCTTGCTGCTTTGCTGACTTTTATGCCCGTCAGCTTGAAGTTGAGTGCTAAACGCCAAGGTGATATACGCCTCCAAAATCAAAATGAAGGGCTGTCTATCTCTGGCCTGCTGGTTGCTATAGTTCTTCATGGGATTGTTTTGTTTGGTTTTCTGAGTTATCCAACTCAGCCGAGTGAACCTCTCATCAAAGAAATGCCAATCACTGTGAGTTTGCTGACTGAGGTGCCAGAGGCACCTATAGTTGAGAATCAGCCGCAAGTGCAAGAAACACCAGCGTTGAAAGAGGTAAAGCCTAAAACTAAGCCTATTCAGCAATTAAATAAAGTAATCAATGTACCTACACCGCAGCCTGTGGTTTCTGATACGCCCGTAGCTAGCCCTGTGCCTGCAGAAGTGGTAAATAGCGCGTCAGAACCTACAGATAAAAGCGCCATAACAGAGGCTAAGGCTGCGCCATCCGCTGTAAATCAAGCACCAAAAGTGAGTGAGGATGTCGTTGAGCCACCCAAGTTTGGTGTGGCTTATTTGAATAACCCTAAGCCTAATTACCCTGCTATATCTCGACGTGCAGGTGAAGAAGGCCGTGTTTTGTTTAGAGTATTAGTAAACGCTAATGGAGAGCCAGAAAGCGTTGAAGTCAGCACCAGCAGTGGATTTGAAAGATTAGATAGCGCCGCTTTAGAGGCGGTAAAACAGTGGCGATTTGTACCTGCAAAGCGTAATAATCAAACGATAAGTGCGTATGTGACTGTGCCTATTAGCTTCAAGCTTAATTAACGACTTTATAGCAATATCCAAATATAAATTATGAATAAGGAGTAGTAGATGCAATTCAATGCCGTTGGTTTTATCAGTGAAGGTGGTGTGGTTTCTAGCTTAGTTGCCATGATGCTTGTTGTGATGTCGGTGCTCAGTTGGTATTTAATCATTACCAAGACACTACATCTTATGCGTACAAAAAAAGTCAGCGTGCAGTACGCAAAGCAGTTTTGGCAATCACAGTCTGTCGCACAAGGCTTACAAACTCAAAGTGCTGATACGCCAATAGCGCGTTTGGCCTTACAGGCTGTAGAAGCGGCACAACATCATGGCGAATACTCAAGCAAAGTATTAGATGCCATGTGTAATCAAGATGAGTTTGTTGCGCGTAGCATGAGAAGGACGATATCCGAAGAGCAAGCGCGCCTAGAGACGGGGCTTACTGCATTAGCTTCTGTAGGTAGTGTAGCCCCATTTGTTGGTTTGTTTGGCACGGTTTGGGGTATTTACCATGCACTCGCAACGATTGGTGCAAGCGGACAAGCGACCATTGATAAAGTGGCAGGCCCTGTCGGTGAGGCTTTAATTATGACGGCATTAGGGCTCGCTGTGGCGATTCCAGCCGTGCTTGCTTATAACGCATTGGTAAGGACAAATCGCGTCTTGTTAGCACAACTTGAAACATTCGCACATGACTTACACACTTTGTTAATTACTGGGCGCTCGATGAATGTCACCTCAATCAATCATGCAAAAACAGCAGTGCTTAAAGAGGTGAGCGCATGATAGGGCCATCTAGTAGCGGTTTTAGCGCTAACAATCATCAAGCGCCTATGTCCGAAATTAATACCACGCCATTAGTGGATGTAATGTTGGTGCTGCTTGTTATTTTTATTATTACCGCGCCTTTACTCACCCATGCAGTGAAAATTGATTTACCACAAGCCAGCAGTCAACCCGCGCCTGAAAAGCCAGAGCTCATATCGCTATCTATTGATGCCGTAGGTCAAATGTATTGGAATGACGCGCCTATAGTAGCAGATGAGTTTGAAGCTAAAATTAAACTGGCTGCACAACAAAAGCCGCAGCCAGAGTTACAAATTCGAGCAGATAAAGAAACACGATACCAAATCTTGGCTGACATCATGGCAAAAGCACAAAATGCTGGCGTGACCAAGCTAGGTTTTGTCAGTGTGCCTAAGTAGTGTAGAAATAAATGTGACATGGTGAACATTCGCACTCTTAAAACTTGGGCATGGATACATAAATGGTCCAGCCTAATTTGTACGGTTTTTATGCTGCTGCTCTGCTTGACTGGTTTGCCACTTATATTTAGCCACGAGATTAACCACTTTCTAGGCAATGAGGTTGAAGCCCCAGATATGCCAGAAAATACCAAGTTAACAAGCATGGATAAAATATTGGAAAGTGCGAAAGCACGCTACCCAAAACGTGTTGTGCAGTATATTTTTCGTGATGAAGATGATGATAAAACTTGGACTATTAGCTTAGGAGACACGGCTACATCACAAGATGGTAATAAGTTTGTTAAGGTTGATGCGCGTACAGCCCAAGTTTTACAAGAGCCTAAATTTGATGAAGGTTTTATGCATATCATGTTTAGATTGCATGTTGATTTGTTTGCAGGCTTGCCAGGCATGTTGTTTTTGGGCTTTATGGGCTTGTTGCTGGTGCTTGCTATTATTTCAGGTGTAGTACTGTATGCCCCATTTATGCGTAAATTAGCATTTGGAGAGATTCGACGAGATAAACAGCCCAAACTTAAGCGCTTGGATACGCATAATTTTTTAGGTGTTGTTACATTGGTGTGGTTTTTAATAGTCGGTGCAACAGGCGTAATCAATGCGTGGTCTGATTTAGTGATTAAATATTGGCAGCTTGACCAAATGTCTGCCATGACAGCGCCGTATAAAGATTTGCCACCACCAAAAAAACTAGCCTCTCTAGAAGCGTCTGTCTTTGCTGCCATGGCGCGCGAGCCAAGCATGCGCTTAGGGTTTATTGCTTTTCCTGGGACAGCTTTTTCCAGCCCGCATCATTACGGTATATTTATGCGGGGCACGAGTCCAGTGACATCACGTTTATTTAAACCAGTTTTAATTGATGCGCAAACAGCACTCGTAACAGACAGCCGTGAAGTGCCTTGGTATCTTGCAACATTACTTATTTCGCAGCCACTACATTTTGGTGATTATGGCGGTATGCCACTCAAAATTATTTGGTGTATTTTAGATGTGCTATGCATCGTCGTGTTATGGACAGGTTTAATGCTGTGGTGGAAAAAGCGTCATCAATATGCGCCAAGTATTCAAGCCAGAATCAATCTACACGAAGCTTATTAAAAAGTAATGACAATATGGTCACACCAACCTATGCAAAATAAAAACTTAAAAAGTATATTTTTATGGCCAATTGTGCTGAGCATTTTAAGTGCTTTGGCGCTTGTGACTGCGCTATTGGAAAATGGCACGATTGAGCAAGTTTCTATGCTTGGATTGCTAACTCCAATCGCCGTCATCATTTACTTTTATTGTATTAAGCGTGATTGATTTTTTTACGCCAACTTTTCATGTTAAACACAAACTGGAAAAAGGGCACGAATAGCTAGATTTAATCCATAACGAATTGTATTTTCAGCAGCCAGCCAACGAGTATCACTCCTATAGCCAGCCAACAACACTATAAGGAGTCATACCATGCAGTTTCAGAAACAAAAATCTATTTATTTAGCAGTGATGTTAGCTCTTTCATCTTTTACAACGTCGGCCAAAGAGGTGGTAGATGAAGCAACAGACACCCTACCAGAAGTGGCGGTCATGGCAACAGGCGCATATGCTGATTTGCCAAGTGAAAAAACTAAATCTTATACGGTGCAAAGTACAACTTCTGCAACACGTTTAAATACAAGTATTCGAGAAACTCCCCAATCTATTTCGGTGATTACACGTGAGCTGTTAGATGACTTTCGTATACTTACCGTAAATGATGCGTTATCTTATGCAACGGGAATTAAAGTTGAACAGTTTGAAAGTGACCGAACTGAATACACAGCACGCGGTTTAAATATTACTAGCTTTCAAATTGATGGGCTCAATTCACCGATTAGCTTTAGTGGTACTAACTACGGCGACTTAGATGTTGCTGTATATGATCGTATAGAGGTGTTACGTGGCGCAAATGGGTTGATAGCAGGCATCGGCAATCCATCTGCAACTATTAATTTTATTCGTAAGCGTCCTACAAAAGACTTTCAAGCAAAAGTCAATGTATCAACAGGTTCTTGGGATAACTATCGCCTTGATGCAGATGTTTCATCTTCACTAAATGCTAGTGGAAGTGTGCGCGGCCGTTTGGTCGGTGTGTATCAAGATAGAAACTCGTATCTTGACCTCTATAGTTCTGAAAGAAACGTAGTATATGGGATTTTAGAGGCTGATTTAACGGATAACACCAAAGCGGCAATAGGCCATACTTATCAAAAAAACGATTCTAGCGGGAATAATTGGGGTAGCTTGCCATTACTGTATACCGACGGGAGTAAGCGTCACTACAAGGTATCAGACTCTCCCGCAACAGATTGGGCGTTTGCGAAGGTCGACACAAATGTGAGCTTCGCTGAGCTTACTCATTATTTAGATAATGGTTGGAGTTTAAAAGGTCAGATAACACATAAAGATACAGCATCTGATGCCCGCTATAATTTTGTTTCTGGTAACGAGAATCGTTTAACTGGTCTTGGTTCATATACTAATTTCCCATACATTTATAGCTTTGAGACGAAAGATTATGTCGCTGACATTTATGCCAATGGACCTTTCGAGTTTGCGGGGCGTAAACATGAGCTAGTTGTCGGTGCAACATGGAGTAAGTCTTATATGAAAGAGTTCTCTCGTACTGGCGACACTCTTGGCACAAGCTCTATTCGCAGCTTTGATGATTTGGCAAATTTCCCGTTACCAATATTTAGCGCTAAAACTAATGATTCAGATTATCAAACTACCAGTAAAAATATTTACACAGCGGCTAAGTTAAACCCAACAGATGCTTTAAAAGTAACTGTAGGCGGTGGTTTGCTAAGTTATGACCTTGAAGGTGATGCTTACGGCACACCACAAGAAGCAAAAGACACTAATAAGTTTACGCCATATATCGGAGCGGTGTATGACCTAAATGACACTCACTCTGTTTATGCCAGCTATACAAGTATTTACAGGCCTCAAGTAGAAACTAGTGCTAGCGGCAAAGCACTTGCGCCATTAGAAGGTAAAAACTATGAGGCTGGTGTTAAAAGTGAATGGTTAGATGCAAAATTAAATAGTGCTTTCTCACTTTTTAGAACAGAACAAGAAAATCAAGCGCAGGCTATTGGTACATCAGGCACTAGAACCATTTATGACGGCATTCAAGCAACTACCAAAGGTTATGAGTTGGACGTATCTGGTGAGGTAACTGATCGACTCAATATCAATGCTGGTTATACGCGGTTGATGAGTGTGAAAGATGATCAAGACCAGAATGTAAATCCATTTGTACCAAGACATCTGGTACATTTAACCACCGTTTATAAAGTGCCTTTTATTCAAAACTTGAAGGTCGGTGCAAGTGTTAACTGGCAAAGCGATACGCATGTAGATATTGCAGTTGGTAATCGTAATGTGCGATATCAACAAGATAGCTATGCCACGCTTAATTTAATGGCTAATTACAAAATTGATGACCATTGGAATGCAGCGGTTAACTTATATAACGTCACAGATGAAAAGTACTTGTCTAGTTTAAGATATTCATCGTTTGGGCAAGGGTTTTATGCGGCTCCGTTTAATGGGCTAGCGACGCTCACTTTGCAATATTAAATGTATGAGTTAAGTCAAATTTTGTGGGGGGACAAGTTGATGTTTCTTAATCAACTTGTTAGGACATTTCATAAAACGTATGGCTAGT
>CAZAHP010000007.1:19332-23222 GCA_964484985.1 uncultured Methylophilaceae bacterium
GCGGTTGTAAGCGCATCAATAGTATCCGATATCTCGACGTAAA
The DNA here is from genome assembly GCA_964484985.1 of uncultured Methylophilaceae bacterium. Classification (GTDB taxonomy): domain Bacteria; phylum Pseudomonadota; class Gammaproteobacteria; order Burkholderiales; family Methylophilaceae; genus CAZAHP01. The sequence goes on from CAZAHP010000007.1 coordinate 19,376, forward strand.
CAAAGAAATCAATGGGTGATTATTACCACACTAGTTTTTACATGAATTGTTTGCAACTTAAAAACAAGTCATGTAAATGATTGCTTATTGACTTTAAGCCCCGCCCAACATTTTATTGACTTGGCACACCAAAGTTTCAACTTGCCCATCAGTAGTGCCACTACTCACTGGGCTAAATTGTTTGGCAGGGGCCAACTTGGCAATTTCATTCAGTTTTTTATCGAGTAATATAGTCTGCGTTGGCTTCACCATATGTGCAGCGCAGTTATATTGTGCAGTCGTCACCTTAGCCCAATAAGGCTTTTGTCCTTTTTCTATCTGCTGCTTTTTAAAAATAGACTTAGTCGTCATCACAGGGTAGCCTGCAACCACGTTGTAAGAGTCTAAATTGACCAGTATTTCAACATCTTGCGCTTTAATAATACTTTCCCAATCATCAGCTTTAGAGGGCGAGGCGCAGATGATTAAAAACAAAAGTAAAAGTCGAGTTATCATGAGGGTCTGTAGTTGCAGTAAATAAAGTTAGGCTATTATTGATTGCTACTGAATTTAGTGCAAATAAATATACTAAGTTGTTTTACTTATTGTTGCCTTATTCTGGAATATTGGCATGAGGTAACTTTAATAAGCTTCTGGCATAAATCCTGCATGACTTTATAGCGTATAAGCTTATTCAATATGCTGCTACTATCAATCACAAAAAACGATAAGAGAACCACATGGCAATACGCGTTGCACTGCACCATAAAACCAGTTACCAATTTGATAGGCTAGTCAACCTTTCACCGCATGAAGTCAGGCTCAAGCCCGCAGCACATGCTCGTACACCCATTATGTCGTACTCGCTTTCGGTGAACCCTGAAAAACACTTTATTAATTGGCAGCAAGACCCTTATGGCAATTACATTGCGCGCTTTGTATTCCCCGAAAAGGTGCGTGCGCTCGATTTCACGGTCGATTTAGTAGCAGACATGACGGTTATCAATCCCTTTGATTTCTTTGTAGAAAAATACGCAGAGTTTTATCCATTCAACTATACCGAGCAACAAGCGTACGAATTAAGTGCATATTTAAAGCCTGAACCAGCCTGTGATTTACTCACAAAATGGGTAGATGACGCTAGAAAAGCAATTGTGACTCCAGAGCTAGGTATTGCCAACTTTTTAGTTGCAGTGAATCAGCGCCTTCAACAAGACATTGGTTATTTAGTGCGTATGGAGCCTGGTGTACAAACGCCAGAAGAAACGCTCACCAAGCTTACAGGCTCGTGCCGTGATAGTGCATGGCTTTTAGTGCAGATTATGCGCAACTTTGGTTTAGCTGCGCGCTTTGTTTCAGGCTATTTAATTCAACTCACGGCGGATATTAAAGCGCTAGATGGGCCAAGTGGCACGACAGTAGATTTCACAGATTTACATGCGTGGACAGAGGTTTACGTTCCAGGTGCTGGCTGGATAGGCATGGACCCAACTTCTGGTTTGCTTGCAGGGGAGGGGCATATTCCACTTGCTTGCACCGCTGTACCATCTTCTGCCGCGCCAATTACGGGCTTTACCGACGTGTGCGAGGTGCAGTTTGCCCATGAAATGACCATCACCCGCATTCATGAAGACCCGCGTGTGACTAAGCCGTATTCTGAAGATGATTGGCTTAAAATTGATAAGCTAGGCAACAAAGTAGATGGAGACCTCAAGAAACAAGATGTGCGCCTCACGCAAGGTGGTGAACCCACTTTTGTATCAATTGATGATATGGAAGGCGCTGAGTGGAATACGCTCGCACATGGTGTTAAAAAGCGTGAGCTTGCAGGCAAGCTTGCGATTCGCTTAAAAGAGCATTTTGCCAAGGGCGGCATGCTGCATTATGGTCAAGGCAAATGGTACCCAGGAGAGCCATTGCCACGCTGGGCGATTAATATGTATTGGCGCACCGATGGTAAACCTATGTGGCGCGATGCAAGCCTATTCTCAGATGAATCTGTGCCAGACAATTACACGCTAAAAGAGGCGACCGCATTTGCAGATAAGTTAGCTGAGATTTTAGATTTTCCAAAAGCTTGTTTAATCCCCGCTTATGAAGATGTGCTCGCACAGGCGCAGTTTGAAGAAAAATTGCCAGAAAACATAGACCCGCTTAAAGCCAATTTAAAAGATTCTGAAGAGCGCCGCCGCCTTGCTCGCTTATTAGAAACAGGTTTAGGTGAAGTAGTAGGGTATATCATGCCAATTAAACCTGTAGAAACCAAAAAAGCAGGGGATTGGCTCACCAGTAAATGGCCACTAAAACGTGAGCATTTGTATTTGCTGACAGGCGATTCACCCATGGGCTTGCGCCTGCCTTTAGGCTCACTGCCATGGGTGTTGCCAGAAGACATGGAGCCTGAGTTTGCGCTAGACCCCTTTGCAGATAGTGCAGATTTAGCTGATGAAGCTAAACCAAGTGTAAGCATTAAACACAAAAAGGTAAAACCTTTGCCACGCGAGGTCATCCATACCGCCTTGTGCATACAAGTGCGCAATGGCAGGCTGCATGTGTTTATGCCGCCTGTGAATCGCCTTGAAGACTACCTAGCCTTAGTCACAGCGGTTGAAGATACCGCTTCAACGCTCAAACTTAAATTATGGATTGAAGGTTACACGCCACCACGCGAGTCTCGCATACAAGTGCTGAGCGTGACGCCAGACCCGGGCGTCATTGAAGTAAATATTCACCCAGCAAGTAACTGGAAAGACCTCGTTAAAAATGTCACTTTTCTCTACGAAGAGGCTCGTTTAACGCGTTTAGGCACTGAAAAATTCATGCTCGATGGTCGCCACACAGGCACCGGTGGTGGCAACCACGTCACGTTAGGCGGCGCAACTGCGGCAGAGAGCCCAATGCTGCGCAGGCCAGATGTGCTGAAAAGCCTAATTACCTATTGGCAAAACCATCCAGCTTTATCTTATTTATTCTCAGGCACATTCATCGGCCCAACCAGCCAAGCGCCACGTGTGGATGAAGCGCGTGATGATAACCTTTACGAGCTTGCCATTGCCTTTCAACAAATGGATAAAGTACTACCAGACATGGCAGAAAGTGAGCGTCCATGGCTGGTAGATAGGCTATTACGCAACTTACTTATAGACCTCACAGGTAACACTCATCGCTCAGAGTTCTCTATCGACAAACTATACTCACCAGATGGCCCGACAGGGCGCTTGGGGATTGTAGAATTCCGCGCGTTTGAAATGCCACCTCACCCCCGTATGAGCTTACTGCAAAGCCTGTTATTACGCGCTTTAGTCGCAAGATTCTGGAATAAACCCTACGAAGGGAAATTAGTACATTGGGGCACAGAACTACACGACCGCTGGATGCTGCCGCACTTTATTGCACAAGATATAGCGGACGTAGTAGAAGACTTACGTGAATATGGCTACAAATTTGAAAAACACTGGTTTGACCCTTTTGTTGAGTTCCGCTTCCCGCGTTACGGTACTGTGGCTTACCATGGTGTAGAGCTAGAGCTACGCCAAGCCATAGAACCGTGGAATGTACTCGGTGAAGAAATGAGCGGCGGCGGCACAGCGCGTTATGTCGATTCTTCCGTTGAGCGTATGCAACTCAGAGTGCGCGGCCTCACGGATGGCAGACACATCGTCACCTGCAACGGCAGGCCGCTACCTCTGCAAGCCACAGGCATAGCAGGCGAATACGTTGCTGGTGTGCGTTTTAGAGCGTGGGCGCCATGGTCAGCATTGCATCCCACCATACCAGTACAAGCACCCCTAATATTTGATTTGGTGGATAAATGGAGCAACCGCGCCATTGGCGGCTGTACCTACCACGTTTCGCACCCTGGTGGACG
>CAZAHP010000007.1:23322-33793 GCA_964484985.1 uncultured Methylophilaceae bacterium
ACATTACAAGCAATACAAAGCCTTGTTTCAGCTTGGCAATGTGCCAAAATATCTTCTAACATGTGTGGGTTGCGGTAGGGAGTTTCTATAAAAACCTGCGTTTCTTGTTGCGTTTTTGAGCGTTTTTCTAGGTCTTTAAGGGTTTGTACTCTGGCTGCTTTTTCGCTGGGGATATAACCTAAAAATGTAAAACGCTGCCCATTGAGGCCGCTTGCCATCAAGCCGAGCAGTATAGAGCTTGGCCCTACTAACGGTGCTACGCGTATGCCTTTATAGTGAGCGATGGCAGCTAATTTAGCGCCGGGGTCGGCAATGCCGGGGCAGCCAGCTTCTGACATTAAGCCTACGTTTTTACCTGCAAGTAGGCTAGCCAGTAAAGCAGGGAGCTCTTTTTCTGTAGTGTGTTCGTTCAGCGTTTTAAAAGCCAGCTCGCGTATGGGTTTTGGGTGCTTGATAGCACCCAAAAAGTGGCGAGCAGTTTTTTCATTCTCTACGATAAACTCGTCTAACTGCTGCGCGATACTGACAACATCGGGCGGCAATACCGCGCTGATGTTGTCTTCGCCCATGGTGACGGGGATGAAATAGAGAGTGCCTAATTTTTTATCAGCCAATGGTTTGTTATCAGTCATTAGTATTTAACCTGAACCCTATATTTTAAAGTGGTAGTACCTTCAGCTGGAATGTCTATTTTCCACACAGCGGTGTTGCTAGTCGCTTTAGTGCTAGGGTGGTTTTCGTTCAAGATTTTCCAATCTGCGGGTATCGGCTCTTGTACAGTCACCGTCACACGTTCTTTTTTAGCATTTTTGAGTACAACTTCATAAGCACTTTCAAAAGCTTGTACGCCTTTAGCTGGCTTGGGTATTGTTTTGAAGTCAGTTTGTTTTTTATCTGCAGTCACGTCAAAGGCTTCGCCCAATTTGAGGCGCACAGTTTCGTTTTTAGGGGTGTGGTCAATATTGTCTTCACCAACAAATTGTGCATTGCCTTGGCTGTCTTTTTTGTACACGCGCATAATGCCTTTAGGCAGTGGCATGCCTAGTTTTGCGGCTTCTTTGTTATCAAACTCTACAAATACGCTCACCTTCATTTTTTGCCCTAAATCGCCATAACTACTTTGATAGTAGTAATCTGCACCACGCAGCACAAGCTCTTTACGCGCAGGCACACCGCTTGCTGAGAGTAGGGCGACTTGCTTGGTTTGGCTTTCATCAATAGTGGTTGGGCGGTCTAGTGTATAGAGGTGATATTCAAGTAATGACTCTTCCGCCATAGGCGCAGCCGCATCGGCGACCATTTCTTGCATGCGCATGGCTTTCATTGCCATAGGGCGTATATGTTGTTGCACACGGTTTACATCGCCCGCCACTAATTGAAGTTTTGCATTATTGTAGCTAGTGCCACTGGTGTTCGTGAGTGTGACCCAACCTGATAAGTCTAAGCTGTCTTCTTTCGGGCTGAGCTCTGCTACGTAATCGGCCTTCCAGCCTAAGCCACCTGTGAGGTAGCTCAGTTCAACCGTTTGTTCAGTAGCTACTTTGTTGTTAAGTTTGGTAACAAGGGTGGGGCGGTCACGTAAATTGGCAGGTACATCGTCATATACAAGACGACCGGGTATGCCTGTTTCTATGCGGTTGCCTATTTTCAGCACGATGCCATTATTTGCTGAGAGCACCGTGGCTTGTTCGGTGGTTTCTTCCCCTGTTTTGATATTGGTTTTAATAATACCAACGTTTTTGCCCACGTATTTTTCAAGCAATTTTTGTGGGGTAAGTAAATCAAAATCAAAGTTTTGCTCTAAAGTGCTAAAGCTGCCGGCATGGCTGACACTACGTAACAAAGCAGTTTCTGGCCGTATCTGAGCGCTCACATCACGTAAGGCTAGATTGTTTAGACCGCTTTTAAGGGTGACTTTACGTTGATCTTTTACTAAGGCTAAATCACCGTTGTAAATCGTGACAGCGACAGATTGTTGCTCGTTTAAAGTGCTGCGAATTTCATCTGCATCGGCAGCTAGAGCACCTGTGGAAATGAGTGAAGCAATGGTTGCTGTGATGATATGGGGTTTGATAGACATCTTGAATCTCCGTGTTGAAGGTACAGCAAAAACGCTTGAGCTTAGTTTGCGTTGACCAATTTAGATGACTGGTTTAAATGACAGGCACACCCTCATTTTGAAGCATGTGAATCAATCTAATCAGCGGTAAGCCAATCAGCGCGTTAGGGTCATCACCCACCATTTTTTCTATAATGGCGATGCCCAAGCCTTCTGATTTAGCACTACCTGCGCAGTGATAAGGCTGCTCTAACCGCAAATAGTTCTCGATTTGTGCATCACTCAGATTTTTAAAATGTACTTCATATATGACGTTTTCAGCTTGCATAAGGCCTGTACGTGCGTTGTAAAGACACAATGCACTGTGAAAAGTGACCATTCTGCCACGCATGGTTTGCAGTTGCTTAACAGCAACCTCGTGCACCAAAGGCTTACCCATTTGCACACCATCTAAGGTTGCCACTTGGTCGCAGCCAATAATCAATGCGTCAGGGTGCGCTTCTGCCACTTTACGTGCTTTAACTTGCGCCAGCCTCAGCGCTGTCTGTTCTGGGCGCTCATTAGAGATTGGAGTTTCATCAACATTGGGAGATACGCAAGTAAACGGGATGCGTAAGCGCTCTAAAAGCTCACGGCGATAGATAGATGAAGAACCTAATATAAGAGATTGTTGCATAAGCTTATTCTAAAATAAAAAAGCCGACAGCGTGAATATCTGTCGGCTTATATAGTTAACTACAATTACTCAGGTTGAATTTCAAGCAAGGTTTCATCTGGAGTGACTGTATCGCCTTTTTTGACATGCACAGCGAGCACTACACCAGATTTTGGCGCTTGAATTTCATTCTCCATTTTCATGGCTTCAATCACAAGCACTGCATCACCTGCTTTAACTTTGTCACCTGCTTTAACTTTGACATCCACAATGCTACCTGGCATAGCAGTCGTCACACAACCTTCGTGTGATGGGCGAGGGCGGCCGCTGGCGCCAACACTTGCAGTCGATTTTTTCTTACCACCAGATTTGCCACCAGAGACTTCAATTTCACTTAAAGTTTCCACGATAACTTCTTCAGCAATACCATCTACAGATACATAGAATGGACGTTGCTCTTCACCCGCATGGCCGCTACCAGTCAGTTTGATGTGGAAGGTTTCACCATGTAATGTGACCTTAAACTCATTTGGCGCATAACGAGCTGCGCTAGTCGCAACTGTTTCTTTAGTGAGTAAAGCTTCTGGTTTTAAGGTGTCTGCATTACGTTCTTGTAAGAAGGTTTTAGCCAAATCTGGGAACATGGCATAAGTCAGCACATCTTCTTCAGATTTTGCCCAAGCTTCAGACTCAGCGCGTAATTTATCCATTTCTGGTTCAATTAAATCAGCTGGGCGACAAGTGATAACTTCAGCATTACCCACGGCTGCAGTTTTTATTGCAGAGTTCACAGGTGCAGGTGATTTGCCATATTGACCCAAGAAGTAGTTTTTCACTTCATTGGTTACAGATTTATAACGTGCGCCTGTCATCACGTTGAGCACTGCTTGAGTACCAACGATTTGTGAGGTAGGTGTCACTAATGGAGGAAAGCCCAAATCCTCACGTACGCGTGGAATCTCAGCCAATACTTCATCCATACGATTCAGTGCGCCTTGCTCTTTTAGCTGATTTGAAAGGTTGGAAATCATGCCACCTGGTACTTGGTTGACTAAAACACGTGTATCTACACCCGTAAAGTCACTTTCAAATTGCCAGTATTTTTTACGTACCTCGCGGAAGTAAGCTGTTATCTCCTGCAAAGCGGCTAAATTGAGACCTGTGTCATACTCTGTACCTTGAAGCGCAGCGACCAAACTCTCAGTCGTTGGGTGGCTAGCACCCTCTGAAAATGATGAGTTGCAAGTATCAATAATCGTCGCGCCATTTTCTATACCTCTTAGCATATTCATGCTCGCCAAACCTGATGTCGAATGGCTATGAAGGTGAATAGGCAGATTAACTTCAGCACGTATGGCTTTAACTAAGTCTGTGGTACTTTGTGGCGTTAGTAAGCCAGCCATATCTTTAATGGCGATGGTGTCTGAGCCCATTGCTTCTAACTCTTTAGCTAAGGCGACAAAATACGCTGTGTTATGTACAGGGCTGGTGGTGAAGCTCATTGTACCTTGTGCGTGTTTACCTACTTTTTTTACAGCTTCAATAGAGACACGTAGGTTGCGCACGTCATTCATAGCGTCAAATATACGAAAAATATCTACGCCAGAGTCAGCTGACTGTTTCACAAATGCGCGCACCACATCATCAGAATAGTGACGATAACCAAGAAGATTTTGACCACGCAATAGCATTTGAATACGGCTATTAGGTAAAGCCTTGCGTAGCTTTCTTAAGCGCTCCCATGGGTCCTCTTTTAGATAGCGCACGCAGGCATCAAAGGTTGCGCCTCCCCAAGCTTCGAGCGACCAAAAATCGATAGAATCTAGTTTTGCACAAATCGGCAACATATCATCAGTACGCATACGTGTTGCGATAAGAGATTGGTGTCCGTCGCGTAAAACTAGTTCAGAAACATATACTTTTGCCATATTTATAATCTATTAGTTTAAGTTTTAAAAAAGTGATGAATATTAAATGCCTTCATGCGCAGCAATTGCAGCAGATATTGCCGCCGCAATCAACTCTGGAGGAAACTCCGTCGCATAGTTTACCAAGTCTGGGTGCGATTCTACAAAGCTAGTATCAAAAACACCGCTTCTAAAATCTGGGTTTTTCATGATTTCTTGATAATAAGGAATCGTTGTTTTTACACCATAGACCACCATGTCGCCCAAAGCGCGACGACCACGTTCAATGACACTTTCCCAATCCAAAGCCCAAACAGTGAGTTTAGCGCACATCGAGTCATAGTAAGGGGGAATCACATAACCACTATAAATCGCCGCATCCATACGCACGCCAGGGCCGCCAGGCGCATAGTAACGTGTGATTTTACCAAAACTAGGTAAAAAGTCATTTTTTGGGTCTTCTGCATTAATGCGGAACTCCATGGCGAAGCCGCGATAATTGACTTCGCTTTGCTTATATTGCAACTCTAAGCCATCTGCAATACGAATTTGTTCCTGAACAATATCAATACCAGTAATAGTTTCAGTCACAGTATGCTCTACCTGCAAGCGTGTGTTCATTTCCATAAAGTAGAAGCTATTGTCGCTATCTAATAAAAATTCTACAGTGCCGGCATTTTCATAACCAACCGCTTTGGCAGCTTTTACTGCCAAGCCACCGATATAATCTCGTTGCGCTTTGCTTAGTTGAGGTGAAGGAGCGATTTCAATTAATTTTTGGTTACGGCGCTGAATTGAGCAATCGCGCTCGAAAAGATGAATCACGTTGCCGTGACTATCACCTATAACCTGCACCTCAATGTGGCGTGGATTCACTACGCACTTTTCTAAAAATACTTCAGGCTTGCCGAATGCTTTGCTGGCCTCGGAAATCACACGGTCATAATTGCCAATTAATTCTTTTTCGTCATTACAACGTCTAATGCCGCGCCCGCCACCGCCGTTAGTAGCTTTTAACATGACTGGATAGCCAATTTTTTTAGCAAGCACACGTGCTTCTTCTAAATCAGCTAAATTGCCATCGCTGCCTGGCGTGCAAGGAATCCCTGCCGCTACCATTGCATTACGTGCTTGAATTTTGTCGCCCATTTGACGAATGACTTTAGCATTTGGCCCAATGAACTTAATACCGCGTCGTGCGCATATTTCAGCCAACTCAGGGTTTTCAGACAAAAACCCATATCCTGGATGAAGCGCATCACAACCAGCAGCCACCGCCAAATTTACAATGTTATGAGCATTTAGGTAGCCGCTCACAGGGTCGGTACCAATATGATATGCCTCATCAGCTTTTTTAACATGCAATGCCTGACGGTCAGCATCAGAATAAATGGCGACAGACTTAATGCCCATTTCTGCACAAGCGCGCACAATACGCACCGCAATTTCACCACGATTAGCAACTAGAATTTTTTTTATCACGAACAAAGCCCGAAATTAAACAGTAAAAATTATTAAGGTTTGTGGCTGCCAAACCTATTAAAACCACTAAATACCTAAGTTAACTCGTGTAAAATGAGCATTTAAAGCTTAGGCAACAATATTTTAACAAGCTTTTTTGACATCCAAACGACGAAATTATATCATGCGAGCCCTATGACTGCACCAATCAATCAAACGAACATCGATAACCTAGAGTTTGCTCGAAAAGCTCTTGAAATTCATGGTATAATCTTGGTCTCAGATTTTTTACGTCTAAAAGACGACTTATTTTCTGATGACGGCGAGATGCGCTGTAGCTTGGTTGGCAGTGTAAATCCGCAAGGATTACCATGCTTAAAGCTTAATGTGCGTGGTAGCTTGCAATTGATGTGTCAGCGCTGTTTGGCAGGGGTTGAATACCCTGTGGATATTGAGCTTAACTACATCGTTGCACCGCAGGATTCAATTCCTGCACCAGAAGATGAGCCTGAAGACCAAGATTATTTAGATGCTGATACGCAAATGCACGTTGGCAGCTTAATCGAAGATGAGATTTTGTTAGCGTTACCGCTAGCGCCTAAACACCCATTGGATGGTTGCGGTGCAGTTGGTAGCTTGAATGAGTTGAAAAAACCAAGCCCTTTTGCGGTGCTAGCTAAGTTAAAGAAGTAATAGTTTGAGATAGAAACAGTATTTATAGTAAGTTAACTTTTTTGCAGCATTTTTTAAGCTGTGTATTATTTAGGAGTAGATTATGGCCGTTCAACAAAATAAAAAGACCCCGTCAAAGCGCGGTATGCATCGTTCACACGATTTTTTAACTAACCCACCTTTGGCTGTAGAGCCAACAACAGGTGAAGTGCATTTGCGTCACCACGTAAGCCCAAACGGCTTTTACCGTGGTCGTAAAGTAATGCCTGCTAAAGGCGAGTAATTAAAAATTTCAAAGCCCGCCTTGTTAAAAGGCGCTTATTGTTGATACTGGATTATAGACTTAGTTTTGAGCATCGATATTACTATTGCAGTTGATGCTATGGGTGGTGACCATGGCCCCCATGTTACCGTGCCTGCAGCGCTTGATGCGCTTGCTCATGATAGTCAAATCAACATAATTTTGGTTGGCCCAAGTGATTTAATACAGGCTGAACTCACTGCGCATCATGCGGCAGTGAGTTCACGCCTGCGCATTCATCATGCATCAGAAGTGGTGACGATGGATGAGTCACCTCAAAGCGCACTAAAAAATAAAAAAGACTCGTCTATGCGAGTGGCGATTAACCTTGTTAAAACTGGTGAGGCTCATGCTTGCGTCAGCGCTGGTAATACAGGTGCGCTTATGGCAACTGCTCGCTATGTGCTTAAAATGCTTCCGGGTATAGATAGGCCTGCAATTGCCGGCATATTGCCTAATGCTAAAGGTGTTACCTATATGTTGGATTTGGGTGCAAACTCAGACTGCACGCCTGAACACTTACTACAATTCGCACTCATGGGTGCGATGCTGGTGAGTTGCGTAGAGCATAAACCCAAGCCAACCATAGGTCTGCTGAATATTGGTTCGGAAGATATTAAAGGTAATGAAGTTGTAAAACAGGCAGGTGAGTTGCTACGTGCGAGTCATTTGAATTTCTACGGCAATATTGAAGGTAACGATATTTTTAAAGGCACGACCGATGTTGTGGTTTGTGATGGCTTTGTAGGTAATGTTGCACTTAAAACCTCTGAAGGCTTAGCCCATTTAATGGGGTCTACATTGAAAAATGAGTTTAGTCGTACTTGGTTAAGTAAACTGTCTGCCTTAATTGCATTGCCAGTATTAAAGGCATTAAAAAAACGTTACGACCCGAGACTATATAATGGCGCAAGCTTTTTAGGTTTACGCGGAATCGTGGTTAAAAGTCATGGCGGTGCTGATAGTTTTGCTTTTTACAATGCCATACTGCAAGCTGTAGAAGAGTCACGCAGTGGTGTGCTCCGCCGTATCACAGAACAATTAGAAATCGAACATATGCAGCCGAACTCTGCTGTAGCCGACGACAGCTCACTCAAAGTAGTGGGTTAACTCTAGATTTGAAGGTTAGGGCATGATTTTTTCTCGCATTGCAGGGACTGGTAGTTATCTACCTGAACGAGTTTTAACTAACGCTGAGCTCGAGAGCATGGTGGACACCACTTCAGAGTGGATAGAAACTAGAACGGGTATTAAAGAGCGCCATATTGCCGCTGAAAATGAAGCAACCAGTGACTTGGCGCTGCATGCAGCTAAAAATGCAATTGAAGCTGCCAACATTAAGCCCTCTGACATTGACCTGATTATTGTTGCTACCACAACTCCTGATCACACCTTTCCAAGCACTGCATGTATTCTTCAAGCTCGATTAGGCATCGATACTGCCTGCCCTGCGTTTGACATACAAGCGGTTTGTAGTGGTTTTGTCTATGCGCTCGCTACGGCTAATAACTTTATTAAAGCAGGTGGGGCCAAGTGCGCTCTTGTAGTTGGTGCTGAAACCATGTCTCGCATTACTGATTGGACTGACCGCAGCAATTGTATTTTATGGGGTGATGGCGCTGGCGCGTTGATTCTTTCTGCATCTGAAGAGGAAGGCATACTTTCTACCCACTTACACGCAGATGGTAGTCAATCACACTTACTAAATGTACCTTCTGGCGTATCTCATCCCGAGGGTTCAAAGACTATACAGATGGAAGGAAACGCTGTATTTAAAGTAGCAGTTAATACATTAGATGCCATCGTGGATGAAACACTAGAGGCTAATGGATTAGAAAAAACAGATGTTGATTGGCTAGTTCCACATCAGGCCAATATCCGTATTATTCAAGCCACAGCTAAAAAATTAGGTATGAGCATGGATAAGGTTGTGGTCACGGTAGGAGGGCATGGCAACACGTCTGCTGCATCTATTCCTTTGGCCCTAGACACCGCTGTGCGTGATGGTCGTATCAAGCGAGGCGAAACTATCCTGATGGAAGCTTTTGGTGGTGGTTTCACTTGGGGCTCAGTGCTTCTTAAGTATTGATTTTAAATGTGCTGAAGTATTAAGTTTGTATAAATTATAAAGAGTTAACATGAAATTTGCATTTTTCTTCCCTGGGCAAGGATCTCAATCTGTTGGTATGATGCAAGGCTTTGGCGAAACAGCTATCGTCCGCGATACGTTTAGCCAAGCTTCAGATATTTTGGGACAAGACTTTTGGCGCATGGTGACAGAACCAAACGAAGCCATTAATCAAACTGCAAATACACAGCCTTTAATGCTGATTGCTGGCGTTGCAGCATTACGAACATGGCAGGCTGAAAGTGATTTAACCCCAAATCTATTTGCAGGTCACAGTCTTGGTGAGTACACTGCTTTGGTTGCAGCTGACGCAATTAGCTACGAAGATGCGCTTCCTTTAGTACGCTTTCGTGCAGAAGTCATGCAGAATGCGATGCCTGAAGGTGTTGGTGGAATGGCAGCAATTCTAGGTTTAGATGATGATGTTGTACGTGAGTTATGCCAAGAGGCTGCACAAAACCAAGTGTTAGAAGCAGTGAACTACAACTCTCCTGGTCAAGTGGTAATTGCAGGTGAGATTGCCGCTGTAGAGCGGGGTATGGTGTTGGCAAAAGCAAAAGGTGCTAAGCGAGCATTGTCTTTACCTGTTAGCGTACCCTCACATTGCGCATTAATGAAGCCTGCGGCGGCTGAACTTAGAGCGTACTTAGAGAGTGTTACGGTACGTACACCAATAGCTCCTGTGCTGCACAATGCAGATGTAGCCGCGTATAATGACGCGGATAAAATCAAAGATGCACTAGTGCGCCAATTATATAGCCCTGTACGCTGGTCTGAAACAGTCCAAGCGGCCTATGCGCAAGGGGTTGCAAAGGCAGCTGAGTGCGGTCCTGGCAAAGTTCTTACAGGTTTGAATAAACGTATCGTTGCAGAGATGCCTTGTACTGCACTAATCAGTCATGTTGCTTTAGACGAGTTTAAAGCTGCGCTGACAAATTAAGGAAATTGACATGATATTAGATAATCAAGTCGCACTAGTGACTGGCGCAAGCCGTGGTATTGGAGCTGCTATTGCAAAAATACTGGCTGAAAATGGTGCTAAAGTGGTGGGTACTGCTACAACACAGGCTGGTGCTGATGCTATTAATGCGACCTTAAAAGGCTTTGGAGGCATGGGGCTGGCTCTTGATGTCAACGATGCCGCTCAAATTGATGCTGTGTTAGAGAGTATTTCAAAAACATATGGCGATGTGTCAATACTGGTGAATAATGCGGGTATTACACGCGACACCTTACTAATGCGAATGAAAGATGAAGATTGGGATGCGGTGATTGCCACCAACTTAAC